>DJPI01000068.1 GCA_002438505.1 Ruminococcaceae bacterium UBA6416 | reverse complement strand
GCTTTACTTGTATTTACGCTTACGAGCAGCCTCAGACTTCTTTTTTCTTGCTACGGAAGGCTTTTCATAATGTTCTCTTTTGCGAACTTCCTGAATGATTCCGTCGCGCGAGGTCTGTCTTTTAAAACGTCTCAGAGCGCTGTCAAGAGATTCGTTTTCTTTAACTTTAACCTGACTCATCTATAATTCCCTCCCTCCGCCTGTTTAGCAGGGGTATATTTCCACTTAGGATACGCCAAATATTATACAATATCATTTTCACCTTGTCAAGTGTTTATTTGCAATAATACCGACCAATTAGTGCATTTTTTTGAAACGATGCTTATTTTGCAACTATATTAACCAGTCTGCCCTTGACATAAAGCTCTTTGATAATATTTTTACCCTCAATTTCCGCCACAACCTTTTCTTCCTTCTTGGCGCACGCAACAGCATCAGCTTCGGAGATGTCGGCCGGAACGTTGATTCTTCCCCTGAGCTTTCCGTTGACCTGAACGGCAATTTCTATTGTATCATCTGCACATTTTGCCTCGTCAAAGTCCGGCCATTCGCTCACAGCAAGCATTGAGCCGAGAGAAAGCACCTCGTTAACCTCTTCAGTAACATGCGGAGCAAAAGGATTGAGCAGCAGAAGGAATGTTCTGAGTTCTGCTTTTGAAATTGAACCTGCGGCATAAATTTCATTGAGGAGCGTCATCATTGCAGCAATGGCAGTATTGAACTTGAGGTTTTCAATGTCGCTCGAAACTTTTTTAATCGTCTTATGGAACGAGCTTTCAAGCTTTTTTGAAAAGCCTTTTTCATCGCTTACAATGTCCTGAAGTCCCCAGACTCTGTCAATGAAGCGCTTGCAGCCCTTAACGCTGTTTTCAGACCACGGAGCAGCTTTTTCATAATCGCCCATAAAGAGGACGTATGTTCTGAGAACATCTGCGCCGTATTCATCAACAACATCGTTCGGGTCAACAACATTGCCCTTGGATTTTGACATTTTGTCTCCGTCCGGGCCGAGAATGAGTCCCTGCGCAGTGCGCTTTGCATAGGGTTCCGGGAACGGAACTTCGCCGATGTCATAGAGAAATTTATGCCAGAAACGCGAATAGATAAGGTGACGTGTGACGTGTTCCATTCCGCCGTTATACCAGTCAACAGGTCCCCAGTAACGCATTTTATCCATATCGGCAAAGCGTTCGCTGTTATGCGGATCAATGTAACGCAGGAAATACCACGATGAGCCGGCCCACTGCGGCATTGTGTCGGTTTCACGCCTTGCTTTTCCGCCGCACTTGGGACAGGTGCAGTTGACAAAGGACTCAATTTTTGCAAGCGGACTTTCTCCGTCAGAGCCAGGTTTAAAGTCCTGAACCTCAGGCAGCTTCAGCGGAAGCTCATCATACGGTACGGGCACCATTCCGCATTTTTCGCAGTATATAATGGGAATGGGTTCACCCCAATAGCGCTGGCGGTTAAACGCCCAGTCTTTCATTTTATACTGAACGCCCTTTTCGCCAATGCCTTTTTCCTTAAGGAAGGTGAGCATCTTTTCGATTGCTTCTTCCTTATGCCTGCAGCCGTTGAGGAAGCCGGAATTGACAACCTCTCCCTCGCCGGTATAGGCTTTTTCGTTAATGTCGCCGCCCTTGATGACTTCAATGATATCAACGCCGAACTTCTTTGCAAAGTCATAGTCGCGCTGGTCGTGAGCCGGAACGGCCATGATTGCGCCGGTGCCGTAACCCATCATGACGTAGTCTGAAATGAAAACGGGAATTTCCTTTCCGTTAACCGGATTGATTGCGGAAAAACCGTCAAGGCGGACACCGGTCTTATCCTTGACAAGCTGAGTTCTTTCAAACTCGGTTTTCTTTGCGCATTCGGCGCGGTAAGCTTCAACGGCGTCAAAGTTTTTAATGCGGTCTTTATATTTGTCAAGCAGCGGATGCTCCGGAGCCATAACCATGAATGTTACGCCAAAAAGAGTGTCCGGACGGGTGGTATAAATTCTGAAACTTTCGTCAATATCCTTGACCTTGAAAACAACAAAAGCACCTGTTGATTTTCCGATCCAGTTTTCCTGCTGAAGGCGGATATTCGGAAGGTAATCAACGTGATTAAGACCTTCAAGGAGCTTATCGGCATATTCGGTTATGCGCAGATACCAAACATCCTTGGACTTTTGAACAATTTCGCTGTGGCAGATGTCACACTTTCCTCCCTGGGAGTCCTCATTGGAAAGAACAACCTTACAGGACGGGCAGTAGTTGACAAGCGTTTTATCTCTGAACGCAAGGCCATGCTCAAACATCTTGAGGAAAATCCACTGAGTCCACTTGTAATACTCCTCCTGAGTTGTGTCAATAACCCTTGTCCAGTCAAAGGAGAATCCGACTCTTTTAAGCTGGCTCGAAAACCTTTCGATATTCATATCTGTAACCTTGCGCGGATGAATGCCGGTTTTAATTGCATAGTTCTCCGTTGGAAGGCCGTATGCATCAAAGCCGATTGGGAAAAGGACGTTATAGCCCTCCATTCTGCGCTTTCTTGAGATAACCTCAAGGCCGGAATAAGCTTTAATATGGCCAACGTGCATACCTGCGCCGCTGGGATAAGGGAATTCAACAAGGCCGTAAAACTTTTTCTTGTCGGAATTATCCTGCGCATGGAAAACGCCGGATTCCTCCCATTTTTCCTGCCACTTTTTTTCTGTCTTTTTAAAGTTGTAATTCAAGTTTATCACTCCGTATATATTAATCTCTGTTATCCGCAATATCGCTGATGTCAATCTGCACCGCATCGGACCAAAGGCGCTCAAGGTTATAATACTCGCGGCTTTCTCCGGTGAAAACGTGAACAATGACTGAGCTGTAATCAAGCAATATCCAGCCGGTTGCGCGGCCTTCAATGTGCGCCGGTTTAATGCCCTTTTGTGAAAGCTCGTATTCAACCTCATCCGCAAGGGATTTGACGTGTGTGTTCGAGGTACCGGAAGCAATTACAAAGTAATCCGCAACAATGGAGAGTTCATTGATGCGCAAAGCCTTGATATCCATGGCTTTTTTTCGGTCAAGAACCTTAACAATTTCTCTTGTGAGTTCAAGTTCATTCATAAGCACTGTTCCTTTCGGTTTCGGCAACGGTGATGCCGAGAATAATCAGTTCGTTATAAAACGCGAGGCTGTCCGGATGAATGACAAGCTCGCTTTGCGAAAGCTTTTTAAAGGTATACTTCAATGAATACAACGCCGCCTTTTCAAGGCTCTCACCGGAAAGCGTGCGCATGACGTCAACATCGGGATAATCACGCTCGGCGGAAATGTAATCGGCAATATAAACAATTTTTTCAAGCAAAGTCATTCCGGCTTTTCCCGTTGTGTGATAGCGGACGGCCGAAAGAATTTCCGCATCTGTGATTCCAAGCTCATTTTTAATATAAATAGGCGCGGTCATAGCGTGCCAAAGCTTGGGATTGTTTTTTTCAACCTGATTTAAGATTATACCATCACTTTCAAACAATTTCAACTGTCCTTCGTTCGTTTCGTTCTTTGTGATGTCATGAAGAAGCCCGGCAAGATATGCCTTTTTTTCATCACCGCCAAAGCGCAATGCGAGCTCTTTGGCGCTGTCGGCAACGCCAAGGGAATGAATATAGCGGTGCTCATCAAGGCGCTCTTTCAAAAGCAACTTGATTTTTTCGTAAGTATCAGTCGAATAGAAAGATTTTTCTTTGATATATTCATTAGCTTTTTCAGTAAGCATGCTGCTCAAATTTCCACCTTCCTTTGCTTTTTGGCGTACCTCGGTTGAGGAAAGCTCAAGCGCGTCACAATCAAGGATAATAAAGTCCTCCTCAGAAAGCTTCAATGTATTTTTGCAGTATTCCGAAAGCGTTTTTCGGCTGACTGCCCTTTCTCTCGTCATAACGCAAAGCTTCGCCATCTTCAAAATTTCCTCAAAGCGATACCAACTGTCAAAGCTTAAAAGCATATCCGAGCCGATTATAAGAAAAAATTCATCACCGGGATATAGCTTTTCAAGTTCTTCAAGCGTTTCAACGGTATAGCTCTTTCCTTTGCGCTGAAGCTCAAGGTCGGAAATTTCAAATTTTTCACCGCAAAATGTACGTCTGCAAAGCTCAAGCCTATCTGCGCCGCTCAGAAGCTCCTTTGCCTCTTTATGCGGCGGAACAAACGCAGGCATAATGAGTACGCAGTCAAGCCTTGCGTCCTCGAGCGCTTTTTCGGCAAGGCGCAGATGTGCTTTATGCGGAGGATTGAATGTTCCGCCAAAAAGACCGATTCTTCTCATTTGCGCTTTCCAAGGGTTTTAACGGTAAAGCGCTGCTTTTGAGCTGCGCGTTCCTTATAGAGCTTTTCCTTAGCTTTTTTGGCGGCAATCTTTTTGTTTTTTTCCTTCTGTGCTGCCTTTTCTTTGAGTTCCTCGCTCTCGCGATAAAGAACAATTACGCCGCCGATAACCTGAATGACCTCTGCTAATGTTTTTTCTGCAATTTCATTTGCCGCGTCACGAACGGAAACGGGTGAGGAATCAAGCAGAACCTTGAGCTTAATGAGCTCCCTTGCACGCAGGGCGTCATCAGTCTGTTTGATGAGTGCATCTGAAATTCCGCCTTTTCCAATTTGAAAAAGCGGTTCAAGTGAGTTTGCTTTTGCGCGCCAGGCGGCGCGTTCTTTTCCTGTCATATATGAATCTCCTAATACTATTTATATTTATAAATAATCAGGCAGCACTTTTGCAAG
This sequence comes from Ruminococcaceae bacterium UBA6416, assembly GCA_002438505.1. GTDB lineage: Bacteria > Bacillota > Clostridia > Oscillospirales > Acutalibacteraceae > UBA6857. The sequence continues at coordinate 36,806 of DJPI01000068.1, read as the reverse complement.
CTTGCGCAGAGCATTGCCGCGGTGACTGATTTTATCCTTTTCCTGAGCCGAAAGCTCAGCAAAGCTTTTTTCTCCAACCATAAAAATCGGGTCATATCCAAAGCCATCGTTCCCATGCCTTTCAAAGCCGATTTTTCCCTCGCACTTTCCGCAGACGGTGAATTTTCTTCCGTTCGGGAAGCAGACACAGACGGTACAGACAAAGCGCGCAGTGCGCTTTTCCTCCGGAACATCTTCAAGGTTTTTGAGAAGCTTTTGAATGTTCGCCTCATCGTTTCCGTGTACGCCGCTGTAACGTGCGGAATAAACACCGGGCGCACCGCCGAGAAAATCAACGGCAAGACCGCTGTCATCGGCGATACACGGCATACCGCTTTCACGGCAGCCGCTTTCGGCTTTGAGAACGGCATTCTCTTCAAAGGTCTTCCCTGTTTCCGGAACATCGGTGAGTGTTATTCCGGCCATTTCCGCCGTGAGAACCTCAATGCCGAGCGGAGAGAGAATGCGCTCCATCTCCGCCCTCTTTTTCATATTATGCGTAGCAATGATGAATTTCATTATTCGTCCTCGTCTTTGTGAGTTTCAGCCGTGTTTTCAAAAAGAGCTTTTGCAAAAACTTTTTCGTTGAACGGCTGGAGGTCGTCAATTTTTTCGCCGACTCCGATATATTTGATGGGGAGCTTCAGCTCATTCTTGATTGCAAGAACAACGCCGCCCCTTGCCGTTCCGTCAAGCTTTGTCAGAACAATTCCGGTAAGCTCCGCAACCTGCATGAATTCCTTGGCCTGACTGATTGCGTTCTGGCCCGTTGTTGCGTCAAGAACAAGGAAGATTTCACGGTCGGCATATGGAAGCTCTTTTTCAACAACACGGTATATTTTTGCAAGCTCGTCCATAAGATTCTTTTTGTTGTGGAGTCTTCCCGCAGTGTCAATGATAATAATATCACTGTCGCGCGCAATGCCGGCCTGAATGGTATCAAAAACAACGGCAGCAGGGTCGGAGCCCTCCTGATGCTTAATCATTTCAACTCCGGCGCGGTCAGCCCAAACCTGGAGCTGTTCAATGGCGGCGGCGCGGAAAGTATCGGCGGCGCCGAGAATAACTTTTTTCCCCTGTGCTTTATACATTGCCGCCATTTTTCCTATTGTTGTTGTTTTTCCGACTCCGTTGACGCCGATGACAAGAATGACGGACGGAATGGTAACAAGACCCCAATCCTCACCGCCGTCAAGCATTCCGGCAATGATGTCTGCAATGACCATTTTTGCGTGCTTCGGGTTGCGAACCTCGTTTTTGTTCACGCGGTCGCGCAGCTCGTCAATGATTTTTGTTGCGGTTGTGACGCCGACATCAGCCATGATGAGTGCTTCCTCAAGGTCGTCATAAAGATCATCCGTAATTTCTTCATATGCGCCGATAACGTCCTCAAGTTTTTTGTCAAGACCCTCGCGCGTTTTTTTGAGGCCAAAGCCGAATTTCTTAAAAATACCCATAAACTTCCTCCTGTGAATATTTCTTTAAAAACCATGCCGTTATATCGAATTGCTTCAGGTGACTCCGAGTTTTCCGGCGAGCTCGGCGGTTTTAAGCTCAAGCAGTTTTGAAACGCCTTGCTCCTGCATTGTAATTCCGTAAAGCATATCCGCCTCTTCCATTGTTCCGCGGCGGTGAGTGATGAGAATGAACTGGGTGTTCTTTGTCATTCTTCTGACGTATTGCGCATAGCGCGTTACGTTTGCATCGTCAAGCGCCGCCTCAACCTCATCAAAAATGCAGAAAGGAGCCGGGTTAACCTTGAGTATTGCAAAAAGGAGAGCTATTGCGGAAAGTCCTTTTTCGCCGCCCGAAAGCGCATCAAGGCGCTTAACATTTTTTCCCGGCGGCTGAAGCCGAATGTCGATATCGCTTTCAAGAACATCCGCCGGATCGGTGAGAACAATTTCCGCCTTTCCTCCACCGAAAAGCTCTTTGAATGTTTCACCGAAATATTGATTGATAAGTGCAAACTTTTCACGGAAGCGGTTAGCCATTTTTCCCGTAAGGTCGGTAATGAGCTTTGAAAGCTCCTGCTTTGAGCGTTCAACGTCTGAAAGCTGTGATGACATGAATTCATAACGTGCGCTGACCTCTTTATATTCATCAATGGCAGAAACATTGACCGAGCCAAGGGCACGGATTCTGTTTTTAATTTCTCCCAACCTGCGTTTTGAACCGGCCGGATCATCGGTTTTACTGTTTTCCGCCGAGGCTTCGCGCAGTGTCAGCTGATATTCGTCATAAAGCTTTGAAACGGTTGAGTCAAGCTCAAGCAGCATGGTTTCTCTGCGTTCTTCAAGTCTCGCCTTTTCACCGCCGACAGTCTCGCGTTCAGCACTTTTTTCACGTTCTGAGGCTCTAAGGCGAACCGACTGCTCCTCCTTTTCAGCGCGCTGTTTTTGCAGCGCGGTTATCTGCTCGCGGCTTTCGCCGCAACCCTTTCTGAGAGAAGCGGCTTTTTCTTTCAGTTCATCAATGAGCGAAAGCAGTTCGGCGTTTTTTTCATTAATCTGTTCAATTTCTTCGTCAAGCTGTCTGTCCTTGTTTTCATGGCTGACAAGGCGAGAAATGAGAAGATTCATTGCCTGAGTTCTTGCGGCAAGGTCTTTGTCTGCGTCATGCAAATCAAGGCTGAGCTTTGAAAGAGCGGAAGTGATTTTTTCGCGCTGAGCGGAAAGTTCATTTTTCTTTTCACCGAGAGATGAAAGCTTTTCCTCATTGTTTTCAATGGCCAAAGAAAGAGCTCCACTTTCATCGCTCGCCTTTTTAAAGGCCTTCTCAAAGACCGAGAGGCGTTCAAGGCAGCTTTCTTTTTCCGTTTCAAGCTCATCAAAAGCGGCTTTTGAGGTAAGGTACTGCTCCTCGGAAAGCTTTTTTTCACCCTCAAGGCGAATTTTTTCTTCCTGAGCCAAAAGAAGCTTTTCTTTTGCGGAAAAGAGTTCATTTTCATCCTTTGCGATGCTGCCACAAAGAGCGTCATAATCTTTTTGAAGCGCGGCGGTTTCCTTTTCAAGCTCGGAATGCTTTTTTGCAAGGCGCTCAATTTCACTCGCACGGGAAAGGATTCCTGCATTCCTGCTCTGAGAGCCGCCGGTCATTGAACCGCCGGCGTTGACAACCTGGCCGTCAAGAGTGACTATTTTAAAATGATAAGAATATTCTCTTGCAAGATTCACCGCACAGTCAATATCCTCACAAACAGCAATGCGACCGAGAAGCGAACGGACAATTTCATCGTACTCCGGCTCGTTCGTCACAAGCTCATTTGCCATTTTGACAAAGCCTTCAACTTTTTCAAGACCCCTTTCTTCAAAGCTTTTTGCTCTGACAGAGGAGACGGGCTGAAAAGTTGCTCTTCCTGCGCCGTTTCGTTTAAGATAATTAATTGCGCTTTTTGCATCGTTTTCACTTTTGCAAACGATGTTTTGAACGGCGTTTCCGAGAGCGGTTTCAATGGCAAGGGTGTATTTTCCATCCATTGAAATGATTTTTGAAACGGTTCCGATGATTCCCGGAAGAGTTCCCCTTTTTCCCTCTTTTATCACGGTTTTAACAGACCCGGAATAGCCATCCATGTTCTTTTCAAGATCTTCAAGCATTTTTCTTTTTGAAAGAAGATGCTGAAGCTCAAACAATTTTTCGTCAAGCTTGCGTTTAAACCCATCCGCCTTTTCGTTCCTTGCTTTAAGCCGGAGCGAAAGGCCGTTTGCCGTGTTTGAAAGGGAGGCAATCTCCTCAGCGCACTTGTCGAGCTCAAGGAGCTTTTCCTTCTTTTCCTTTTCAAAGGCTTTAATGCTTTCCTCGCGTTGAGCGCTCAAAGCCTCAATGGACGCCATTCTCGCCTTTATTTCCTCCATTGATGATCTTGCGGTGGACTCGCTCACACGGCAGTCGGCAAGTTTTGAGGTGAAAGAAGCAATTTCGGCGGAAAGTTTTTTTGAAAGCTCATCAAGCGACTCGCCCTCATTGCTTTTTTCTTCAAGCTCATTTTTGACCTTTTCAAGCTCAGCGCGTTTTTTTTCGGCGATTTGCTTAATCTGAGAGATGAGGTTTTCCTCGGTTCCAATTTCCTTTTGAAGCTGCTCACGGTTTTGCTTTGAATAATCTTTGTCACCCAGAATACGCGCGATGGTCTGCTTGTTGTGTTCGATTGAGTTTTCAAAAACGGCGCATCGGCTGTCATGAGCCGAGGCCGTCTCCTCCGCCTCGGAAATTGTTTGGCGGATTTCTTCAATTTTAACGGTTATTTCCTGAGCCTGTCCGTATGACAGTTCAATATCCTTTTCAATTTTGTCAAGCTCGCTCTGGGCGCGCTCATAATGAGCAGAAGCAATGGAGATGCTGTCCTCCTGCTTTCTGATGTCGGCTTTAAGTTTGTCAATATTATAGAGCCAAAGGCCGATTTCAAGACCCTTGCGTTCCTCTGAAAGGAGGAGGAATTTCTGCGCCTTTTCGCTCTGTGTTTTAAGCGGCCCTATCCTGCTTTCAAGCTCCGAAAGAATGTCACGCAATCTGACGAGATTGTCCTCCGCCTGCGAAAGCTTTCTTATCGAATCGTTCCGGCGATAGCGATATGCGGAAATTCCGCAGGCTTCCTCAAGCATTTCGCGGCATTCCTTGCCTTTTCCGGATATCATCTCGGCAATTTTGCCCTGGCTTACCATTGAGTAGCCATCACGGCCAAGGCCGGTATCCATGAAAAGCTCATTAATATCACGCAGACGCACGGAGCTTCCGTTGATTTTATATTCGCTTTCACCCGAACGGTAAAAGCGTCTTGTTACGGCAATTTCATCCGCGTCAACGGACGCAATGCTGCGGTCGCTGTTGTCAAGCTTCAGCGTTACGCTTGCATAACCATGAGCTTTTCTGACCTTTGTTCCGTCAAAGATGACGTCCTCCATTTTTGAGCCACGCAGGGACTTGCTGCTCTGTTCGCCGAGTACCCAACGGACAGCATCGGAAATATTACTCTTTCCGCTTCCGTTCGGGCCGACAACAGCTGTTATTCCGCTTCCAAATTTCAGCGTTGTTTTTTCCGGGAAGGACTTGAAGCCCTGCATTTCAATTTCTTTTAAAATCATCTGTTCTTCCTTCTGCGCTTTCGGTCCGGCCGGATAAAGTCCGTCCGAGTCTTACCTCATATTGCCCGATGTTTTCTTCAGTAATAATATTTATGTTATATCCGTGTTCTTTAAAATAAACGATATTCTCTTTCCTTTGCCCTTTGGCCTGAGAAAGATATCGTTGTGAAACCGAAACGGTCACATTCCCTTTTTGAACACCGTTTTCAAAAAGGAGATTTTCGATACTCTCGCGGTAAAGGCGACTCTCGCATTTTTCACGAAACGCCGGATGATATGCACCGGCAACATAACCCTCCTCCACCGAACCGCCGGAGTGAAGTCCGAGTCTTATGACCCTCACACCGCTTTCATTGAACATTTTTAAAAGCCGGGAGCAAAGATTCACGGCTTCCTCAAGCGTCTGCGCGCGATACTTTTCCTCGTTATACAAGCGCTCAAGCGCAGTGTTTTTGAGAACCACTGTCGGATAAATCCGAACGGTGTCAGGTTTGAGAGCGATGAGCTTTTTTGCCGTTTGAAGCGCTTTTTCGTCCGTATCACCGTAAAGTCCGGTCATCATCTGAACACCAAGCTCAAAGCCGTACTCTTTGATAAGACGGCAGGCGTTTGCACACTGAACTGCGGTGTGGCCGCGCTCATTGAGAAAAAGCACCTCATCGTCCATGCTTTGACAGCCGAGTTCAATAGAAGTTACGCCGTATTTTTTTAAAAGCGCAAGAATATCTTCGTCAATGCAGTCAGGCCGGGTTGAAATTCTGATTCCGCTGAAAGCACCGCGGTCAAGATAAGTTTTTGCCGTTTTCAAAAGTGAAAGCATATAGCCCTTTTCAATCGCGGTGAAACTTCCCCCAAAAAAGGCAATCTCCCCTCCTGAAACATCTTTTTTGCTACTCAGCGCGGTTTCACAAGCTGAAACAACATCAGCCTCCTCAGGCCTTTTGACAAAGCCGGAAATTGTTTTCTGATTGCAAAAGCTGCACCGATGAGAACAGCCCTCATCCGGAATGAAAAGGGCAACATTGATGTGCTTCATTTCTTGATGCCCATAAGCTCAAGTGCTTTTTTGGCTGCAGCCTGTTCTGCGCCTTTTTTTGAAACGCCGACTCCGGAGCCGATAATGTTGCTGTTGAGATGAACCTCAACTTCAAAGCGCTTGTCATGATCCGGGCCGCTTTCGCCAACAAGGATATATGTCAGGTGCTCATCGGGGTTCTTTTGAATAATCTCCTGAAGAGCGGTTTTATAGTCCTTGAACTTCGGCGTTTCATTGACCGCTTTTTTGAGAAAGCGCAAAATAAATTTACGCGCCTCCTCAAGGCCTCCGTCAAGATAAATTGCAGCAATAACGGCCTCAAACGCATCGGCAAGAATTGACGGACGGCGGCGGCCGCCGGTGCGCTCTTCACCTTTTCCAAGCAGTATGTATTTGCCAAGATCAATTTCCTTTGCAAAGCCGAAAAGTGATTTTTCACAAACGCACGCTGCCCTCCTCTTTGTCATTTCCCCCTCGGGAAGATGGCTGAGATTATGGAAAAAGTAATCGGCTGAAACAACGCCGAGAACGGAATCGCCCAAGAATTCAAGTCTTTCGTTGCAATCGCGCGAAAGCTGCTTTTCGTTTGCATATGACGAATGAGTAAAGGCGACCTCAAGAAGTCTTTCATTTTTAAATTTATATCCTATTGTTTTTTGAAATTCATCAAACATAACGCACCTCCTTAACGGCACTCAAAGCTCTTTTATCACTGTTTCAAGTGAGTCAAGCCCTCTTTTTGAAAGAGCGGCATAGCGCTCTTTTTTATCTCTGATTTTCGGTTCAATCGGCGGAAGAACGCCAAAATTTGCACCCATCGGCTGAAAATTTTCAACGCTTTCATCGCTGATATAGCGCGAAAGCGCACCAATCATTGTGGTTTCAGGCATGATGAGCGTCTGCTTTCCAGCAAGAAGCCTTGCCATGTTGAGTCCGGCCATTATTCCGGAAGAGGCGGACTCCATATAGCCCTCAACACCGGTAATCTGGCCGGCGAAAAACAGGTTTTTTCTTTCTCTGAAGCTAAAATCACCCGAAAGCAGACGCGGAGAGTCAATGTAAGTATTTCTGTGCATAACGCCGTACCGCATAAACTCAGCATTATGAAGCGCCGGTATCATTGAAAAAACCCTTTTTTGCTCAGGAAACTTCAAATTGGTCTGGAAGCCAACGAGGTTATAAAGCGTTCCGCTCTTATTCTCTTTCCTAAGCTGCAAAACCGCCCAGGGTCTGTGACCCGTTTTGGGGTCGCGCAATCCAACGGGCTTGAGGGGGCCGAAGCGGATGGTATCCTTTCCCCTTGAGGCCATGACTTCAATCGGCATACAGCCCTCATAAACATCTTTACGTTTATCAAAAGAATGAAGCTCGGCGCTTTCGGCACTTATGAGCGCCTCATGAAAAGCCTCATACTGCTCCTTGTTCATCGGGCAGTTGATATAATCATCGTCTCCGCCGCGGTCATAGCGTGAAGCGGAAAAGGAAAACTCCGGGTCAACGCTTTCCGTCGTAACAATCGGTGCTGCAGCATCAAAAAAGAACAGTCCGTTTCCGCAAAGACGGCTTATGCTTTTGCTGAGGCTATCGCTCGCAAGAGGGCCTGCAGCAATGATGACGTTGCCGTCCGGTATTTCCCGCACTTCCTCATGAATAACCTTAATGAGCGGATTTGATTCAATTTTCTCCGTCACAAGAGCGGAAAAGCGGTCTCTGTCAACGGCAAGAGCACCCCCGGCCGGAACCTCGCATTCATCCGCACACTGCATACAAAGCGAGCCGAGACGCCGCATCTCCTCTTTCAAAAGTCCGGCGGCAGACTCAAGTCTTTTTGCTTTCAGCGAGTTTGAACAAACAAGCTCGGCAAGAGTCGGCATATGATGAGCCGGGCTGAACTTTTTCGGCTTCATTTCATAAAGTTCAACCTCAATTCCGTTTCCGGCAAGCTGCCAAGCCGCTTCAACACCGGCAAGTCCGCCGCCGATAACCTTCACCTTACTCATCACATTCTCCTCGTTTTGTTACTTTGATTTATAGCCGCACTTTTCGTCAAGGCAGGCAAGAACACCGCCCTTGCCCTTAAAGAGCGATTTTCCGCATTTCGGGCACTTTTGGTCGGTAGGTTTGTCCCAGGTCATGAAGTCACAGTCCGGCCAGTTGTCGCAGCCAAAGAAGGTGTAGCCTCTCTTGGATTTTTTTGCAATGACCTTCCCGCCGCATTTCGGGCAGGTTGCTCCCGTTTCAATGACATAGGGCTTTGTGTTTTTGCATTCGGGATAGCCGGGGCAGGCAAGGAATTTTCCGAATCTTCCGGTTTTAATGACCATCATCCGGCCGCATTTTTCACACGGGATATCAGTCTGATCCTCTTGAAGCTGAATTTTAACACCCTGCATTTCATCCTTGACCTTTTCAAGATTTTGTTCAAAGTCATCGTAAAACTCATGCAGAAGCTTTATATAATCCTTCTGTCCCTCACCAACACTGTCAAGTCCGCTTTCCATCTGCGCAGTGAACTTTGTGTTGACAATTTTTGGAAATTTCTCTTTGAGCAGTTTGGTTATTGTTTCACCAAGTTCGGTCGGAACAAGCTGCTTTGATTTTCTTGAAACATATTCGCGTTTAACAATGGTTGAAATAATGGTTGCATAGGTACTCGGACGGCCAACGCCGTTTTCCTCAAGCGTTTTGATGAGCGTTTCCTCGGTGAAACGAGCCGGAGGCTGAGTGAAGTGCTGATTCTTGCTGATCTCTCGCTCTTTGAGACTTTCCCCCTCGGCAATACCATCCGGAAGCTTGCCCTTATCCTCGTCATCGGAGGCATTGTCATAAAGAACAGTGAAGCCGTCAAACTTAACCGAATATCCGCTTGCGGTGAAAAGGCAGTATGCGCCCTCTTTTTCATTCTTGCCAACGCCTTTGATTTCAAGCTTCACCGTGTTCTGAACGCACTGTGACATGAGTGAGGCAACAAAGCGGCGCCAGATGAGATTATAGAGTTTGAACTGGTCAGCGGAAAGGCTTTCCTTAACCGATTCCGGCGTAAGGCTGACCGTTGAAGGCCTGATTGCCTCGTGTCCGTCCTGCGCGTTACTTCTTGATTTAAAGTAGCGCGGCTTTTCGGGCATATATTTGTCGCCGTAAACCGAACGGACATACTCATCCGTTGCGCTTCTTGCTTCCTCAGAGATTCTCAGAGAGTCGGTTCTCATGTATGTGATAAGACCGACCATTCCGTGGCCCTCAATATCAACGCCCTCATAGAGTTCCTGGGCAACTTTCATTGTTTTTTCCGCGCGGAAACCGAGTCTGCGCGCGGCTTCCTGCTGAAGAGTTGAGGTGATGAACGGCGGAGCAGGATTTTTTCTTCTTGTTCCTTTTTTGAGCGAGCTTATGCTGTAAGCAGCGCCGTCAAGACGTGCAAGAATTGCATCGGCCTGTTTTTCATCGGAGAGCTTGAGCTTTCCGCTTTCATCGCCGTAAAACTGAGCATTGATAACCTTTCTTCCAGCAAGGAATTTGCCCTCGATTGTCCAGTATTCCTCCGGAACAAAAGCGCGAATCTCATCCTCGCGGTCAACGATCATCCTCAGCGCAACACTCTGAACACGGCCGGCGGAAAGTCCGCGGCGGATTTTTTGGGAGACAAAGGGGCTGAGCTTGTAGCCGACAAGACGGTCAAGAATGCGGCGAGCCTGCTGCGCATTGACAAGGTCAATGTCAACCTTCCGCGGAGCGGCCATTCCGTTTTTAACGCCGGTTTTTGTGATTTCATTGAATGTTACGCGGTTACTCTCATCAAGAGAAAGTCCGAGCAGTGATGCAAGGTGCCATGAAATTGCCTCTCCCTCACGGTCGGGGTCGGTTGCAAGATAGACCTTGTCGCTTTGAGCAACAGCTTCCTTAAGCTCTTTGACAAGTTTTTCCTTTCCTTTTACTATGCTGTATTTCGGTGCAAAATCATGCTTGATATCAACACTTAGACGAGCAGCCGGAAGGTCTCTGACGTGGCCTTTTGAGGCAACGATGTTATAGCCCTTTCCAAGATAATTTTTAAGAGTCTTAGCCTTTGACGGAGACTCAACAATAATCAGATCTGACATATCTTCTACCTTTCGCAAATCAGTGGTAATTTTATTAACGCGAAGCTTTGAATTAATCGCCTGTTAACTTATAATTATTTCCGCCAACGCAGGCAACATGGCCGCCGATTTCAAGCTCGGTCAAAGCGATGAGAACCTTGCTGACGGGGAGAGCACTTTTTCTGATAATATCATCAAGAGCCGTGTCCTCACTTTTCATTACATTATACACTAACGCGGCGTTTTTAGAAATACCTTCGGGCACGGTTTTTAAAATTTTTGCTTTTTCTTCACATTTAGGCTCTGCGGCGCACGGTTTTTGTGCTTTTTTCACAGGAATTTTCTCTTTCGGTTCAGCATTTTCACCGAAAGGAAAAACATCTATGCCGTAAAACGGCGTTTTCGGCTCTGCGGCGGAAAATTCAAGTTCACCGGCAAGCTCAAACCGATAACGCTCAAGAATATCCTTGGCACTGAAAACGGCGTGTGCTCCATCAATTATCAGCTTGTTTGAGCCTGCGTATGAAACGCTTGAAACATCTCCGGGAACTGCAAAAATATCACGCCTCTGCTTTTTGGCATGGGCGGCAGTGTTGAGCGTTCCGCTTCTGAGGTTCGCCTCAATTATCACAACGCCGTTTGAAACGCCGGAGATAATGCGGTTGCGCAGCGGGAAATAACCCTTTCCGGCCATCGTCAACGGCGGATACTCCGTTATTGTTGCTCCGTTGCATATAACCTCCTCGCGCAGCGTCTCGTTTTCTATAAGATAGCGCGAATTGTGGCCGCAACCCATTACAAGAATTGTTTTGTCCTTTTCGGCTATTGCGCTTTTGTGGGCAATGCTGTCAATTCCGAGAGCGCCGCCGCTGACAACGGTCACTTTGTTTTTGGCAAGGCCGCGCGCAATCTGCTCGGCAGCCTTTATTCCGTATTCGGACGGCTTTCTTGTTCCAATCACACCGATTGCAAGTCCGTTTTTGTTAAGGCAGGAAATATCACCCTTTGCAAAAAGCGCAAGCGGATAGTTTTGAATATCCAGCAGTCTTTTCGGATAAAGCGGACTGTCCGGTGTGATAACATCAATATGGTTCTTCTCGCAATATTCAAGCACCTTTTCCCCGGCACGGATATCAATTTGTTTAAGCCTTTGAAGTCCTGTGGCGTGAAGGCCGAAAAAGCCCTCTGAAAAAGCACCGGAAAGGCGCAGGTCATCATCAGACGCTTCAAAAATTCTCTCGGCCGAGCCGTAGGTTGAAAGAAGTGCGTTGGTGTTGGCGCCGAAGCCGAGAGCGCTCTGGAGCCAAAGCCAGTATAATCTCTTATCCAATTTTTTCTCCTTATCAGAAAATTATGCTTTCATAATTTCCCACATTACGAGGGCGGCGGCAACGGAAGCATTGAGCGATTCCGCACGCCCTTTCATTGGTATCGTTACACTTTCGCAAGAGTCGAAAATTCTTTTTGAAACTCCGTTGCCCTCATTTCCGATAACTACAATCACGGAGCCGCTCATATCGGCCTGCGTAATAAACTTTGCGCCGACTGAAGGCGTTGTTGCATATGCCTTGATTCCCCTGTTCCGGCACTCCTCTATGAGTGCGCAAAGGTCGGGCGTTCTGATAACAGGCAGACGCAGAAGCGAGCCCATGGCCGCACGCTGCGCCTTCGGGTTATAAATATCGCAGCCGCTTTCTGTGATAAGCGCAGTGACTCCGAGAGCCTCCGCCGTCCGCGCAACCGCGCCGAGATTGGCAGGATCCTGAACATTTTCAAGCGCAATGAACTTTCCGCTTTTGAGAACAGCTCTTTCATCCACCGGCGGAAGAAAGGAGCAAACGCAGAAAAAGCCCTGCGGAGTCTGAGTGTCGCTCAGTTTCAGCGACACAGCCTTTGAAACGATGTAAGTATTTTCGGCTTTTGAAGAAATGAAACGAATGTCCGCCTCGTGTTTTTCAAATGCATTCTGTGTATAAAAAAAGGTTTTGATTGAAACGCCGCATTCTGCCGCGTCGCGGCAGAGACGAAGCCCTTCAAGAAGAAAGCAGTTTTTTTCTTTCCGTTCCTTTGCGGAAAGGGCAAGCTTTGCGGCGGATTTAATTTTTTCGTTAGATGCACTTTCAATAACGCTTGTCATTTTTGCTTTCCCCTTTCAAAGTCCGTCTTTTTTGGTTAATCGGCGATTACCTAAAAAGACAAATACGCCCGAGAGAATGTCTCGGACGCATAACAGTCAATTAAAGAGCAGCCTTTGCCTTTTCAACAAGAGCGGTGAAAGCGGCAGGATCGGCGATTGCGATTTCTGAAAGCATCTTTCTGTTGAGTGTAATGCCGGCTTTCTTGAGTCCGTTGATGAAAGTTGAATAGTTTGTTCCGTTAGCCTTGCAAGCTGCGGAAATTCTTGTTATCCAAAGGCGGCGGAAGTCACGCTTTTTCTGCTTTCTTCCGATGTAAGCATAGTTACCGCTCTTCATAACGGCCTGCTTGGCTGTTTTGAAGAGGCTGTGCTTTGAGCCGTAATAGCCCTTAGCGAGTTTCAACACTTTATTTCTTCTCTTGCGAGTCATCATTGCGCCTTTAATACGTGCCATGATAAAGTACCTCCGTTATTATGTTATAATTCTCTGAAATCAGAAGTTGGATAAAGATGAGCCGCGGCAAAGCCGACGCAGGCCATCTTATTTATAAGGAACAAGACGTTTGATCTGCTTCTGATTTGTAACGTCGGCAACTTCTGTTTTGCGAAGATTTCTCTTGCGCTTGGTGCTCTTTTTGGTAAGGATGTGTGATTTGTAAGCGTGGCCGCGCATGGGCTTACCGTTTTTGGAGAGCTTAAAGCGCTTTTTTGCTCCGCTGTGAGTTTTAATCTTAGGCATGATTTTTCCTCCTGTAATTACTTTTTTGTTTTCGGTGCAAGGAACATCTGCATTGAACGACCCTCGAGCTTAGCCGGTTTTTCAACCGAGCTGAACTCAGAGCAGGCTTCCGAGAAGTTGCTCATTGTTACAAGACCGTTTTCCGGGTGAGCCATTTCACGGCCGCGGAAACGGATTGAAACCTTGACCTTGTTTCCGCTTTCAAGAAAGCGCTTTGCGTGATTGACCTTTGTTTCAAAGTCATGCTTGTCGATATTGAGAGAAAGGCGAATTTCCTTAATTTCAATAACACGCTGATTTTTCCTTGCTTCTTTTTCGCGTTTGGTCTGTTCAAAGCGATATTTCCCGTAATCCATGATTTTGCACACCGGCGGTTTAGCCTGAGGAGCAATTTTGACAAGATCAAGATTTTTTTCCTCAGCGATCTTCAGCGCCTCTGCGGCAGACATAATGCCGATAGGCTCGCCGTCCGCAGCGATAACGCGAAGCTCTCTGTCTCTGATTTCCTCATTGATCTGCATTTCTTTGATAGCGATGTTCATACACCTCCAAAAATTAGGTAAAAAACTAAAAGCGTGAACAGAGTTTCTCCGTTCACGCACAATGACTTCAAGAAGTTATTGACCTTCAAAAACAAAATTCGGAAGGTGAGAACGAAACAATGCTCTGCTTTGTTGCCTGAATATAATACTACCGCTCTTTGCTTTTGTCAAGTAGTTTTTGAAATTTCTGCAAAAATATCCGCAAAAGTGCTTTTTTTCATTATATTTGAATGCGGCGTTATCCGTTTAACCGTCTGTTGAGTACCCAAGAAAATCACATTGCGTGGTCGGTCAGGAGAATCTCATTATTATCTGTAAATGTTGCAACAATTCCGTCACGGTTCACACAGGAATAAATCGGTACTTTTGCCGCAACGGTAAGATTCCATTTAACATTCGGATAAATCTTTCCAAGGTAGTTTGTAACTATCGCAATCTTCGGAGAAAGCTTCTTGAGAAAGCTTTTTGAGGACGAGCCGAAATAGCCGTGGTGGCCGATTTTCAAAAGGTCAACGTGACCGATTTCATCGCCGTACCGCTGTTCAAGGCCGGAATTCGCCGTGAAGTCCGCGGCAAGAAAAGCCGTGCGCTCCCCTTTTGTCAGCTTTATTCCGATACTTGCAGCGTTTTCGCCGTTGCCTTTGAGGTCATCCGGCGTAACGGTATTGAAAAATTTCAGTTTAAAATCGCCGAACATAAATTCCTTGTCCGGAATATCACTGATTACGGGGATATTCTTTTCCTTCAGCGCGGACATAATTGCGTTATAGGTTTCGGCATTGCCCCAGCCTTCACTTTCGAGATTTGTTCCGACACCCGAATCAAAAACTTTAAAATAAGCTTTGTCAATGATTATTCCGTCATCCTTGATTATGTCTTCAAAGTTTCCGTAATGGTCATAATGACAGTGCGTTCCGAGAATGAAGTCAAGATGAGCTTTTCCGTCTTTTCCGGCCGTGACTTTTTTGAGATAGTTTATCACATCATCACGAAAGCCGTGATATTCGGTCTTTTTGCGTGGGTTGCGGTTTCCCTCGCCGGAATCAACAAGCGCAAAGCGTCCGTTGCTTTCAATAAGTATGCAATCCGAGTTTGCTGTGTTCAGAAAGTGTATCCTGTCATCACCGCTTTTGTGGTCAAATGTTTCGGTTGTGAAGGAATACCGCTTTTCATATATATTGCAAAGAACAAGGGTGTAAGCATCAAGCGCAAAAACCGAGATCATCACAATAACAACAAGACTTCTCAAAATGTCAGCCGCAAGCTTCCTTTTGTTCACAACCTTTTTTTCGGCAGCTGCTTTTTTATTCATGATTTCAACCTCCCTGCCGCAATGGAAAAAACAACACAAAGGATAGCAGCCATGAATGGGTCAAGAAAAACAAACCCGAGTGCACTGACGAAAAACAGTGCAAGACCGACAAAATCTTTTTTTGCGAACACGGGCGCGGCTTTCTTAAACGGAGCTCTCTGCCAGACCGAGACAATCATCATTGAAGCGAGGGAATGCAAAGGCATCCTTGCAAGCACACCGGGACAAAGAACGGCGACCAAAACAGTCACGGCCAAGGCTGCAAACGCCGAAGCGGAAGTATATTGAAGAATGTTCCGCCGAGCAGCCGGAAAGCCGCCGAGCAAGCCGGAAGCAGCGCCGCACGTAGCAGCTGTGAGCGAATCGGTTTTTTCCTGCGGCTTGAAAAGTGCCCAGACAGCTGCAAGTGCAAACGCGCCCTTAACGGCGAAAAGAATATTTTCACCGTTTGAATACACCGAAAGGTTCGCAATCGGAAGAAAACTTTTAACGCCGGTCAGAGCCGCCATATCGGAAAGGGCGCCAACTTCAAGAATCGGTGTTGAACTTTTATCCGGATTGAGAAAAAGGTTCAAAACAAGCGGAAAAATCAAGGAAACAAATTCAGCCGGAAGACACTTTGAAAGCTTTTTGAACCTGTAAGGATAGATAATCATCAAAAAAAGCGTAACCGTTCCGTAAAACACACCGCGCCAGTTCGGGTGAAAACCGAGATAGCGATAGTTTTTAAGCATTTCAAAAGTTGTGCTTCCGGTTGCTCCGATTCCAAAATAATATGTTGTCAACAGCACCGTTGCACAGAATGCAAGACCTATTGCCGCCCCGGATTTGATATAATCCGGAAATGCGAGCGGCTTTTTTGAAAGCGAAAGCAGAACGCAGAGCGCCGAGCCCAAAACAACGGTAAGCGGTAAGGCGCCTTTTCCGGCAGAGGCAGCAACAAAAATCACCGGCACAAGCAAAAATGCATTCACAGAAAGCAGCTTTTTTTTGAGCGAAACGGACAGAGCGAGGCAAACAATCGATGAAACAAGGGCGTAATACACATTCAGCGAAAGGCAGGCCGCCGCCGCAAACGCAGGAAGAAAAACCTTTCCGGCGGCAGTCAGACCGAAAAGCAGTTCGGATGACAAGGTTTTATTTTTCTCTTTCATTCAACACACCTGTTTTTAAAACAAAATCTAAGTCAATTAACTATACATGATTTATACAAAAATAGCAAGACTTTTTTGTGAAAGTTCACTTTAAGTCGGCGTCAAGCAAGCACCAAACCATTTGACTATATAGTTTTTTGAGCACAATATAATTAAGATGTTGACAAAAATCTTTTTATATTGTACAATAGAGAAAACTTTTTCATTTAAGGAGAAATACATATGTTCAAGAGAATAGTTTCATTTTTCATGGCAATTTTTGCGTTTTTTGCTTCTCTTTTCGGCGGAAACAAGGTTAAGAGCGTCTCTTATTCCGATCTCAAGTATGGCACTGAAGAGCGCCAGGTTCTTGACCTCTTTGTTCCGGCGAGTGCAAAAGGAAAAAGCTGCGGCCTTGTTCTGTTTATCCACGGAGGTGCATGGATTTCCGGAGACAAATCCTCGTGCAGCAAGGATATTCTCAAAAAGACCTGCGAGGGCATGGGTGTTGCCGCGGCAACAATGAACTACCGTTATGTCAGCGATTCCGTTGACGTTTTTGACATCATGGATGACATTGACAGTGCGCTCAAGGCAATACGCGCAAAAGGCAACGAAATCAACATAAATATCAACCGCGTTATGCTCATAGGCTACTCCGCCGGAGCCCACCTCTCGCTGCTTTACGGTTACTCCCACATCACAAGCGCTCCGATGAGAATTGCCTGCATTGTTTCAAACTGCGGCCCGACAAATCTTGCCGATTCCGGTTTTTATCCTCCGTATTCAACCGTTGGAAGTCCGGACTTTGTTTATGAACTTATGTCCAAAGCCTGCGGTTACAAGTTCAACAAAAGTAATTTCGGAAAAGCTTCTGCCGCGCTTGCAAAGGCTTCACCTCTCACCTATGCCAGCACATCCTGCCCACCGACAATTATAACACACGGCCAAAGAGACACCACAGTTCCATATTCAAACGCGGTTGTTCTCAATGCTGCGCTTGATGCATTCGGTGTTAAGCATGACTTCATTACGTATCCCAACTCAGGCCACAATCTTTCAAACGACCCTGAATGTCAGGAAAAGGCGGACAGTCTTATTAATGACTATGCGCTTTCATATCTTGTCAAGTGATTATAAGCCGGATTATAATATCTGATGGCTTAAAGTTTGGTTTCAGATAAAATTATTATATTGATCAATCGCCGAATACTTCAGAGGGGTCGCCTTGCTTTTGCACCGACCCCTCCTTGGCAAATTAACTTTTCTTACAAAAACCTATTGCATTTTTTGTGCAGTAGTGATACAATTCGTTTGCTTTACTTTGTCGCTGCCGTTGGGCAGCTTTTTAAAATAATGTAAGTTAGCAGCCGCTAACCATATTGCTTTAGTGACGCATTCCTGTTTCCCAATGCGTTGCAGCTATTAGGCGGCATTCTTAGCATCGGTTAGCCACCGCTAATCAAAATGATTTTGAAAGGCAACGTCCTTTCTTCATCATAATATATTAATCTGAATAAGGAGTGGTTTCCCTTGAAAAAGCAATCAAATCTTTCAAGGCTGATGAGATACGCCGGAAAGCATCGGTATATGACCTATGCTTCTTGGGTGCTGTCAACTGTGAGCGCACTTGTTGCGCTTGTTCCGTTTTGGTACATCTGGAAGATCATTAATGAGGTTCTTGATGTTTCGCCAAATTTTGAAAATGTGGGCGGACTCAAGCATTACGGAGTGATGGCAATGCTTTTTGCCGTTTTATCGCTGCTGATATATATCGGAGCGTTGCTTTGCTCACATCTTTCGGCTTTCAGAGTTGCAACCAATATGCGCATTGAACTTGTTTCACACATTGCAAAACTCCCGCTCGGCTTTGTTGACTCTTTTGGAAGCGGAAAGCTGCGCAAAATTATCAATGACAGCACCGGCGCCACGGAAACATTTCTTGCGCACCAGCTTCCGGACAAGTATGCGGCCATTGCAACACCGGTCGGCCTGCTTGTTTTGCTGTTGGCTTTTGACTGGCGGCTCGGACTTTTGAGCCTTGCTCCGGTTGTTCTCGGTTTTCTCATAATGTCATCAATGACAGGCAAGCGCATGGAAGAAAAAATGAAGCAGTATAACAACGCCCTTGCCGCAATGTCAAATGAAGCCGTTGAATATGTCCGCGGAATTCCGGTTGTCAAAACTTTCGGTCAGTCGGTGTTCTCGTTCAAAAAATTCAAGGGAACAATAGATGAATACGAAAAATGGGTAATCGCCTATACAAAGCAGCTGCGCACTCCAATGATGCTTTACACAGCCGCAATCAACGGTGTTTTTGCCTTTCTTATAGCCGGTGCGCTGCTCATTACAAGAAACGGCGTTACAAACGAGTTTTTGCTCAACCTTTTGTTTTACATAATCATTACACCGGTCATTTCACTCACGCTAACAAAAATCATGTATATGAGCGAGAACAACATGATTGTTGCCGACGCAATGGAAAGAGTGGATTCGGTTCTCGGCGCCGCAGAGATGAGCGAAAGCAGAAGTCCGAAAATGCCGGCGGATTCCTCGGTTGAGCTAAGCGGTGTCAAATTCAGCTATGACGGCAAGCACAACGTCATAGACGGCGTTTCACTCAGGATTGAACCGGGTCAGACCGTGGCTTTTGTTGGCCCGTCCGGCGGCGGAAAATCAACGCTCGCAAGCCTGATCTCGCGCTTTTTTGACGTTCAGAGCGGCAGCATTAAAATCGGCGGCGCAGACGTTAAAGACATTCCAAAAGAAAAGCTGATGGACACAGTGTCCTTCGTTTTCCAAAACAGCCGCCTCATTAAGGCGTCGGTTCTTGAAAACGTCAAAATGGGAAAACCGGACGCAACAAAAGCGGAGGTTCTGGCCGCGCTTCAGGCCGCGCAGTGTTCGGACATCATTGAAAAGCTTCCACAAGGTGTTGACACGGTTATCGGCACCAAAGGCATTTATCTCTCCGGCGGAGAACAGCAGAGACTTGCAATCGCCCGCGCTGTTCTTAAAAACGCACCGATAATAATTTTGGACGAGGCCACGGCTTTTGCCGACCCGGACAATGAGGCCAGAGTTCAGGCTGCTTTTGCCAAGCTTGCAAAAGGAAAAACCGTCATCATGATTGCGCACAGGCTCTCAACGGTTGCAAACGCAGACTGCATTTATGTCATCAAAGACGGAAAAATTGCCGAGAGCGGAAAGCGCGATGCCCTTTGCACAAAGGATGGTCTTTTTGCAAAAATGTGGGCCGATTACTGTTCTTCCGTTCAGTGGAAAGTTGAAAAGGAGGGTTAAGTTATGATCAAAATGATTCAAAGAGCAACAGCCTGCTCAAAGGAAGGCGCCGCAGGTCTCATCAAGGGCATTATTGCCTGCGCCTTTCAAAACATTGCTTTTATGCTTCCGACAACATTTTTATACTTTATTGTTGCCGACCTTATGGACGGCACAGTTCACGGAAAAAGGGTTATCTTTTACATCTTTGGCTGCATTCTTTGCTTTGTGGCGATACTCGTTACAACGTGGTTCCAATACAACAACACATTCTTCACAACATATGAAGAAAGCGGAAAGCGCCGTCTGAACCTTGCCGAACAGCTGCGCAAGCTTCCGCTGTCATTTTTTGGAAAAAAAGATCTTGCAGACTTAACAAGCACCATCATGGCCGACTGTGAGGTGCTTGAAAAAACGTGTTCACACTTTATCCCCGGCCTTTTCGGCTCGCTCATTTCAACTGTACTTATTGCCCTCGGAATGTTCTTTTTTGAGCCGCGCATGGCGCTTGCCGCTCTTTGGGTAATTCCCGTTTCGGCGCTTATTGTTATTTTGAGCTATAAAGTTCAGGACAAAGTCCAGGCTAAAAGCATGAAAGTTAAAATGGAATGCGCAGACGGTATTCAGGAATACATTGAAACAGTCCGTGACCTTAAAGCAAACAACGCAGAAAAAGGCTATCTCAAAGGACTTGCGCAAAAAATTATGGGCGTTGAAAAACAGTCCATCAGCGCAGAGCTGACAACCGCCGTTTTTGTAACCTCGGCCGGAATGGTGCTGAAGCTCGGAATTGCGTCCGTTGCCCTCGCCGGTTCAATTCTTTTCATAAACGGCAGCATTGATGTTCTGACCCTTTTCATGTTCCTTCTTGTTGCCTCGCGCCTTTATGATCCAATGCAGGCCGCGCTTCAAAACCTTGCGGCAATTATTGCAATGCGCACCAATGTTGCCCGGATGAATGAAATTTTTGACCACCCGATTCAGCAGGGAAAGGAAATGCTCACAAATGACGGCTACGACATTGTTTTTGACCACGTTGGATTCGCGTATAACAGCGGCGAAACCGTTTTGAAAGACGTCTCCTTCACTGCAAAGCAGGGTGAGGTTACGGCGCTTGTTGGCCCGTCCGGCGGCGGAAAAACAACAGTCTCGCGCCTTGCAGCAAGATTTTGGGATAATCAAGCGGGCAAAATCACCGTTGGCGGAATGGACATTTCCGGCGTTGACCCTGAAAAGCTTATGAGCCTTTATTCAATCGTTTTTCAGGATGTTACACTGTTTGACAACACGGTTGCGGAAAACATTCGCCTTGGAAAAAAGGACGCCACGGACGAGGAAGTTCTTGCGGCGGCAAAACTTGCAAACTGTGAGGAGTTTGTTGAAAAGCTGCCCGAAAAATGGGATACAGATATCGGTGAAAACGGCTGTGAGCTTTCCGGCGGAGAGCGCCAGCGAATTTCCATTGCACGCGCATTTTTGAAAGACGCACCGATTATTCTTCTTGATGAGGCTACTGCGAGTCTTGACGTTGAAAACGAAACGCTGATTCAAACGGCGCTTTCAAGGCTGATTAAAAACAAAACCGTTCTTGTCATCGCCCACCGAATGCGTACCGTTGCCGGAGCGGACAAAATTGTTGTTCTTTCAGACGGTATTGTTGCCGAGCAAGGCGCGCCGAACGAGCTTTATAAGAAAAACGGAATCTATTCCCATATGGTTGACATTCAGAATGACAGCCAAAGCTGGGTAATTTGATTACATTAAAAAACGGCTGTCGCTTTTTTGCGGCAGCCGTTTTCATTGACATTAAACATTAATAAGTATGCTTTTCAATAATGCCTTTGGTGACATCGGGATAGTTAGTGATTATTCCGTCAACACCGCAGCGAATCATTTTTTCAATATCCTTGACCGAGTTCACCGTCCATGTGTTGACAATCAATCCGGCCTCATGCGCTTCATAAACATATTTTTCATTGACAAAAACATTCTGCGGATGGAGCGCGTCAACCTGAAGCTCCTTTGCAACCTCAACCGAATGGCGCAGCATTGGCCAGGCGGTTTTCCTGTTCACACTGTATAAAAACCCGGTTTTGCAGCTTTTGTCAATTTCCTTCGCTTCAACAAGAAGCTTCGGGTCAAAGCTTGAAATAATCAGCTTTCCAAAAAGTCCGTGCTCCTTAACAAGGCGAATTGTTTCGCTGACGATGGCAGTCTCATTCTCCTTGGGACTTTTAAGCTCAATGTTGAGAACGGAGATTTCCGCGCTTTCAACAAGGGAGAGGAATTCATCCATCGTTGGAATCCGCGTTCCGGCAAACTTCGGGCTGAAATATGAGCCGAAATCATAATTTTTGAGCTGAGAGAGCGTCATCTGCGAGATACTGCCCTTTCCGTCTGAAGTGCTGTCAATGGTGTAATTATGGCAAAGAACAAGCTCATTGTCCTTTGTAATGTGGATATCGGTTTCAAAGCCGTCAACCCCAATTTCAAGCGACTTTTTGAACGCCGGAATTGTATTTTGCGGAGCATAAATATTGGCTCCTCTATGGGAAATAACATTGATATGAGACATTTTAAAAACTCCCTTGCAGCCGTAATACTAACGGCAAAAATATTCATCTATGCTTTTTCAAACAGTATAGCATTGAGGAAAGGAAAAATCAAGGATTTTTCTGCGGTACATCAAAATCGGAGCAAAACTTCGACCGATACGGACAAATAAGGCGGCAAATCTTGACAAATCTTTTATTTTGTATAAAATATACTTTGTCTGACTCGGTCAATATTATGCACTGTTCATGCATCAACGAAAGGGTGTTTTTTCATACATGGCTAAAAAAATCAAAGATTATCTTCAAAGCACATTTTTATATACGATTTATCTCTTTTTTATCCGCCACTTCAGGAAGTTCAAAGCGTGGCTCATCAAGGCAACAAATCCGCTTTATAAATTTTACACTTTTAAAATTCTTTTTCCGTCTGCATACAGAAAAAACGCAAAAAAGCCGGTTGACGAAAACAAGGTTGTTTTTATTGAGCTGAGGCTTCCGAATCTCACAAACAGCTTCAAGCTCATGTATGACACGCTTTACACAAACTATGACTTTGACATTCACTGCCACTTTTTGCGCAACACCTATGTTGACCGCAAAACTTACAGAAGAAACTGCGTAAAAATGCTCAGAGACATTGCAACGGCAAAGTATGTTTTTTTTGATGAGGCAACAAATGTCACCTCCCACGTTAAATTCAGGCCGGAAACCGTTATCACTCAGCTTTGGCACGGCTGCGGCGCTTTCAAAAAATTCGGCTACAGCACCGCTGATGCAATCTTCGGTGCGTCGCGCAAGGAGATGGACAAATATCCGTTCAACCGTGGCTACACAAACGTCACCGTCAGCAGCCCGGAGGTTATCTGGGCATATGAAGAAGCGATGAACTACAGCCACGAAAGCGGAGTTGTTAAGGCGCTCGGAAGCAGCCGCACGGACATTTTCTATGACAAAAACTTCATAAAAAAAGCCTATGAAACGCTCTATTCCGTTATGCCGCAGGCAAAAGGGAAAAAGGTTATTCTCTATGCCCCGACATTCCGCGGAAGGGTTGCAAAAGCCAGAACACCGAATGTTCTCAGCCCGGAATTCATGAAGTATGTCCTTGGAGACGAGTATGTCCTTCTTTTTAAGCACCACCCGCTTGTCAGAAAGCGCCCGGCAATTCCAGAGGTCTGCGCCGACTTTGCGCGTGATGTCACGGATGAAATGACGATTGAGGATCTCCTTTGCGTCAGCGACATCTGCATTTCTGACTACTCCTCGCTTGTTTTTGAGTATTCGCTTTTTGAAAGGCCAATGATTTTCCTTGCTCATGATCTTGACGAGTTTTTTGATTGGCGCGGCTTTTACTATGATTACTTTGAGCTGGCTCCCGGCCCCGTTGTCAAAAGCACAACGGAAATTATTGAATATATCCAGAATATCGACAAGCTTTTTGACAAGGAAAGGGTTCACGCATTCAGAGAAAAATTCATGTCCTCCTGTGACGGCCATGCAACAGAGCGCATAATGAACATCATGTTCCAAGATGCACTTGAAAGCCACAAAAGGCCTGAGCCGCTTCCGGAAAAGCCCTATCACCTCATCCCCCACTCGGCAGACTTTGTTGAGGGAAGCGGCAATGACGATGACGCAGACAACGACAGCGATGAAAACGAAAGCGGTGATGAAACTGCCGCCGAACCCATCGGTGAAAAATATGACAGTGAATAATAATGCAACCCAGCACCGCCGACTGATTTTCCGAAAATCAACCGGCGGTTATTTTCCAAAAGAAGCGTTCTGAAGCTTCTTTGTGTTTTTCAACACAAAAGCAGGAAAGGAGATTTAACAATGAGCATAACCGTTAATTTATACTACACAGGAAAAAACGGCAGCGCACGAAAATTTGCTGAAGAAATGGAAAAGAGCGGAACAGCCGCCGCAATAAGAGAAGAAAAAGGCTGCCTTCGTTATGAATACTTTATTACAATGAAGGACAGCGAAACGGTTCTTTTGATTGACTCCTGGGAAAGTCAGGAGGCCATTGACCTTCACCACAATTCTGAGATGATGAGAATCGTTACAGAATTGCGCGAAAAATATGACCTTCATATGAGAGCTGAAAGATTCACGTCTCCCGATAAATTTCCGGAAAAGGACAAGGGTTTTTTAAGAGAATAAAGTCATGAAACAAACCAGCACCGCAATCCAAAAAACGGATGCGGTGCTGGTTTGTTATATCTTCAAAATCAGGTTTGCGCTGCGCCGTCAACGGAGATAACGTCTCCGGTGACATAGCTTGCCATATCACTCGCAAGGAAAAGGAAAACATTCGCAACTTCCTCCGGCTCGCCGATGCGGCCAAGGGGAATCGGCGCGGCAACCCTTTCAACCATCTCCGGAGGCAGGGCGGCAACCATGTCTGTGCGTGTTACGCCGGGAGCAACGGCATTGACTCTGATGCCTGCGCGGCCAAGTTCGCGTGCAAGGCTTCTTGTGAGACCGTTAACAGCAAACTTGCTTGTCGGATAACCGACGCCGCTGGGCTGGCCGTAAAGGCTGACCATTGAACTTGTGTTGATTATGCAGCCGCTTTTTGCCTCACGCATGAACGGCTCAACAGCCTTGCAGCCGTTGAAAACGGCAGTAACATTAAGATCCATAATCTTTTTGAAATTCTCCGGTGTATACTGAGAGAGAGGCTCCCTTGCGGAAATTCCTGCGTTATTGACGAGGATATCAATTTTTCCAAAAGTTTTCACAACTTCCTTAACTGCGGCGTCAAGCGCGTCAAAATCGGTGAGATCCGGATACATTCCGATAACCTCATATGAGGCGTTTTCGTTTTTT
Source organism: Ruminococcaceae bacterium UBA6416 (assembly GCA_002438505.1). GTDB lineage: Bacteria > Bacillota > Clostridia > Oscillospirales > Acutalibacteraceae > UBA6857. The sequence goes on along the minus strand of DJPI01000068.1, from coordinate 12,033 downwards.
AGTTCAGCAAGAGCTTTATCAACGGTTTCCTTTCGGCTTCCGAAAAGGGCAACTTTTGCGCCGTTTTGAAGATACGCACGGACAACGGCAAGACCAATTCCGCGCGTTCCGCCGGTGACGATTGCAACTTTTCCTTTGAGCATTACTATCAATCCTTTCATGATTTGTTTTGCTTCGGATTTTATCCTTTTAAAGTATAGGAGCAAAAATGAAAAAAGTCAAGAGGGACACTTAAAGCGAATCAACAAACTTGCAGGCATTAACGGCAGCAACGGCTCCGTCCGCAACGGCGGTTGCAATCTGGCGCACGCGCTTTGTCCGGCAGTCTCCTGCAACAAAAACGCCTTCTGTTCCGCTTTCACATTCCTCGCCTGAAATGATATAGCCGTAATCATCAAGGCTTGAAACAGCCCTGAACGGCTCGTTTTCAGGCTTTTGTCCTATTGCAACAAAAATTCCGTCAACAAAAAGTGTTCTTTCCTCTTTTGTCTCTGTATTGATAATCCTGATTGACGACAGCGAATCATCGCCGTCAATCGCGCAGACAACGGAATTTGTGATAAATTCCACATTTTCCTTTTTTTCAAGCAGGTCAAGCAGCTTCTTTTCGCCCGTAAAGAACGCAAGGTTCTGAACAAGCGTAACCTTTTTGCAAAGCTCACTGAGCATGACGGCCTCCTGAAGCGCAGTGTTTCCGCCGCCGATAACGGCAACCTCCCTGTCTTTATAAAACGCGCCGTCACAGACCGCGCAATATGAAACACCGGCGCCGACAAACCTTTCCTCGTTTTCCGCTCCGAGGGTTCTGTGCTTTGAACCGGAGGCGATAATAACGCTTTTTGCTTCATAGACAGCGTTTTTTCCAACTACCTTTTTTATCTTGCCTTCGGCTTCTATTGAGGTGATTTCATCAAGCTCAATTTCAGCACCGAGGGCAAGCGCCTGGTCAACAAGCTTTTCCGCAAACTCATTGCCGCTCATTCTGAGCGTTCCGGGGTAATTTTCAACTTTCGGAGAATGGGTAATCTGGCCGCCGAAAGTCTCCTTTTCAACAACGAGGACGCTTTTTTCCGCGCGTCTTGCATAGACCGCAGCGGTCAGCCCGGCCGGGCCTGCTCCGATTATCACTATATCATACATTCTTTTTCACCTTTCAATACCGCAAATATGCCCGACTTTCATCGGGCATATTTATATTTACTTTTTGTTTTAATCACTGAACACAGACGGTTTCAATATACTTTCTGATATTTGAAACATTGCCGATTTTTTGAACGTCACTGCCGTTCACAATAACAAGAGTCGGAGCCATTGTTACGCCGAACTTCTTTGTCACCTCGGGATTCTCCTCGGCATAGATTTTTTCAAAGGAAATTCCGGCCTTGTTCAAAAAAGTTTCCGCCATCTTGCAGTTCGGACAGGTTCTTGTTGCAAAAAGGAAGGTTCCATCGCCTACTGAAGAGAACTCCTTTTCCGTCTCTTTTTCCTGCTGCTTTTTCACACTCTCCGGAGCAGTGGACTTTGTGAGGTCATAAACCTTTCTGTCTTTAAACTCCTGGCTCTTGCCGTCATTCCAGTTGCGGACGGGACGGTAATAACCGGTGATGCGGCTGTAAACCTCGGTTTCGCCTCCGCAGACAGGGCAGGTGTGCTGCTCGCCGACAAGATAGCCGTGATCCTTGCAGACAGAATATGTCGGTGAAAGGGTGTAATAGGGAAGCTTATAGTTATCGGCAATTTTTTTAACAAGCTTTGCTGCAGCTCTCCAATTCGGGAGCTTTTCGCCAAGGAAAGCGTGGAAAACGGTTCCTGAGGTATAACGGGTCTGGAGGTCATCCTGAATATCAAGAGCCGCAAAAATATCTTCGGTATAGCCAACGGGAAGATGCGAGGAGTTGGTGTAATACGGAGTTCCGCCCTCTTCCGCCGCAGTGATGATGTCCGGATACTGCTCAACGTCATGCTTTGCAAAGCGATAAGTTGTGCTTTCCGCCGGAGTGGCCTCGAGGTTATACAGATCGCCGTACTGCTCCTGATAGTCCGAAAGGCGCTCTCTCATATGATCGAGAACTTCTTTTGCAAAGTCCTGAGTTTCCTTGTGAGTCAGGTCTGCGTGGAGCCACTTTGCATTGAGACCAACCTCGTTCATGCCGATAAGGCCGATGGTTGAAAAGTGGTTTGCAAAAGTTCCGAGATAACGCTTTGTATAAGGATAAAGACCCTCATCAAGGAGCTTTGTTATGATTGTTCTTTTAACCTTGAGCGAGCGCGCGGAGATATCCATGAGGTGATCGAGTCTTTCATAGAAGTCCGCCTTATCGGAAGCGAGATATGCAATCCTCGGAAGATTGATTGTTACAACGCCGACAGAGCCGGTGCTTTCACCGCTGCCGAAGAAGCCTCCGGATTTTTTGCGCAGCTCGCGCAAATCAAGGCGCAGGCGGCAGCACATACTGCGGATATCACTCGGAGCCATGTCACTGTTGACATAGTTTGAGAAGTACGGAGTGCCGTATTTTGAAGTCATTTCAAAGAGAAGCTTGTTGTTCTCTGTGTCTGACCAGTCAAAGTCCTTGGTAATTGAGTAAGTCGGAATCGGATATTGAAATCCTCTTCCGTTTGCATCGCCCTCAATCATGGTTTCAATGAACGCCTTGTTAACCATGTCCATCTCTTTTTTGCAGTCCTTATACTTGAACGGCATCTCTTTTCCGCCAACGATTGCGTTAAGCTCCGCAAGGTCATCGGGAACAATCCAGTCAAGGGTGATGTTTGAAAACGGAGCCTGAGTGCCCCAGCGTGAGGGAGTGTTAACGCCGTAAATGAAGGACTCAATGCACTTTTTGACCTGGTCATAGGTGAGGTTGTCAGATTTTACAAACGGAGCAAGATAGGTGTCAAACGATGAAAAAGCCTGAGCGCCCGCCCATTCGTTCTGCATGATTCCGAGGAAGTTGACCATCTGGTTGCAGAGAGTTGCAAGGTGCTTCGCCGGAGCGGAGGTGATTTTTCCCGTCACTCCGCCGAGACCCTCTTTAATGAGCTGCTTGAGCGACCAGCCGGCGCAATAACCGGTGAGCATTGAAAGGTCATGAAGGTGAATATCGCCGCTCTTGTGGGCGTTTGCAATCTCTTCATCATAGATTTCCGAAAGCCAGTAGTTTGCAGTAATGGCGCCGGAATTGCTGAGAATGAGGCCGCCCACGGAATAGGTCACGGTTGAATTCTCCTTAACACGCCAGTCGGTAACCTTGACATAGCTGTCAACAACGGCTTTATAGTCAAGGATGGTTGACTTCATGTTGCGCAGCTTTTCGCGCTGCTTACGGTAAAGGATATAGGCCTTGGCAACCTGAGAATAACCGGCCTTGACAAGGACGGTTTCAACGCTGTCCTGAATATCCTCAACGGCGATATGGCCGTCCTTAATTTTGCTTTCAAAGTCTGCGGTGACCTTGAGGGCAATAAAATCAATGAGGTCATCGTTAAAATTGACCTCCTGCGCCTCAAAAGCAGACTTGATTGCATCGGAAATTTTGTTGATGTCAAAACCGACAAATTTTCCGTCTCTTTTCTTAACGTCAAACATAATCTGTTCTCCCTTCCAAAGACCGCAGAAGTTGCGGCATATTCGATAAACCGAGGCAGGAAAGCTCTCCGGATTCCCCCGCCCGGTGTTTTTGCTGTGCCCGTCAAGTATAATACAGTAAAACAAAAAAGTCAAGAGAAAAAACACAATATCTTGCGCCTTTCTCTGACTTTTTTACTACATCTTGATTTGTGAAACACTGTATTTTGTGTTTAACGGCGTCAAATGCCTCTAATTTCAACATCTTCAACAAAATTTTCCATCAGTTTTTTAAACTCTTCAAGCTCCTCTTTTTCATACGGAGTCATCTCCTTGCCAACGAGCTCTCCGCTTGACTCATATTGCTGAAGAAAATAACGCTTTTCCCCTTTCAGCCATTGTCCGATTTTCAAAAAATCCTCCGTCTTCTGAAGTTCCTTTGCCGTTGTTGTTCTGAACTCATGAGGAATGGCGCAGTTTTTGAGCAGTTCAACGCTTTTTTTGACGTTTTCAAAAAAGTTTTTGTTTGCAACTCCGGCGACCTCGGCGTATCTTTCCGGCGAGGTTTTGATATCCATTGCAACATAATCAAGAAGTCCTTTTTCAAGAAGTGCAGAAAGCTTTTCCGGAAAGCTTCCGTTTGTGTCAAGCTTGACGGAAAAGCCAAGGGCTTTGACTTTTTCGATAAAGCTTTCAAGGTCGCTTTGCAGGCACGGCTCGCCGCCGGTGATGCAAACGCCCTCAAGAATACCCTCGCGCTTTTTCAGAAACGAGAACACCTCGCTTTCGTCAATATGTTCGCTCATTCCGGGAAGAACGAGTGAGGCGTTATGACAAAAGGGGCAGCGAAAATTGCAGCCGGACGTGAAAACGGTGCAGGCAAGTTTTCCGGGGAAATCAAGCAAAGTGAGCTTTTGAATTCCGCTAATATTCATAATTAACAGTCCTTTCGGGTCTGGTTTCGGTTTTTCTTCAGTCAAGCTCAAGGCGCATTAAAACAAGCTCCTGCCACGCAGAAACACGCGACTTAAAGCCCTTTGGATTCCGGCCGAATTCTTTGAAGCCGATTTTTTTATAAAGAGCAACGGCAGCCGCGTTATCTCCAACAACGCTCAGCTCAAGCTGGGAATATCCTGCTTTTTTTGCGCATTCAACGCAGGCAAGAGTCAGCGCATATCCGATTCCGTTGCCCCAGAAGCTTTTTTCAACACTGATTCCGAATTCGGCGCGGTGCCTTGTTTTATACTTCAGAGAAATTTCCTCCACGCCGGCCGTTGCAACAATTTTTCCGTCAACAACGGCGCAAGGCTCAACTTCCCTTTCGCTCTCCTTTTTCCTGAGGAGGAACTCGGCCTCCTTCTCTTCGATAAAGTTGTTTTCATCGGGATAGGTCAAAAGAAAATCCGTCTGTTCATGTGTCAGGTTAAAAACCGAGACAACCTGTGCAGCGTCATCCTTTTCACAATTTCTGATTAGACAGCTTTTTGAGTTTTTAATATTATTGTTTTATTATATTCCAAATTTTTTCCTCTTTTGTGTGGTTTATTCTTTCAAATTGAGAGCTGCCGAACAAGGCAGCTCTCAAAGAAAAATATTTGTTACGTTAAGACATTATGTTCCGTAAAGAACGGGGGTGTAAACAACGAAGATGCTGCTTGCAAGGAGTATCTGCGCAGCAAAATATGTTGCAATATTAAAAATCTTGAGTGGACGGTTCTTTTTTTGTCCGGCAAAAAGAATCATTCCAAGGCTGCCGTCCGAAAGGACAAACAGCACCGCACCGAGGGCAACGGTGACAAAAAGAGCCGCGATATGTTCATTCATTCCATAAAGCCATTCGCCGACACAGAGCCTGAACGCCTTTGCAAGCATTGTGCTGATTGTTACGGCGTAAAGAACAACGGGAATAACCATATAAATCTTTCCGGCAGCAAGCTTTCCTTGCTTCTTTTTGATTGTCGCATAGAGAAGAATGAGTCCGATAAGCACAGCAACGGCAAGAATCTCATACCATTCAAGAAAGCCCCTATCCGGATAGGTCTTTGCAATAGCCTTTTGAAAAGCGAAAATATAAAAGATATGTCCGCCTAGGAAAGCAAAAAGGCCGAGACCGAAAACCCAGATTTTATCCGTAATGAGATGCAGGAACATATCGCCAAGCCAGCCGAAAAACAGACCCCAAAGAACCAGCTTTGTATACGGCGAGGTCGAGGCGGAGTGGCCGCTGATTTTCATTGCGAGCAGACCAGCGGAGAAAAACAGCGCCGAGCAAATCATTTTAAAGCCGAATGACTTCCAGCATTTTTCCGGCCATGAATACTTGAGAAACAGCGGAACAAAAACAAACTCCGCCGCAACAACAACGGCAAAAAGAATTTTCCAAATCATAAGTATACTCCTTTCTTTAATGAAGCGTCAAGGCAAAAATCAAACAATTTTTCCGTGCAGCGGAAGTTCAACAATCGGAGTGAGATATGGCATTGCCTGGCTGACAACTGACTGAAGAATGGGCTGCTTGACAACATTCTTGACCGATTCCTTGAGGTTGAGAACCATTGTTGCCGTTTCCGGATTCATTGTCGGCTTCAATGTGACCTTGTTATCAGCAAAGGTGAAAACAAGAACTCTTTCCGCAGTTGTTTCAATCGCTCTGATGTGAATTTCAAGCTCGCGCTCGCTGTTCCAGCAGCCGACCGCGCAGGTTGTGTATGGAACATGGCCGATGACAACATTATCCCAGCGGTATTCACCGTCCATTCCGATGTGTATAAGGTTGACCTCTTTGCCCTCGCTCCATGTCATGACAAGCTCATTTTCAAGCGGCTCAAAGCTGACATTGGTAATGTTTCCGGCCTTTTCGCGCGCCATGAAGGTTGCCGGAAGAGTCAGAACACTCGTTGGGAAACCGGCAATATTGAGAATCGGAGATTTTGCAAAAACGATCTTCTTTCCGGAGAGAAGCTTTTCTTCAAATGAACGCGGCCTTTTCGGAAGGCGCGGATAGGCCGGAATTTTAACTTCAACGGCGTCATCCTCGCTTGCATTATCATCAAACGCTTTGGGGAAGAATTCCCAGATAACGTCACGCATTCTCTGTTCATCAATTTCACCACCGGTCATGATGAAGCAGGCGTCAAGATCCTCAAATACGATTCCAAACTGAGAAAACATTCCATCGGCACGATATGAATTTTTATAGCCGCCGTTGCGCCAGAAGCAGTAGCCGTAGCCCTTGCTTGAATCAAGCTCATCGTTCATGCTATTGTCTGAATGATATGCAGTTGCGGTCTTTACCCACCATTCAGGAACAACCTGTTTTCCGCCGAACTTTCCACCCTGCTGATAGCAAAGGGTAAACTTTGCAAGATCTTCGGTACGGATCATAAGACCCCAGCCGCCGGTTTCAATTCCGCGCGGGCAGGTCTCCCAATAAGGATCAACAATGCCGAGCGGCTCAAAAAGGCGCGGCGTAAGATATTCAATAACACTCATCTTCACCATCTTGTGAATGATGCAGCAAAGAAGATACATATTTTCGCTGATATAAAGAAACTTCGTTCCCGGCTCACTGACCCATTTGCTTGAGATTATGTCATGGAACCAGCGGTCCTTGGTCTTGTTCATGAACGGTGTTACCGAAAGACCGCTGCGCATTGTCAAAAGGTCTTCAACGGTCATTTCTTCAAGGTAGGGATCCGGCTTATTTCCCCTTGCTTCAGGAAAAATATCAACAAATTTTGTATCAAGCTTAAAATATCCCTCATCAATGGCAAAGCCTATTGCCGTTGAGGTGAAGCTCTTGCTGACGGAATACATCATGTGTTTATACTCCGGGCCGAGCGGGTCTCTGTATGCCTCACAGGCAACCTTTCCGTGGCGGATAACCATGAGCGAATGAAGCTGTTTGTTAAGCTCCATGCATCTGTTCACAAAGGCTTGAACGGTCTTTGATGAAACGCCGACCGATTCGGCGCTTTTTGCACGTTCAATCGAAATTTTTTCAACTACTGACATCTGAAATCTCCTCCAAATTAATATTAACCGGGCAGCTGACACTGTCAGCCGGCAAAGCCGACATTCTTCTCTTCATGTTCTCTCCTCAGCGGCAACTATTACGTCTAATAATAACACAATTTCCTGATTTTGACAATGCAAATTGAACTGATTTTTTATTTTGTATGCGTAATTTTAAAGTGCAAAGGCGTATAGAAAGCTATGAGTGCTTTATCCAATAATATTTTTTGTTTTTTTATTGACTTTGGCGCAGTTTTTACAACACCGGTTTAAACGGTATCTGCTCCTTTCACTTGACAGAATAAGGAATAAAAATATATAATAGGTACCTGAAACAAATACTCAAACGAGGTAAGAATTATGTTTTTATGCTATAACACACCGGCGAACATGAGCTATTTCGGCTGGGAGAACGAGGCGCTTCCGCTCGGCAACGGAAAAATCGGCGCAAAGGTTTTTGGCGGAAAGGGCTGCGAACTGATTCAGTTCAACGAAAAAACACTCTGGTCCGGCGGAAAAGACGTTCCCGGCTTTAACTATGGTATTTCCGACACAAGCCGCGGAGAAAACTTCCGCGCCGTTCAAAAGGCTCTTGAAAGCGGCAACACAAAAAAAGCGACCGCCCTCATGGAAAATCTTCAGGGAAACCACGTCGGTTTCGGTGCCTATCAGGCATTCGGAAATCTTTATCTCAACTTTGGCGATGACAGCGGAGACAGCTATGTCCGCGACCTTGACCTCTCATCCGCCTCGGCAATGGTCTCATTCCGAAAAGAAAAGGCCGGACACATCCGCCATTATTTTGTCAGCTATCCGGACAATGTTTTTGTTGGAAGAATTGCCTGCGAGGAAAAGGACAAAACACCCGTTCCTGTCAGCGTTGACGCTTATCTCGATTCAGAGCAGAACGGAGAAATCAAAAGTGAGAACAACATGATTTTCCTTTCCGGCACCGTTAAAGACAACAAGGGAATCGGCGCAAAAGACGGAAAAAACAAGAACTCGATGAAATACGGCTGCGCCGTCAAATTTCTTGCTCAGGGCGGAACAACAAACGCAAAAGACGGCCATGTTATTATTGAAAACGCGGACAGTATTCTCATAATAATGAGCCTTGCAACGAACTATAAAAACGATTATCCGAATTATTTTTCCGACACAAATCCACTTGAAAAGGCCGTTGAAGCCGTTAACAAAGCGGCAAAAAAAACCTTTGGTGAGCTTTACAGAACCCACCTTGTGGACTACCGCGCGCTTTTTGAGCGCGTGAGCTTTTCTCTCGGTGAGGAGGAAAGCACCCACCCGACCGATTATATGCTCTCTCGCTTCGGCAAAAAGGGAGAATTTCGCCGCAACCTTATCACGCTTTTGTTCCAATACGGACGCTACCTTCTCATTGCCTCCTCAAGAGACGGCTCACTTCCGGCGAATCTCCAGGGAATCTGGAACGCAAAAAACAATCCGCCGTGGGAAAGCGACTATCACCTCAACATAAACCTTCAAATGAACTATATGCCGGCGTTCACGGCGAATCTTGCCGAAGCGGCACTGCCATACATAGACTTCATCAACTCGCTCAAAAAGCCGGGAAGAGTTGCGGCTTTCAACTCCTTCGGAATCGGCGCAACCGGAAAGGACGGCTCGCTTGACTGCTCAAAGCCGACCGGCTGGGTCTGTCACACGGCGGTTTCTCCGCTCGGTATTGTTGCTCCCGGATATAACTGGCGCTGGGGCTGGGCTCCGGCGAACGGCGCATGGGCGGCTTACGAAATGGGCGAATACTTCTCTTTCACCGGTGACACGGAAAAGCTTGAAAAGGAAATATATCCCGCAATGGAGGAAGCGGCGCTTCTCTGGTCGCAGCTTCTTATTCCCGAAAAGGGCACGGACAGGCTCATTGTTTCACCTTGCTTTTCCGCCGAACACGGTCCGGTCAGCGCAGGCGGAACATTTGAGCAAAGCATTGTTTATGCGCTGTTTGACTCCGTCATAAAATTTGCCGCGGTTCTCAAAGAAAACGGAGAAGGTGCTGCCGTTAATGACGGGCTTATTGAAAAGCTCAAGTATCAGATTGAAAAGCTCAAGCCTTATTCAAAAACACGCCATGGCTTTATTAAAGAATGGACGAACGAGGATAATTTTTCTTTCAAAGGAAAGCTCCTCGGCGTTCAAAAACACCATCGGCACATCTCCCACCTGCTCGGTGTTTATCCGTTTGAACAGATTACGGATGAGACGCCGGAATTTCAGGCTGCGGCCTCAGCCTCGCTCAACGACAGAGGAATCAAAACGACCGGCTGGGCACTTGCGCACCGTCTGCTTTGCAGAGCAAGACTCGGCGAGGGTGAAAAATGCGAGGAAATCATTGCGCAGATTCTCAAAACAACCATCCTTAAAAACCTCTGGGGTACTCATCCTCCGTTCCAGATTGACGGAAACTTCGGCTTCACCGCAGGCGTTGCGGAAATGCTGCTCCAAAGTCACGGCGGCGTGATAAAGATTCTTCCGGCGATACCGAAAGACTGGAGGAACGGAGAGTTCAAGGGGCTTTGCGCGCGCGGAGGCTTTGTTGTCAGCGCCGAATGGAAAGACGGGCGGCTCAAAGGCGGAACGGTTGAGTCTAAGCTCGGCGGAAAATGCAGGCTTTATCTTGACGGAAAGGTTGCAATCATTGAGGACGAAAGCAAAAACGAAATTCCTGCCCGATTCAGTGACGGCATTACTGAGTTCTTGACCGAAAAAGGAAAAACATATTCGTTTTGCTGATTTTAAATTTAAGCATAATAACAGCCGGATGTCTCATTTGAGGCACCCGGCCGTTCGTTGTTCATTAATGTCATCCAAAAAAACTCTTTACAGCTCCTCAACGGAGATGATACCCTCCGAGGAGGAAATAACCGTCATGATTTTATCATGAGAAAGCCTTTTCGGAAGCTGGAGCTGAAAAATTGCGCAGGAATTTGCTCCCGATTTTGTTATTTCAAGGTCAAGAATAACAACGCGATAGGTCTTGAGAATCAAAATGAGCGCATCAAGGTTATCGTTTCCGGTGTATTCAACATAGATGTTGATGTTCCTTGCACTGTCTAGTACCCAATATTCAAAACGTGAAAAGAAAATTTCCGCAAGAAGAATGATAATCGTTGCAAGAATTCCCGCTTCATAATACCCGGCGCCGATTGAAAGGCCGATAATGGCGCACGTCCAAAGTCCGGCGGCGGTTGTCAGTCCTTTAATCTGGCGGCGCTTTGTAACAATAATCGTTCCGGCGCCGATGAAACCTATTCCGGCAATTACCGAAGCGCCGAGACGCGAAACGTCATTATCAAGGGTAAGATAGCGAAAAAGATAATGGCTTATCATGGTGGTCATCGCCGAGCCGAGACAGATGAGAATATGAGTACGAAAGCCGGCGGTACGGCGCTTCCTCTCACGCTCAATTCCGATTGCGCCGCCGCAAAGAACCGCGCAGAACATTTTTATGAAAACAGAAAGAAGCGTAATCTCTCTGAACGGATTCAAAATTTCAAGCATAATGCGTTCCCCTCCGGAAGAACAGAATGGGTGTTTTATAAAAAAGTTAAATTTCATCAACAACAGTTACAAAGTCAAATTTTGAAATTTTTGACATGACGTGCGAGTGCGTTTCCCTTTTCGGTAAGCGCGAGGAAATAACCGCACCGACAGTGACACCGTTGGACTGCTTTTCACGCTGGATGTCAACGTCAAAAATCTGAATATCCATTTTTTTGATTGTGCTGATTATTTCACCAAGATTTTCCATCTTTTCAAACTCAACATAAAGATCCATGTTCCGCGCTCTTGAAACAACCCAAGAGCTGACTTTTTCAAGAACAACCGTTGTGAAAAGAATGAGAAAAAACGCAAGAATTGCGCATTCGTAATAGCCGGAACCGATTGCAAGCCCCATGCACGTTGAAGTCCACAGACCGGCAGCGGTGGTCAAGCCCTTAATTTCCTGACGTCCGGTGACGATAATTGTTCCGGCGCCGAGGAAACCGATTCCGCCGATAACCTTTTCGGCGTAACGCGTTACGTCAACCTTACGGCCGAGCATTTCTGAAATTTCGTGCCAGTCGCCGGTAACGATATTACTTTCATAAAAGCTCAGAATCATTGTCAGCGCTGCTCCGAGGCAAACAATCATATATGTGCGGCTGCCTGCTGCGCGGTGTTTATGACCTCTTTCAAGACCGATAAGTCCGCCGAAAACAACGGCAAGAAACATTTTTACAAAAAGCGCAGGCAAACTTGCACCGCGTATCGGATCGAAAAAATGAAGGAGCGAGCCCATCCTCCGTTACCTCCGTAAACAGAATGAAAAATCATGCGCGGACGCGAAAAAACTCCGCGTCCGCCAAAATAGCACTAAAAATTTTACCACAATTTTTAATATGTGTCAAGGTGATTTTGTACATTACCGCAAAAAA
>DJPI01000067.1 GCA_002438505.1 Ruminococcaceae bacterium UBA6416 | reverse complement strand
GGGTCGCTCCTCAGCGTTGCCCTGTCCTTCCGGCAGACATTTCAGTATATCATAACTTTTTCAAAAATTTTGCACTATTTTTAAAATTGTACTTGACTTGGGGTACAGAGCATAATGCACCTTGTTTCCTAATTTGAAAAATCTAGCGTCTAGAATCGTGGGAGCCTCAAGCGACCCCCGTACGAAATGGTTCTTATTTTTAAAAAAATCCAAAATCCAAAATCTAACTTGCGACTTTTTCAACGGATTTCAAAAATTTTGCTTGAAAAAAATCCGGCGTTTGACTTGACAACGCCGGATTTTTCATGTAAAATTGATATAGAACATTTGTTCGATATTATTGAACGGTATTTGAAAAGTTCTGATGAGAAAATGAGTTATGAAATGAATCGGTGAAACTGTCGGCTTATGTCTGAGTATGTTTGTGATGGTTGTTCAGCGAGCCTTATAAAGAAGGTCATTGAGCGATGCGTTAGATGTTCAGAGAAATTTCTAATGTGTCAGGCGTATTGACCTCATCAAGCATTCAAGAAAGCATGAGTGCGCAATATTATCAAAGAATGCCGACTGACCTGTGGTGAAACTTCGGTCAATGCTTTTTCGGTATTCTTAAAAAAATTATCTTTGTTTCTCAAAGCCGTTCGGAAAACGCCACAAACAATACAATACAAAACAAAACAAGACAAAACAAAAAGAAACCAAACCAACTCACTCCCTTCGTTCCTGCGGAACTTCTGGAGGCTTGGGGCGCTGTTTGAACAATTATTTAACCGGATAATGCAAAATTCTTTCTGCAGGCATTGAAAACCGGCTTGTTATTCAGCAGCGCAGACGATATCAACCAAAACATCCGTCATTTTTGAAAGCGCCTCAACGGAAGCCGCCTCATAAATGCTGTGGAAATTCATTCCGCCGGTTGAAAGGTTCGGACACGGCAAGCCCTCAAAGGAAAGTCTTGCACCGTCTGTTCCGCCACGGATGGGCGTAATCACAGGCTCAATTTTGCTCAGCCGCATTGCGTTTTCGGCGCGTTTTACAACGTGCATATGCTTTTCAAGCACCTGCCGCATATTGTAATAGCTGTCTTTGACGGAAAGGATGAACGTGTTTTCGCCGTATTTTCCGTTCAAAAAGTCCGCAACGCGCAAAACAAAAGCTTTCCGCTTTTCAAAGCTCTCTTTGTCGTGGTCGCGGATGAGCATATTGAGCGTTGCCTTTGTCTCGTTTCCGGCAATGTCTGCAACATGGAAAAAGCCCTCGCGCCCCTCGGTATGAGCCGGCGTCTGCTCCGGCGGCAGCATTGAAATGAATTCACAGAGCAAAAGAGAAGCGTTTTTCATCCGGTTTTTGGCCGAACCGGGGTGAGTGTTGACGCCGTGAACGGTTAAGGAAACAGACGCGGCATTGAAGTTTTCAAACTCGATTCCGCCAAGCTCGCCGCCGTCAACGGTATATGCAAAATCGGCGCCGAAGCGTTCAAAGTCAAACCTGTCCGCCCCTTTTCCAATCTCCTCGTCCGGAGTGAAACAAACGCAGATTCTTCCGTGTTCCTTTTTCTCGCTGATGATTTTTTCACACGCGGAAACAATCTCGGCAACTCCGGCCTTGTCATCGGCACCGAGGAGGGTTGTCCGGTCGGAAACAACAAGCTCTTTTCCAAGGTAACGGTCACCCACCATAGGCGCATTTGACCCGTCAAAGGTGATTATTTTTGCCTTGACGTTTTTTCCGCTGACGTCCGGTGAGGTATCCATGTGTGCAATAAGGCCGATTGCAGGCTTCTTTTCACTTCCGGGTGTTGCTTCAATGTGGCCGCAGACATAACCGTTCTTGTCCTTCTGCGCGTCATGAACGCCGATTTCCCTGAGCTCATTCACAAGATAATCGGCAAAAACAAGCTGACCCTCGGTTGAAGGGAAGTTCTCGCTCTCCTCGTTTGAGGTTGTTTCAAATGTCACATATTTCAAAAATCTTTCAAGTGCAGTCAAGTTTATCATCTCCCGAAAGCATGATAACACAAAAGCGCAAAAAATTCAAACGTCGGTCAGACAAAAAGGTTTTTTTCCTTGAAAAAAGATGAATCGTGCCGTATAATATACGCGGTTATATTTAAAAACACGGGTCATGGAGGCGCAATATGAAAGACTATCCCATTGCTCCGGAGCTTAAAAAATACTGCAGAAATATCCCGTTTTCGCCCTTTATGCTGGTTCTTTCCGCTCCGGTGCTGAAGGTACTGTATGCTTTGACCCCGATTGAAAAGGGCGTGACACACGAAAAGAGGCTCATCACCGCAAACGGCAAAAAGCTGCGCCTTGACGTTTTTTCTCCAAAAGGCTGCCGCAATGACGCGCCCGTTCTTTTTTATCTCCACGGCGGCGGATTTGGCTATTCGGCCTCCCCCTTTCATAAAAAGCTTGCCGCAATTTATGCAAAGGAGGTTCCCTGCCGCGTTGTCTGTCCGGATTACAGCCTCCTTCCGTTTCACCCGTTTCCGTGCGCAAAAAACGAATGCCTTGAAGCTTATGAACAGGTCAGAAAAATGTTTTCGCAGTCAAGGTTTGCAGTCGGCGGAAACAGCGCAGGCGGAGCGCTTGCAATTCACGTTGTTAACGAAAGCAAGGTTAAGCCGTGTTTTCAGCTGCTCCTTTACCCGGTCTGCGACCCGGCTCAGCGCACCGGTTCAATGAAAAAATTCACCGATACCCCGTTTTGGAACGCAGTGAACAACAAAAAGATGTGGAAAATGTATTGCGCAAATCACACTCAAAGCGAGGTTTCACCGCTTGAAACGCTCCCGTCCTCTGGTGTTCCGGACGCATACATTGAGGTTGCGGAAATTGACTGTCTTCATGACGAGGGTGTGCTTTATTCAGAAGCCCTCAAAAAAAGCGGCGCGGCCGTTCTTTTGAATGAAACCAAGGGTGCCGTCCACGGCTATGACACTGCCCTTTCGACAAATATTGTCAAAGAGAGCATTCAAAAAAGAATTGAAGCGCTCAAAAAAGCGTTTAATCATGAAGTCTGAAATAATTTCCGGTTGAAATTCCGGATGAATTTGTGTATAATCATTGGGTAACTGCCGCTTGAAACGGCACGAAAGGAAAAGGGAAAAAATGAGCAAAAAAGTTTTAGTCATCGGTGCAGGCGCCGCAGGACTCCTTGCCGCGGCAGCAGCGGCTCAAAACGGCGCGGACGTTACCGTTGCCGAACGCAACGAGCGCCCGGCGCGAAAGGTTATGATAACCGGAAAAGGCCGCTGCAATGTTACAAACTGCTGCACAATGCTCAATGACCTTGTTTCCGCCGTTCCGGAAAACGGTCGCTTTTTGAGTAGCGCGTTTGCGCGGTTCATGCCGGCGGACACAATGGAAATGTTTGAATCGCTCGGAGTACCCCTCAAGGTTGAGCGCGGAAACCGCGTTTTCCCCGTCTCCGACAGAGCGGTCGATATTGTTGACGCACTTGTCAGAAACGCCGCCAAAAGCGGAGTAAAATTTGTTTTTGAACGGGTTTCCTCTTTGCTCATTGAGGACGGAAAGGTTTTCGGCGCGGAGTTTAAAAACGGCGAAAAATTTCTTGCAGACAGCGTTATTGTTGCAACCGGAGGCGTTTCATATCCGTTCACCGGCTCAACCGGAGACGGCTATGAATTTGCAAAACAGGCCGGGCATAATATAATTGACCCAAAGCCCTCCCTCATTCCCCTTGTTTGCCACGAGGGCTTTTGCTCGGATCTTCAGGGTCTTTCGCTGCGCAATATTGAAATCAGCGTGATAAACACGGAGAATTACCGCGAGGTCTACCGCGATTTCGGAGAAATGCTTTTCACCCATTTCGGCGTTTCCGGCCCCGTTATCCTCAGCGCAAGCGCACATCTCAAGGACATCAAAAGCGGAAAATATGTTATACATATTGACCTCAAGCCTGCGCTTTCATATGAACAGCTTGACGCAAGAGTTAAACGTGATTTTCTTGACTGCTCAAACAAAAACTTCATCAATGCGCTTGACGCCCTGCTTCCGAAAAAGCTTGTTCCCGTCATTGTTCGCCTCACCGACATCAAGCCCTCAACAAAGGTCAATCAGATAACACGCAATCAGCGCGCAATTCTTGTGAACGCTCTCAAGGATTTGAAGGTTACGGTTCTCAGAACAAGACCCGTTGAGGAAGCGATTGTTACGCGCGGCGGAGTTGACACAAAGCAGATTGACCCGAGGTCAATGCAATCGAAGCTTGTGAGCGGCCTTTACTTTGCCGGGGAGGTCATTGACGTTGACGCTTATACGGGCGGCTTCAATCTTCAAATTGCCTTTTCAACCGGCCGCCTTGCAGGCCAAAGCGCCGCAAGGGAATGACACACCGATTTTTTGAAGGAGACGGAAAAATGATAAATGTTGCAATCGACGGACCCGCCGGTGCGGGCAAAAGCACAATTTCAAAAGCCGCAGCAAAGGAGCTCGGCTTCATCTATATTGACACGGGTGCGCTTTACCGCACGGTCGGACTCAACGCAATGCGCAAAAAAGCCGACCTTGAAAGCGAGGAAAGCATTGAAAAAACGCTCACAAAGGACCTTTCCGTTGAGCTGCGCTTCATTGACGGAGAGCAGAGAATGTTTTTGAACGGAGAGGACGTTTCCCTTTCCATCCGCACACCGGAAGCATCCATGGCGGCATCAAAGGTTTCCGCCGTTCCGGCAGTTCGGAAGTATCTTTTTGACCTTCAAAAAAAGCTTGCAAAAGAGAATGACTGCATCATGGACGGCCGCGATATCGGAACGGTTGTTCTTCCGGACGCAAAGGTGAAAATTTTTCTCACCGCCTCGCCAGAGTCAAGGGCAAAAAGAAGATTTGACGAGCTTCTTGAAAAAGGCATGGACGTCAAATTTGAGGATGTTCTTGCGGACATGAAGCAGCGCGATTACAATGACTCTCACCGCGCGATTGCTCCGCTGAAGCCCGCCGAGGACGCAATCCTCCTTGACACCAGCGGCTTTGAGCTTGAAAAATCAGTTGCGCTCATAATCAAGACCATTAAGGAGAACATATAAGCAAGGAAAAGCCTGTTTCCGGTTAATCATTTGTCCTTCAGGTTTTTTCAATATTTTTCAGGATGTGTTTTCAGTTGAACTTTGACTTTTCCGCTCCAAAAGAGAGCAGGCTTTATAACCTCTTTCGCCCCCTTGCAAAGGGCTTTGTCTCGCTCGCCTTTTGCGTGAAGTCTTTTGGCGAGGAAAACATTCCGAAGGAGGGCGCATTTATTCTTGCGGCGAACCATATTGGCGCGCTTGACCCCGTGATGATAATTTCACGCTGTCCGCGGACGCTGCATTTCATGGCAAAGGATGAGCTTTTCAAAAACCGCCTTTTTGCTTCCTTTCTCCGGAAGATGAATGTTTTTCCGGTCAGGCGGCAGACAAGTGATAAACGCTCGCTTGAGTTTGCAAGGCGCATTATCTCCTCCGGCTGGGTGCTCGGAATTTTTCCGGAGGGGGCAAGAATTAAAGACGCAGTCCCGAAAAAGGCGAAAAACGGCGTCTCATATCTTGCCGTTAAAACAAAGGCGGACGTCCTTCCGGTCAGCATCTATAAAACCCCGCAGGAAAAAAAGCTGCGCCCGAAAATCACAATACGCTTTGGAAAGCTCATCAAAAACGGCGAGCTTTCACCGGACGGAGAATATTCACAACAAAAAATCAGAGAAGCGAGCGAAAAAATCATGGACGCAATCAAGGAGCTTTGGGCTTTGAAACACGGAGAGCAGCAATGAACACAAATTATAAACTTACACTTGCAAAAACGGCAGGCTTCTGCTTTGGCGTTGACCGTGCGGTCAGCACACTTTACACCATGGTTGAAAGCGGAAAAAGGGTTTGCACCCTGGGGCCGATTATCCACAACCCCTCGGTCATAAACGACCTTGAAAAAAAGGGAGTGCACATCATTGAGCGCCCGTCTCAAATTCCGCCGGACACAACCGTTGTTATCCGCACCCACGGCGCACCGAAATTTATTATTGACGAGCTGAAAAAAATGAAGGCCGATTACATTGACCTCACCTGCCCGTTCGTGATGAAAATTCAAAAAATTGTTGAGCGCCACTCGCAAAAAGACAGGCTGCTTTTGATTGCCGGAGATGAAAATCATCCGGAGGTCAGGGGTTTCCGCAGCCGCTGGGAGGGTGAAAGTCTTGTTTATAAAAACGGGGAGGAGCTTGACCGTTTGCTCAAAAATCACCCCGAAATTATGAATGAAGAAGTATATGTGGTCGCACAGACCACCTTTTCTGTGAAAGAATGGGAAAAAACCTCAAAAATTTTAAAAAAACTATGTACAAAAGGTTTTTTCTTTGATACAATATGTAGTGCAACCAATGACAGGCAGAAAGAGGCGTTTGAGCTTTCCCTTTCGTCCGACGCAATGATTGTTGTCGGCGGGCGCTCAAGTTCCAACACCGCAAAGCTGAAAGCTGTGTGTGAAAAGAACTGTCCAACTTTCCTTGTTGAAACGGCGCGGGAGCTTCATGATTATGATTTTTCCCGTTTCCGCTCAGTTGGGGTAACAGCAGGGGCTTCCACTCCTGCAGGTATTATAAAGGAGGTACTATCCACCATGTCCGAAATTTTAAACGAACAAACCAATCCTGAAGAAATGAGCTTTGAGGCCGCTTTGGAGGAGAATCTTAAATCAATGAGCTCCGACCAAAAAGTGCGTGGCGTTGTTGTAGGTATTGCACCTAATGAAATACAGGTCGATATCGGCAGAAAATATGCTGGCTTCGTTCCCATTGAGGAGTACAGCAACGATCCGACTGCCGATCCGAAATCAGAACTCAAAATCGGTGACGAGATCAGCCTCATCATCATGAAAACGAACGATTCCGAAGGAACCATGATGCTTTCAAAGCGCCGCTTTGACGCTATCGCCGCTTGGGACAACATCATCAAGGCGAAGGAAGATGAAGAAATTCTTGAAGGCGTTGTTGCCGAGGCCGTCAAGGGCGGTGTCCTTGTTTATGCTCAGGGCGTCCGCGTTTTCATCCCGGGTTCACTCACCGGCCTTCCAAGGGAGGCTGACCTTTCCGAGCTTGTTAAGCAGAAGGTCAGATTCCGCATCATTGATGTTGACAAGGCAAAGAAGCGCGCCATCGGTTCAATCCGCTCAGTTGTCAGAGAAGAACGCAAGGCCGCAACGGAAGCTTTCTGGGCTCAGATTGAAGAAGGTCAGGAGTACACCGGCACCGTCAAGTCACTCACAAGCTACGGCGCATTTGTTGACCTCGGCGGAGTTGACGGAATGGTACATATTTCAGAGCTTTCCTGGAAGCGTATCAAGCATCCGTCAGAAGTTGTTAAAGAGGGTGACGTTGTCAAAGTATACGTCAAGGCTCTTGACAGAGAAAACAGAAAAATTTCTCTCGGATATAAGCGAGTTGAAGACAATCCCTGGGAGATTCTCAAGAGAGATTATCCCGTTGGCTCGGTTGTTAAGGCGAAGATTGTTGGTCTCACAACCTTTGGCGCATTTGCAAATATTATTGACGGCATTGACGGCCTTATCCACATTTCACAGATTGCCGACCGCCACATTGCTTCACCGAAGGAAGTTCTTTCAATCGGTGACGAGGTTGACGTTAAAATTACTGACATCGACTTTGAAAAGAAGCGCGTCAGCCTTTCAATCCGCGCTCTTCTTGAGCCGCAGGACGAGGCCGCAGAGGAAGCAGAAGAAGTTTCCGACGAGGACGCCGAGTAATTTAAGCCTAATAAAAAAGCTACCCTGCTGTGACAAATGCCACGGTAGGGTTTTTTGCATCCTTTTCAGTTGATATGAAGTTCACGCTTGAGGGCGGCTTGCAAAACGGCGGAAAAATTGATGTTGGCCTTTTCGGCTTCATAGCACAGCCAGCTTGGAAGAGAGCAATTTTTTTTAACGGTTCGCATTTCGTTTTTGCGGCGATAGTCGGTGAGGTCAACGTCAACCAGTGTTACAAATTCGCCCTTGCCAAATGAAATATCTTTAATATCGCTTGGCGAAGGAATTTCAAGATCCATATCTTCCATTGTGATACACTTTAATCCAATGGCATCTCTCGCCATTCCTATTGAATCGGCAATATCCACGCCCTCCGTGTTGATTTCAAGATCGGGAACAAAGACATCGTGATACTGTTCGGTTTTTTCCGTTGAAATTATTACAGGAAAAATTACTTTCAAAGCGTACACCTCTTTCAGTTGTTATTTTGAACAAAACGGGAAAACCTATTTCAGGTTCCACCGTTATATGATTGATTTTGCCAATTTTTCGTTAACTTCCTTATGGCGCGGAACGGATTCGGAATGCTTTCCTTTGATATAAATATCATGTCCTCCGCCGTTGCGATAAAACGTCCAGCCGTTTTTTCAAAATCAGCTTAACAAAATCTCACTGTTTCACTATTCTTCTCACTCGCATCGTTATTGTGCGCCCTCAATGCGCATATGTCAAGCGTTTTCAAAGCAAGGTCAATTTGTCAATACTTTATTCCGACCGAATCAAGGTATTCTTCAAGGCAAAGGCCGCTGTCTTTGATTTTTTTTGCGTATTCAACGCCGACAAAGCGCCAGTGCCACGGCTCGTAAACAATTCCCGTAACGTCCTCTTTTTCCTTTGGATAGCGCAGAATGAAGCCGTATTTATAGGCGTTTTTCATAAGCCATGCATATTCGGCGGAGTTTGCAAATGAGTCATATGTGTTGCAAATGTCCATTGCAAGGCCGATGTTGTGCTCGCTCGTTCCCGGAGGAAGAATGACTGTTGCGGCCTTTTTTGCCGCCGCTTTGCGGTCAAGGCCGTATCGCGCCATGTAGGTTTCAGTCAGGTTGTTGTAATTTATCCGCTGACGTTCATAGCTGCGGTGGCCGGAAAATGGAGTCAGGGTAACGCCGTCCTTTTTTCCGGCGCGATACATTTTTTCATAGTATGGAGTGACCCTTGCATCAAGCTCATAGCCGGTGTCAAGAATTTCCTTTGTTTCGGGGTCATAACCCTCCGGAATTTCACGCTCCATGTTGACAACAAGAAGGTTCCACGGCACCGAATCAACGTCAACAATGATTCTTCCGCTTTCCGAGCGCTTGACTGCGCTCTGTTTTTTTGTTGTGCTTTCTGAGGAGGTAACATTGTTTTCAACCGAAAGCTTTTCGCTCGTGCTTCCGGTAATTTTGCTTTCTGAATCGGGTTCGGTTTTTGCGGACTCGGATGTGCCCTTTTCCGTCGAAACGGTTGTGTCCCCTTTTTTCATGCCTTCTCTGTTCTTTATGAGCGTCACTGCGGTCATTGAGGCAACAATAACAATCAAAGAAACAAGTATTGCAATAATCACGTTTTCATTGCTCTTCTTTTTCTTTTTTGAACTCATATCTAAATCTCCTTTATTTTCTTTTCCGTTACAGTTTATCACAAAATCCGCGTCATTCAATAGCTGTTGAAAAAATTTAAGAAAAACTTTGTTTTTTCTGCATAAAGCAAGCGCCCCCTCTGCCGCGGGAGCGCTTGCTTTTGTATGGGTTTCAATTTTGGAGATATCAGATTTAAGGAGGAAAAAAGTTAAACAAGGGCGGCTCCGAGAGCTTTGCATTCGGCAACGGCACTTTCGTCCGGCGCTTCGTTGCAAATTACGCTTGCACACGCAAGGCTGATTCCGGCCGCTTCACACTCTTCTTCCCAGTTTCTCATCCATTCGCCGTCACCCCAGCCGTATGAGCCGAAAAGAGCAACCTTTTTGCCCGCGAGTGAGGCTTTGCAGCTTTCAAACATCGGTTCAAATTCATCCTCTTCAAGAACCTCGGCGCCCATTGCCGGGCAGCCGAAAGCAAATACGTCAAAATCATTGACCATTGATTCGTTAAAATCCGAAGCGGAGAAAAGCGAAACATCCGCTCCCTTTTCCTTTGCACCATCGGAAACGGCAAGAGCCATCTCTTGTGTGTTTCCCGTGCCGCTCCAATATACAACAGCAATTTTGCTCATAATTAACACCTCTTTGAATTATTATTAGCAGTTTACAATGAGCCTATCAAATGAATTATGCTTTTTATAGGCCGCCTCATAAACTCTTTTACATTTTTTGTAAAGCGCAAATTTTCTTTTGGCCTGTGCTTCATCGCCGTAAACCTTCCAGGTTCCAACGCACTTTGCGCCCTTGGCCTTGTTTTTGATGAAGCCTTCAACATCGACCGAAGGATAGCCCAAAAACAAACCGATTTCGTGCGGAAACTCCTCCTGCGTGTTGAGCCTTTTGATAAGCTCCGCAACACAGCTTTGCACGTTTTGAGTTGGATAAAGCTTTGTTGAAAGGATTGAAAGCGCGGTTGAATCACACAAATCCTTTGAAAGCTTTTTGGGGCGATACATATATATCAGCACCCGGTTGCCCATGAATTTCACCGGAACCATTCTCACTCCGCGCGGAACAAGGCGGACGTTCAGGCTGCGCACATTTTCAAACAGTTCCTCCCTGCTTTTGAACTCGCAGGAAAAAAGGCTTCCGGTCTTGAGTCCGGCCATGGTTGGCGAACAGTTTTCAATCAAAACCTTTTCACTCATTCTTTCGTCCTCCTTCTTCCTAACGGGAATTACTCACTTTTTGAACCGGGAAAAAAGTCCGCCTTTTTTCTCATAAGGCTCGCTTTTAATGTCTTTGAGTTCATATCCGGTTTCGGCAATAACCTTTCGCAGCTTTTCACTGTTTGGCACTTCCTCTGCAATCACAACAGTTTCACCCTTTGCGTGTGAGGAAGTAACCTTTTTGACCGGAAAGTTCTGTCTGATGCAGTCATTGATGTGCGCTTCACACATTGAACACGCCATGCCGTCAATCTTGAGCGTTGTTTTTATCATTACATCACCCTCCATTTTTGGTTAGCACTCGCTAACTGAATCTTTTTATTTTTGGGAAGCGACAAAACACTTCCCAAATTTAACATAAAGTTTATCTCTTTCTGTGACAGGAGCCTGCCATTGCGCAGTGGGCGCAGTCGCAGCCGCAGGAATGTTTTCCCTTTTTCTTGTCCTTAACAAGCTTAACAATGATTAACACAACGATGAGCAGAATTACAAGACTTATGAGAATTGTTGAAAGATTTGCCAAAAGCCATGACATATTAGACCGACTCCTTCCTGTTTGATTCTTATTGAGGCAAGGCCGCAGTCATGCGGCCTTGCCGCTTGATTTGATTATTTCTTGCTCACTTTAACTTTAACGTCCTGTGTGAGCTTTGTTGCTTCCTTATACGGACGGACAAGCATGTAAATCATGAAGCCGAGAACAGCGATTGCCGCAATGAGGCCGATGACATTGAGGTGTCCGGTGAAAGCGCCGCCGAACTGGTTAATCATGAGAGCAATGCAGTATGCAAAACCACACTGATAGCAAATTGCAAACCATGTCCATTTCTGACTGTTCATTTCACGCTTGATTGCACCGATTGCTGCGAAGCACGGAGCGCAAAGGAGGTTGAAAACAAGGAACGAATATGCGGTGATTCCGGTGAACGCCTGAGCGATTGCCCGATATACCGTGCCTTCTCCGCCGCCATAGAGGATGCCGAGAGTACCGACAATGTTTTCCTTTGCAACAAGACCTGTGATTGAAGCAACGGCTGCCTGCCAGTTGCCCCAGCCGAGCGGTTTGAAAATCCATGCGATTGCGCCGCCGATTGAAGCAAGGATTGAAGAGTCAATCTGATCTTCAGTGAGCATTCCGAACTTTCCGTCAACAAAACCGAAGTAGGTTGCGAACCAAACAAAGATTGTTGAAAGAAGAATGATTGTTCCGGCCTTCTTAATGAATGACCAGCCGCGCTCCCACGTTGAACGCAGAACATTGCCGACTGTCGGAAGGTGATATGCCGGAAGCTCCATAACGAACGGAGCGGGCTCACCTGCAAACATCTTTGTCTTCTTGAGCATGATACCGGAGCAGATGATTGCAGCCATACCAATGAAATATGCGCTTGTTGAAACAAGAGCCGAGTTTCCGAACAGTGCGCCTGAAATCATTGCAATGAATGGAACCTTTGCGCCGCAGGGAATGAAGGTTGTTGTCATGATTGTCATGCGCCTGTCGCGCTCGTTTTCGATTGTACGCGAGGCCATGATGCCCGGGATGCCGCAGCCGGTACCGATGAGCATCGGAATGAAGGATTTACCGCTGAGTCCGAACTTACGGAAGATACGGTCAAGAACAAAGGCGATACGAGCCATGTATCCGCAAGCCTCAAGAAACGCAAGGAGAAGGAAGAGAACAAGCATCTGGGGAACAAAGCCAAGAACCGCGCCGACACCGGCAACGATACCGTCATTGATAAGACCTGAGAGCCAATCCGCTGCGCCTGCTTTTTCAAGAATGTCGCCAACAAGAACGGGAACACCGGGTACCCAAACGCCGTAAGAAGCCGGGTCGGGAGCTTCAAAGCTCTCTGCTCCGCCGTCTTCAAAGAATTTTGCGGCCTCGGTATATGTCACACCAACGGTGCTTTCTTCATCAGCGCCATCGGGGATTTTGGAGTAGTAAACATCATAATCGTCAACGGCGAGGGTTTCCTCATCTTCGATTGCAACCGTGCCCTTTTCATTTTCACTTGAGGGCTTGAACGCCTTGATATCGGCAAGAGCCTTCTGAGCGTCAAAGTCCTCAGCCTCAGGGTCAACTTCAACAAAAGCATTGATTGCATTGAGCGAATCGGTGTATTTATCACTTGCTTCGGTGTATGCCTTTGTTCCTATTCCGAGGAAGTGCCAGCCGTCTCCGAAAACGCCATCATTCATCCAGTCGGTTGCGGATGAACCCACGGTTACCATTGAGATATAATAGACAAGGAACATGATAAGAGCAAAAATCGGAAGTCCGAGCCAGCGGTTTGTGACAACCTTATCAATCTTGTCTGAGGTTGAAAGTGAGCCTGCGCCCTTCTTCTTGTAACATGATTTTATGATTGAACTGATGTAAATGTATCTCTCGTTCGTGATAATTGACTCAGCATCGTCATCAAGTTCTTTTTCAGCAGCCTTGATATCATCTTCAATGTGCTTGAGAGTAGCTTCCGGAATGTTAAGCTGGGAGAGAACTTTGTCATCACGCTCAAAAATTTTGATTGCGTACCATCTCTGCTGCTCCTCCGGAAGTCCGTGAACGGCAGCCTCCTCAATGTGAGCAAGAGCGTGTTCAACAACGCCGGAGAAGGTGTGCATCGGAACGGTTTTTCCGTTCTTCGCCGCTTCAATGGCAGCCTCCGCAGCCTCCTTGATTCCCGTTCCCTTGAGGGCGGAAATTTCAACAACCTTGGTTCCAAGCTGACGTGAAAGCTCGGCAACATTGATTTTGTCTCCGTTCTTTTTGACAACGTCCATCATGTTGATTGCAACAACAACGGGAATTCCAAGCTCGGTGAGCTGCGTTGTGAGATAAAGGTTTCTTTCAAGGTTTGTTCCATCGATTATGTTAAGAATTGCGTCCGGACGTTCGCCGATAAGATAGTTTCTTGCAACAACCTCCTCAAGTGTATAAGGAGAAAGCGAATAGATTCCCGGAAGGTCAGTGATAATTACACCGTCATGCTTTTTGAGCTTTCCTTCCTTTTTTTCAACCGTAACGCCGGGCCAGTTTCCAACGAATTGGTTTGAACCGGTGAGCGCATTGAAAAGCGTTGTTTTTCCGCAGTTCGGGTTGCCTGCAAGGGCAATTCTGATGTTCATAACTGTTCCTCTCTTTCCGCTTCGGCGAAAGCGAAGCTTATTTTAAAAACTTTTTAATTAACAACAACCGATTAGCTGTCACTAACAGCAGCTGAAAAAAAATCATTCAACTTCAATCATTTCGGTGTCGGCCTTTCTGAGCGAAAGCTCATAGCCGCGAACGGTGACTTCAATCGGGTCTCCGAGCGGCGCAACCTTGCGGACAAAAACTTCAGTGCCTTTTGTGATTCCCATGTCCATGATACGGCGCTTAACGGCACCCTCACCGTGGAGCTTTTTGACCTTGACGGTTTCACCGACTTTAACTTCTCTGAGAGTTTTCATTAACCTTGTCCTCCTTATTCAATCAAAACTTATTATCAATGGCGGCCTTCCTTGCGGTTGAGCCGTTGCTTCCAAACTGAACTTTAAGTTAAGCATTAAGCTGCTTAAACCATAATTTTTCTCGCCATTTCCTCACTGATTGCAACGCGCGTTTCCTTAACATTCACAATCACGTTTCCGCCAAGGGTTGTGATAACCTTCACATTGCCCCCAACAACAAATCCAAGGTTTTCAAGGTGTTTTTTAACCTGAGGACTTCCGCCGAGCTTTTTAATCGTGTTATCCGCTCCGACGTCTGCATAACACAGCGGCATCATTTTCATACCCCCTTTTCTCTTATTCATTCCGGCAATTTGAACCTTGCCAAGATTAGCTTTGACTAACCGTAACTTCTAAAGAGTGGTTAGCTCTCGCTAACCTTAGTATATGATACTCCCCGGCCTTCAATTTGTCAAGAAAAAGTCTGCGCTTTTTTTTGCAATATTTTATTTTTATAAGTCTTGACAAATCATACTGCATTGGTATGGTTTTATTTTAGTGATTCTGCATATGTTTCAGCAAAAGCTCAGCCATTTTGTTTCTCAAATGTCACAGCAATGCCTGAATCAAATAAATAAATCGGAATTTATCTATTTTCTTAAATTCGACA
This sequence comes from Ruminococcaceae bacterium UBA6416, assembly GCA_002438505.1. Taxonomy (GTDB): domain Bacteria; phylum Bacillota; class Clostridia; order Oscillospirales; family Acutalibacteraceae; genus UBA6857. The sequence continues at coordinate 4,298 of DJPI01000067.1, read as the reverse complement.
CGAAACGACATGATTTTCATTTTCTCGGTCATATAATGACAACGTGCCAAAACAGCAATAACGGGCTGATGCGTTCAGAACGGAGAAACGGCCGGAGAGGAGGAAAGCATGAAGAAACAAGCCATCATCACCAATGACGGAAGCCTTTCCCTTGAAAATCTCATAAGAGACCTTGAAGTGAACGGCTTTGAAGTCAAATTAGTTGAATCAGACGGAATAATGCTTGAAAGCATTATTGAAAAAAGCGCTCCGGACATTATTATCGTGGACGCCTTCATGAAAAACCGCGATGCCCTTGATGTGCTCATATCGCTTGGCGGAAAGCTTAAAAAATGCGGCGCAAAATTTTTTGTCAAGGCAGCTCTCAAGAACAGGCGCTTTGAAGCCAAGCTTCTTAAAAACGGAGCCGATGCATATCTTCTGAAACCTGTCACACTGGAGTCCGTTGTCGGAAAAGGAGTTTTGATCACCAAAGAAGTAACGGTGGCTTTCTGCTTCAGAAAGCGGAGCTTAAATGTCTGAAAAAACGGAATTTGACTGACACCGGCTTTAGGTATATGTTTTCCGTCACATTTCATAATGCGTTTTTTAACGCTGAAATCTTAGGTTTTGCTGTGTATTATGAGGTCTGACGAAAAGCCTGTCCAAAAGATTCGGGAAGTGCCGCCTGCAGCCTCTGTGGGCGGTACCTTTTTCTGCACCTGATATTGCGCCGAAACGGACGCAAAAAAAATCAGCGCCGCCTTTTGGCAGCGCTGAAAATGAGCTTTTTAATTAATCAAAGAGACCGCCGAAAACCTTCTCCATGAATGCGATACCCTTCATGGTGTCGCCTTCATAAGCGATGAGGCCGATGATGGTTCCGAAAACCTTCATAAGGATTCCGACAACCTTGGTGAGGGTGGGCTCTTCAAAATCAGCTGCACTGTATGAAGCCTTCATCTGAATGAGAGTTCCTTTTGCGCCTTCGGGAATGTTGAATTCGGCGTTTGCGGCATAGGTGTTACGACTGTAACCGGGAACAACGCAAACCTCAACTTCCCAACCGTTGAACTGCTTTCCGTCCGGAGCGGTAACAAGAGGAAGAATAACGCTCATTCCGCCCTTCATAACGTCACGGTTTTCAGGAACCATGTAATAAGTTCCGGTGATATCCTTGCCCTTTTTCCACTCAAACTTACCGGTTTCTTCGTTATAAACCTGAGTTTCATTCTTAAGGCTTCCGCCGTTGAGGTTGAACGCAATAACTACCTGTTCTGCAGTGCAGGGACCGCCGTCCTTTTCCCACCATGCATGATAAGGCTTCGGGTTAGTTGTCGGCGCAGTGGTGGTTGTTCCGTCCTCAGCAAAAGAACCGACTGAAAGTGCTCCGAAGAGCATGAGAACTGCCAAAAATACAGATAATACTTTTTTCATGGGGATTTCCTCCTTATTATTATGTTTATTATCTTGGCTTGATTATATCACTGCCATTGACAAATTTCAAGGGGTTTTTGAAATTTTTATTGAATTTTTATTAACTTTATTCATAAGTTGTTTAAAAAACACTTGAAAGCTTTGTGTCGGTTTGGTTAAAATTCCCCAATCAGCCGTTTTCGGCCGCAATTTTGAACGCAAGCTCCTCAAGCTCTTCAAGGCTTGAAAGTGCGCCGACCTGACGGCGGTATCCGGCCGCGCCGCGGATGTCTCTGATATACCATGCGGCGTGCTTGCGTGCCTCGCGGATTCCGGTTCTTTCGCCCTTATATTCACAAATTCGGCGAATGTGCTTCACCATCACGCGCATCTGCTCGCTGACCGGAGGCTCCGGCAAAACGACCTCGTGCTTCAAGTATGCGCTGACCTGGCTGAACACCCATGGCCTTCCGAGCGCTCCCCTGCCGATAAGAATATAATCGCAGTTTGTTTCCTCAAGCATTTTGGCCGCGGAAAGTCCGTCCGTAACATCACCGTTCGCAATAACGGGAATTGAAACGCTCTTTTTCACAAGGGCAATCGTTTTTGTGTCCACCGGCGGAGCATACATTTGAGCCTTTGTCCGGCCATGGACTGTAACAGCCTTTGCTCCGGCGTTTTCCGCCCTTTGCGCCATTTCAACCGCATTGATATGATCATTGTCCCAGCCGAGCCGGATTTTCACCGTGACAGGAACGTCAACCGCCGCGGCAACGGCTTTGATGATTTTTTCGGCAAGAACGGGGTTTTTCAAAAGTGCGCTTCCGCCTCCGTTGCCGGCAATTTTCGGCGCGGGACAGCCCATGTTTATGTCAATAACGTCCGGAGAAAACGCAAGGCACTCCCTTGCGGACTGCGCCATAATCTCCGGGTCACAGCCGAAAATCTGCGCCGCCGCCGGACGCTCTTTTTCAGACAAAACAAGCAGCTTCCGGCTTTTCCTGTCAGACATGGTAAGACCCTTAGAGCTGACCATTTCGCTGACGACATAGGTTGCGCCGTATTCACGGCAAAGCTCGCGGAACGCCATATCCGCAACGCCGGCCATCGGCGCAAGACCGGCCGTCCGGCCGTCAATTTCAATGTTGCCGATTCTCATTATATATTCCTTTCGCTTTTGAAATTTATGTGTTTTAACATTTTAACACAAATTCTCAAAAAATCCACCCTTTTGGGGCATTTTGTGATATACTTATAAATACAGATAAAATTTCGGAGGTATCATATGAGACTTCTTGTTGTTGACGGAAACAGCATTGTTAACCGCGCGTTTTACGCAATAAAGCTCCTTTCAACAAAGGGCGGCCAGTTCACCAACGCCATCTATGGCTTTTTAAATGTTCTTCTGAAGCTTGAGGAGGAGTGCAAGCCCGACCACGTTGCCATTGCATTTGACCTCAAAGCGCCGACATTCCGCCACAAAATGTATGACGGCTACAAAGCCGGACGCAAGGGAATGCCTCCGGAGCTTGCAAGCCAGATGCCGATACTCAAAAAGCTGCTTTTTGCCCTCGGCTATACTATAATTGAAAAGGAAGGCTTTGAGGCCGATGATATTCTCGGAACTCTCAGCGCCTGCGTCAAAGGAGACGACCGCTGCTTTCTTGCAACGGGAGACAGAGATTCTCTCCAGCTCATTTCAGACAACACGGTTGTTATGCTTGCTTCAACAAAAATGGGAAAGCCGCAGACGGTTGTCTATGACAAAGAAAAGCTCATGGAGGAATACGGCGTTGAGCCGCAGGGCATGATTGAAATCAAGGCTCTCATGGGCGATTCCTCGGACAACATTCCGGGCGTTGCCGGAATCGGCCAAAAAACGGCCGGAGAGCTCATCACCCGCTTCAAAACGATTGACAATATATATTCAAGCCTTGAAACGCTTGACATCAAAAGCGGCGTCAGAAACAAGCTTGAGGCCGGAAAAGAGAGTGCGTATCTTTCAAAAAAACTCGGAACAATCCGCACCAATGCTCCGATTGAAACCGACATGACACTCTATGAAAAAAAAGCGCCCAACGCAAAGGAAGCCATCACAATGCTTGTTTCGCTCGAAATGTTTTCAATGATTGAAAAGCTCGGTCTAACGCGCGACGAAATTTCAATCGTACCCGAAGAGGAGACGAAAAAAGAGACGTTTGTTTTCAAAGAGGAACGCGACCTTTGCGGACTTTTGGGCGAATTAAAAAATGCAGGCGAAGCTTATTTCGTTACGGAATTTGAGGGAAGAAAACCGGCTGCGTTTTACTTTTGTATCGGCAGCGAAATTCGTTTTGTTCAGTCTAACTGCTTTGACTTTGACTCGTTTTCAAAAAGCTTTTTTGAGGGTGAGTGGAAAAAAATCACCTGCGACAGCAAGGACCTTTTCCGCTTTGCGGAAAGTATCGGAACAAAGCTTAAAAACCTTTCGATGGACACGACCCTCGCCGGATACATTCTTAACCCGTCCGCAAACAGCTATGATCCGCTTCGCCTTGCGGATACCCTCGGCGTGAACATTCCCGATATCGACTGCCCGGAAAGCGCAAAAAAGTTTGCCCAAAGCGCCGCAGTAATAAAAGCCGTCAGCGAAAAATGTGCGGCGGAAATTAAAGAAAACGACCAGGAACAGCTTCTTTACGAGATTGAACAGCCGCTTGCAAAGGTGCTTGCCTCAATGGAAAACACGGGTTTTCTTGTTGACAAAGACGAAATTGCACGCTACGGAAACGAGCTTCAAAAACGAATTGATGAAATCAGCGAAAAGATTTTTTCAGCCGTTGGCTTTGAGTTCAACCTTAATTCGCCGAAACAGCTTGGCGAAGCCCTTTTTGAAAAAATGGGTATTCCGGCAAAGAAAAAGA
>DJPI01000010.1 GCA_002438505.1 Ruminococcaceae bacterium UBA6416 | reverse complement strand
GATTTCTGCTTCTAAACATAGTACAATTTCACTGCTTTCTATATGGTTTTTCTGCAACTAAATTATACTACGAAAGCAGCAACCGGGCAACCCTTTTTTTCGGGTTACCCGGTTGTTTTTCTCTTATTTGCGAGTTCGTCTTAATGCGACAGCCCCCTTAATTTATAACGCTAAAAGCCTTTTAACCGTCTCCGGGTCGCTTATTTCAAACACCCAGCGGTCTGCGTTCAGCTCCGCCGAATATATGCCGTAAAGCGAAAACGGAACAAGAACGCCGTTTTTGTCCGGAAGAAGCATTGAAAGGTCAAACGCATTAAGACCTTTGAGAACTTCGTCCGTCAAGCTGTCTTCCATTTCCGGGTCAGGGCAAACCGCAACCGAAAAATATGTGCATTTTCGCTTTATTGCGTTTGTGCCGAGGGTCGGTATAACTCTGCTGTTTTCGTATATTTCAACGCACACGTCAGCCAAGCCGACCTTTATTCGTCTGTGGTGAGAAACGGCAAAAATCTCGCAGTCCTGCCCGTCTATGGATTTAATCAGTTTTGTTTGTGTCTTCTGCATAGGCTCCACCTCAAGAAACAAATTCGACGGTTTTTCCGAGTAGCGGCTCGGCTATATCAACAATATACCAATAATCATTATGTGTTAGCCCAAAAGGATATTTAACGCCATCAATAAGTATTTTTGTCACACCGAATTCTTCAACCGTTCTTCTTTCATCAATAGCTATAATTTTTTTGTTTTTAATGATAAATTCATCAACAATTTTATGTTTTATCATTTCGCACCATACTTTTCTGAATAAATTTTTTCGTAATATTCAAGATTTTTTCTTGTGGTTTCAACTTCATCGATTGGAATTTTGTACTTGTCTACAACAGAAAGCATATATTTTTGTGCTTCTATTTCTCGCTTTAGATAAACATCTTCCGTCAGAAGGTTTCCGTAAGCGTTTGTTCTATCCTGCTTTGCGTGATACATTTCTTCCAAAACGTCTGATACCGTGGCTTCGTCTCTGATAACAGCAGCGTTTAATGAACCAAGATATGAGGCAGATGCTTGAGATTTTTTTAAATGCTCTTCCGCTTCTTCTCCTCGAATTATTATTCCGCCGTTCTTCCTAAACTCCTTAGTAAGTTTGTTGTAAGTCGGAACGTCAATAATTTGCTGTCCGTTTGAACCGATTCGCCTGTGTGCCGAATCTTTTCTGCGGAGCATTTCTTCTGTATTTATTATACCACTTTCGCCGTTATTTTTCAACGGTTTATCGGTTTTTTCCGCCGCTTCGTCCTGTGCTTTCTTCCATTCGTAATAAGTCATGTCGTCCGGAACTTCATACGCTTTTCCGGTCTTAACGTCCCTTGCAAAGCGTGTGCTTAACCCCTTCATATCTTCAAAGTAGGGGGCTGTGCAGATTCATGGGTCGGCATGGGTCTGACCCGCACGAAGTTAGATTTTTGACGTTGGATGTTAGATGTTGGATTTTGCAGAGCATGAAAACAAGGCGCAACTCGTAGGAAAATCTCGCGAGGCTCCCGTTCTGTTTTCCCCTTGCAGGGCACAGGGCAAGGTCATGGCTCGGCACGAGGCTGCCCTGTACGAATTGAGATTTATTTTTATGCTCTGCATAAGATTGGGTTCATGGGAGACTCAAACGATCTTTGCATTATAAATATATGTGTCCCATTTTAGCGAAAAAAATAAAGTCAAAGAATTGTGTAATAATTTTGTAAGTTTTGTGAAATCCTCATACTTGCAAAATCTCAATATTGTGCTTTTTCTCACTTGACCTTGGAGATATTATATTGTATTATATATAAGTACAATGTATAATTTTGGTTTATTACCTTATTGACGCTTCAAAGGGGTTCATATATTATGGAAAATGTTTTTTCGGGTGAGATTCTCAACATCACGCCATTCAAAAAAGGCTTTGTTTTTGCCGCAAAGGGTCAGTCTGCAGACGGAAGGCTTGTTGCAAACTTTTATGGCTATGACGCCGTGAACGACAAATTCACCCACATCAAAAAGAATGTGTTTCTCAAAGTCAAGTTCGGCTTTGAATATGAAGAAATTGCGGAGACCCTCGGCGACTATGTTTCCTGCGATGTCGGTGTTCTCAACGACAACAAAATCATGGCCGTTTTTCCGAACGGTGAATACTATATCTTCAACACGGACGGTTCGGTCAACGTCTCCTCGCTTTTGACCTATCACGGCTCCCCCGTCTGCGATATCGCAGTTGACAGTTCATATGTCTGGTGCGCTGTTCCGGGTGAAAACGCAATCATCAAATATTCCCCGCGCGAGGGACGGATCCTTCTGCGCATCGGCGGAGGGGAAACAACGGCCTTTGAACGTCCCTGCGCCGTCAATCTCATCGGAAACACGCTTTACATCTGCAATCAGGCGTCCAAAAAAGTCCGCACACTGAACATCGCCACCAACTCCGTCAGAGACTACCGCGTTTTTAACGAAAAGGTTTATAAATACATCAATGTTGCCTCAAGAGAGTTTGTCTGGCTTCAGTCGGGTCTTTATCTTCTTGATTAAATGTGTTTTTAAACAAAAACGGGTGCCGCAAAGGTACCCGTTTTATTGTGCTATATTATGTTTTTTGCGTTCAAACAATCTCTTTCTCCGCCTCTTCTTCGGCAATGGCGGCGCGGCGCCGCGTCAGCTCCTCCATCATTTCACGGTGCTTTCGGCCGGTGATTTTGTAAAAGTGCATCGGAATGAGCATAAGAAGATAACCGGCAACAGGAATGAGCGTCGTCATAATGAAAAGCGCCCACCGCGTTTGCTCATTCTGAGCAACGGAGCCCTCCTCGTGCTTGATATAGCCCGTTTTTGAAAGGATGTTCAAGCCTATTGAGGCGGAAAATGTGTTTTCAAGCTTGCCTGTGAAGGACATTATTGAAAGCATAACGCCTTCAACTCGCGTTCCGGTTTTATACTCAACGTAATCAACCGTCTCCGCCTCCATCTCCTTTTGAATGAGGTTTTTAAACTCCATCGGGATTGCGGAAAGACCCGTGAAAAGAACAGTCATGATTCCGATAAGCAGCGAAATAGAAGCTTCGGGCTGCTTTTGCATCAGTCCGTTGCAGGTGACAAGGGCAAACAGCACATGAATGCAAACTGCACCCACACAGCAAAGCTGATAAAAGCGGCGCGTGTCAATGCGTTTTCTGAACTTTCTGATTATCACCGGAACAAAAAGGCCGGCAAGCAGTGAGCCCGGAAACTTGATGACATCAATGAAGATGTTATACTTTCTGTTGAACATCAGGTCTGAAACAAAATAAGCCGAAACCTGCTCCGGTATTTTGCAAAAGACAAAAGCAATGTTCGCAAGAAACAGCATCATGAGCGGCTGATTTTTGAAAAGCAGGGAAAAGCAGGTTTTAACGGAGGGCGTGTCCTCGTGGTGAACGACCCTCTCGCTTGTGTTTTTATATGTGAATCTTGTGAGGATAATTATGCCCGCAGCGGAAACGCAGGCGGAAACAAGATATGACTGCGCCGTATGGCTTTTGAAATATGGCAAAAGCGATGCTCCGGCAACAAAAACCATCGGAACCGCACCGACAACGGAACGAACAATCGAGCTTACGCCGAAAAGCTTTGTCCTTTCAACGCCGTCCGGGGTTATTGAAAACGCAAGCGCACCCATCGGTATGTCAAATGCGGTGTATGTCACGTCAAGGCCGATAAAAAGAACCGTTGTGTAAAGTATGTTGAGCCAGAGAGGAGCGTTCCCCGAGCCGACAAAGAACAGCACCATAACGAGTGAAACAAAGAGCGGCGCCCATTTGATGTAAGGGCGCATCTGGCCGTTTTTTGTCCGCGTTCTGTCAACGACAACACCCATGACAGGGTCATTGATTGCGTCAAAAATTCCGCAGTAAAAACGTATCCTTGAAGCAACGCTCATTGCGTCTTCATTTTTGAGCGTCTTGAAAAGAATGTTCGTGATGAAAAAGTTGACATATTTTGAGCTTGTCATTCCGGTGCACATTCCCTGAGCACCGCGGCCGAGCGCATAGCTGAGCGTTTCGCGCCACGTGAGACAGCCGCCCTCACCGGTTTCTCCGCTTTTAATGATTTTTGAGTCAAGAAAAGCTTTAAATTTTCCCATATCATCGCCCCGTTTTTCTGAAATTTCAAACCGTATTAATTATAAGTGAGCTGCAGCTCATTGTCAACCGATTTTGTTTTTTTGGCTGTTTTGAACATTTTTCGGCTTCATTACTTGTGCAACTAACCAATTTGTGATATCATTGTTCCATCAATACAAAGCGGCGCAAAGAGGCCGTTTTGTCAAAGGAAGTATGCATTTGAAAACCTTCACCGTTTCAAAAAACGACAGCGGAAAAAGACTTGACGCTTTCCTTTTGAAAAGCTTTCCGAATCTTCCAAAAACGCTGATGTATAAATACATAAGAAAGAAGCGCATCAAAATTAATTCAAAGCGCGCGGATATCAACACCCGTCTGTGTGAGGGCGATGTTATTGACCTTTATATCAACGATGAATTCTTTGAAAAAAGCGAAACACGCTATGACTTTCTGTCAGCCTCAAAAAAGCTCGATATCGTCTATGAGGACGAAAATGTTCTTCTTCTCAACAAAAAAGCCGGTCTGCTCTCTCATCCGGATGACAGTGAGTATATTGACACCCTCATCACAAGAGTTAAACGCTATCTTTTTGAAAAAGGAGAGTATGAACCGGAAAGCGAGCTTTCATTCACTCCGGCGCTTGTTAACCGCATTGACCGCAACACAAGCGGAATTGTCATCGCCGCAAAAAACGCAGAGGCGCTGCGCGTTCTCAACCAGAAAATGAAGGACAGGGAAATTCATAAATACTATCTTTGCGTTCTCCACGGAGCTCCAAAGGAAAAAGAGGGCGTCCTTGAAGGCTACCTCCAAAAGAACGAGAGCAAAAACAAGGTCTTTGTTTCCAAGGGTCAAAAGGACAATTCAAAGCTCATCAGAACAAAATATCGCGTTCTCAAAAGCAAAAACGGGCTTTCTCTCGTTGAGGTTGAGCTTCTGACCGGAAGAACTCACCAGATAAGGGCGCACTTCGCCTCAATCGGCCACCCGCTTTTGGGCGACGGGAAGTATGGCAAAAACGAGCTCAACAAAAAAAGCGGGCTCAAAAAACAGTGCCTTTGCTCATATAAGCTTGAGTTTGACTTTTCAACCGATGCCGGGGCGCTTTCATATCTCAACAAAAAGGAATTTGAAATTAAGGACGTTTGGTTCAGAGATGAATTTGACACACTTTCAAAAGAAAACAGGGAGCTGTGAACTATGAAAACATATATTGACTATTTCAAGGAAATGTGCCTTATTCCCCACGGTTCGGGGAACACAAAGGCAATGAGCGATTATTTTGAGAACTTTGCCAAGGCTCATTCGCTCAAAGTTATCCGTGAAGACTGCGGAAACATTATCATTTTTAAAGACGCAACGGAGGGCTATGAAAACAGCGCACCGGTCATTCTTCAAGGTCATCTTGACATGGTGTGCGTAAGCGATGGAAAAACGGACATCAACTTTGAAACGGACGGACTCACCGTCTGCGAGGACGATGACTTTATCTTTGCAAAAGGTACCTCTCTCGGCGGCGATGACGGAATTGCCGGAGCCTATGCACTTGAAATTCTTGCGCGTGACGACATTCAACACCCGGCGCTTGAGGTTGTTCTCACCATTGACGAGGAGACCGGAATGGATGGCGCAAACGCACTTGATGTTTCCGTCCTCAAGAGCAGAATGCTCATCAACCTTGACTCCGAGGACGAGGGAACGCTCCTCACAAGCTGCGCCGGCGGAATCCGCGCAGACACCGAAATCCCCTTTTCCACCGGAAAGGCCGTGAATGAAACGGTCAAAGTCACCGTCACCGCCCTTGCCGGTGGCCATTCCGGAACGGAAATCAACAAAGGCAGGCAGAATGCCGCCGTCCTCCTCGCCTCACTTTTAAAGGATGCGGATGTTCAAAGCTTTGCGGCCTTTAATGCAGGTAATGCGGACAATGCAATTCCGTTTTTTGCCTCATGCGTCATTGAAAAGGATGAAAACAAGCTTGAGCTTTTGAAAAAGCTTTTTGATGAGAAGAAAAAAGATTTCTGTCCTGAAGACAAAAACGGCGTCATTCTTTTTGAAAGCTCAGACGAAAAAGAACTCCTTTCAAAAAAAGACGCTCAAAGCGTTCTTTCATATATCACAAGCGTTAAAAACGGCGTTGTCTCAATGAGCGAAAATGTTCCGGGTCTTGTTCAGACCTCGCTGAACCTCGGCGTTGTTAAAACAGAGGGCGGAAAGGTCACCCTCAGCCACGCAATCAGAAGCAGCGTTAACGCGGAAAGAGCAAAGCTTGAAAAAGACGTTGAAAAAACAGCCGAAAGTCTCGGCGGAAAAACCGCTTTCCATTCCGGATATCCGGCGTGGGAATTTTTTGAAAACAGTGTTCTTCAAAAGGTCTTTTGCGCCGCATATAAAGAAATGTTTAACAGGGAAATGACCGTGAGTGCAATTCACGCAGGCCTTGAATGCGGAATCCTTTCCGGAAAAATCAAAGGCCTTGACTGCGTTTCCCTCGGTCCGGACATTTTTGACATCCATTCAGCGGACGAAAAACTCTCCAAAAAGAGCGCACAGAGAACCTTTGAGCTCCTCCTTTCCGTTTTGAAAAAGCTTAAATAAGATTCTTTGCGCCCTATGAAAGGAACATCTATGAAAATCAAAGTCAAAGCCTTTGCAAAAATCAACCTCATGCTTGACATTCTGCGAACAATGGACAACGGCTTTCATGAGCTTTTTATGCTCATGCAGTCCGTCAGCCTTTTTGATGTTGTTACCGCCGAAACAAACGAGAGCGGAAAAATCTCCGTCCTTTGCAGCAACGGTGATATCCCAACGGGAGAGAACAACATTGCATATAAAGCCGCAAAGGAATTTTTTGAATATACCGGGCTGCATAACTGCGGCGTTTGCATCAACATTGAAAAAAACATTCCTCACGCCGCCGGACTCGCCGGAGGCAGCGCGGACGCCGCCGGAACAATCATTGCGCTCAAAAAGCTGCTTTGCCCGTCACTCAGTGACAGGGAGATTGTTGAAATCTGTTCAAAAGTCGGCTCAGACGTTCCGTTCTGCGCCCTTGGCGGAACAATGCTTGCACAGTACACCGGAACGGTGCTTTCCTATCTTCCTGATCTGAAGCTCGGAAAAATCATACTTGTCAAGCCTGAGATGTCCGTTTCAACCGGTGAGGCATACAAAGCATTTGACTGCGCGGAAAAAATCCGCCACCTTGACCGCGCCGGAATGCTTGACGCCGTGATGAACGGCGACTGCTCCGGTGTTTACAGCCGCGTTGACAATGTTTTTGAACAGTTCATTGATGTTCCGGAGCGCATTATAATCAAGGCTGCGATGCGCAAACACGGAGCCGTCTGCTGCTGCATGAGCGGAAGCGGACCTTCTGTTTTTGGAATTTTTGAAAGCGAGAAGGACGCCAAAAGCTGCTATGCCGAGCTGAAGCAAAGCTTCAATCAGGTTTTCCTTTGCGATGCGGTAAAAAGCGGAACGGAAATTATATAAAGCAAAACTAAAAAACAAAAGAGTCGTCTCGGTTTGAGGCGGCTCTTTTTTGGTACTTTTTCAGTTTTCAACAGCTTCTTCATTAAACTCAAAAAGCGCTATAAAAATCCGGTAGGCGTGAAACATAATTTCCATCTGGGTTTCACCCATATCAGCAAACGGCCGGAAAAGTGAGCGCCATGCGCCATAGCAAATGAAATTGAACGCAATTTGACCGTCAAACTCGCTGTGACAGTGTTTTTCAACCAAAGGATAAAACCGCTCGGCGAAATTTTGGGGCAAAACAAAGATCTTTTCAATATTGCTGTTCTTTTTTGAAAGCGGTATAAAGATTTTCTGAGTAATCTTTATGTATGATATCAGAATCCCGACTCCGAGAGGCTCGCCGCCTCTTTCAAAAAAAGCACTGTATGCTATATTCAAAAAGTTGTTCAGAATATCCTCTTTCAGTGTGGAAAGGAAGTTATCAAGACTGTTAAAATGGGTGTAAAAAGTTGAGTTGCAAATTTCCGCTTTTTCGCAAAGTTCGGAAACAGAAACCTCTTCAAGCGGCTTTTTCTCAAGCAGTTCAAGGAATGCCCTCTTGAGGCTGCGCTTTGTCTTCATAACATTGAGCCGTTCCTTCTTTTTCCTGAGCTCTTTTCCGCCGTTTTCAGCCATCGGGACTGTCGGCCACGAATCGTTTTTCACGCAAACGATGGCCCGTTTGAAAAGATAGAGTGATATTGCCGCAACAGCATAAAAATTTTCCAAAACTGCAGACTGAGCAAGGTCTGAGCAAAGTCCGAGTGCCGCGCTCAAAATAAAGCACAAGGAAGTGCTCAGCTTGTGATACTCCTCGCTTTCCGTATCCGGAAAGATAAGAGCCGGAACCGTTTCCAGCACCGCATCAAACAGCTTTTTCAAAAAGCGTTCGTTTTTCCCTTCCGCAAGAACAAAGTCAATAACAAATGCATCTGAAAACTTTGAAATGTTGAGCTGCGCACCTTCAAGAATACCATCGGAAAGACCGAAATTCAACGCAGAGCAAAAGGAAACAATCGTGCCAACGCAATAGTTTTCAATTTTTTCCTCAATGTCAAAGATATCATAGTAGTTTCTGTAAAAGGTTGAGCGATTGACGTTTGCCTTTTCGCATAGCTCTTTGATTGTAATTTTAGCAGTCGGCTTTGTTTTTCTCAATTCAACAAAGGCTCTGAACATTCTGACGCCCGCGCCGGACAGATTTGCTTTATAGGCGTTAACATTATCCAAACAATAAATCCTCCTTGTTCCCCTTTTGCCGCGCACACCGAAACAGCGGCCGTCTTCCCAACGCGGAAAGCAATTAATCTTTTCAACACTTTATTAAAAGTATTTTAACAAAGTTTGGAGCAACAAGTCAAGCAGATATAGAATTATGGACAAATTCAGCAAAATTGTTTCATTGGTTGCGGTTCAAGACGGACTCAAAGAGAATCCTTTTTTCAAAAGTTATACAACCGGAGGCTGAATAAAAATTCTCTGCCGTGGAAAAACAAAAGAAGTGAAAGTTAATTATACCGGATAAAAGCGGAGGCGGAAAATTTTGAGAAAAAGCGGAATTCTTGCGGCAATCAGCTCTCTGCCGTCCGAATACGGAATCGGAACGCTCGGCGAGGGCGCGTTTTCCTTTGTTGACTTCCTCTCCTCCGGCGGCCAAAGCTTTTGGCAAATTCTTCCGGTGAATCCGCCCGGGAGCGGAAACAGTCCGTATCAGGCGCACTCTGCCTTTGCCGGAAATCCGTTTTTGCTCGATCCGCCGCTTTTGAGAAAGGACGGCTTGCTTCTTGAAAGCGAGAGGGAAAGGCTTCTTCTTCCAAACACGGGAAGGGTGGATTATTCGCTCATGAACCGGGAAAGACTCTCCGTTTTGAAAAAAGCCGCCGAAAGAGTTGACGAAAAAAGCGAGAGCTTTCAGCGCTTTGAGTTTGAAAATGCGTTTTGGCTGACCGATTACTGCGTGTATATGGCGCTTAAAGAGCAAAACGGGATGAAAGCACTCTCTGAATGGGACGGAAGAATCACTCTTCACAACGAAAAAACCGCCCTCATTCACAAAAAGCTTCAATATCTCTTTTTCAGGCAGTGGAAAAGCCTCAAAGATTATGCGAACCGAAAAGGCGTCAAAATCATTGGCGACATTCCTATCTATGTTTCCCATGACAGTGCTGATTTTTTTGCGCACCGAAACCTGTTTTTGGTTGACGCGGTGGGAAATCCGAGCCGCCTTGCCGGTTGTCCGCCGGATGCATTCGCAAAAACGGGACAGCTGTGGGGCAATCCGGTCTATGATTGGAGAAAAATGGAGGAAAGTGGGTTTTTGTGGTGGAAACAACGCTTTTCCCTGGCGCAAAGAATGTTTGATGTGGTGAGAATTGACCACTTCCGTGGGTTTTACGAGTATTACAGTGTGCCTGCGGGGAGCAAAGACGCCGTGAACGGAGAATGGAGAAAAGGGCCGGGAATGAAACTTGTCAATGAAATTCGCCGTGCCTTTCCTTCCCTCGGAGTCATTGCGGAGGATCTTGGTTTTCTCACAAAGGAGACGCGCACATTCTTCAAGGAAAGCGGATTTCCCGGGATGAAGATTCTTCAGTTTGCTTTTGATGAAAAGAACAGCGAATATCTCCCCCATAATTTTGAAAAGAACTGCGTTGTATATACCGGAACGCATGACAACCCAACGGTCATTGAATGGATATGCACGGCAAAAAAGGAGACTCTTTCCTTTGCAATGGACTATCTCGGTGCTGACAGCGTCCGCCGCCTTTGCGACCGTTTCATTGAAGCAGCGTTTTCAAGCTGCGCCGAGACTGCAATAATTCCCATTCAGGACTGGCTGAAAAAAGGGAAGGCGGCGCGAATGAACACGCCGTCAACGGTCAAAAATAATTGGGAATTCAGGCTTCAACAAGATGACCTGACAAAAAAACTCTGCGAAAAAATCCTTTATCACACACTGCTTTTCAGCAGACAGGAGGAACAAGAATGAAAAAACTTCTCTCATTAACACTTTCGCTGCTTCTTTTGCTTTCGTTCGCGGCCTGCGGCAATGACGGCGGCAACAATGCGGCATCAAGCAGCGCCGCAAACGAAAACAAGCCGGCCGCCGCAACGGAGATTTACTTTTTAAACTTCAAGCCGGAAATTGCTTCCGTCTATGACAAAATTTCCAAAGAATACAAAGAGAAAACCGGCGTAACGGTAAAGGTGGTCACCGCCGCGTCCAACGGATATGAACAAACCCTGACGAGCGAAATTGCCAAAAGTGAGCCGCCGACAATCTTCCAAATCAACGGCCCCGTCGGTTATAAAGCCTGGGCGGATTACTGCGCCGACCTGAAGGATACCGCGCTTTACTCCTTTCTTTCAGACAAATCGCTCGCAATCAAAAGCGGAGACTCTGTATATGGCATTCCATATGTTGTTGAGGGCTACGGCATAATTTATAACGAGGAGATAACAGATCGATACTTTGCGCTCAAGGACAAAAAGACCTCCTTTTCCTCAATGGATGAAATCAACTCCTTTTCAAAGCTCAAGTCTCTTGTTGAAGATATGCAGAGCAGGAAAAGCGAGCTTAAAATTGAGGGCGTTTTTTCCTCAACATCGTTTTCAAGCGGCAATGCGTGGCGCTGGGACACCCACCTTGCAAATGTTCCGCTCTATTATGAGTTCAGCGAAAACAAGAATTTTGACGATCCAACACTCGCCGGCCTCGGCTCAAGCGAGATTAAATTCACCTATAACGAAAACTTCAAAAACATTTTTGACCTCTATATAAACAACTCCGGAACGCCGAAAAACCTCATCGGCAGCAAAAGCGTCAATGACTCAATGGCTGAGTTTGCGCTTGGAAAAACCGCAATGGTTCAAAACGGCAACTGGGCATACAAGGACATTGCAGACGTTGACGGCAACACGGTTAAAAAAGACAAAATCAAAATGCTGCCCATCTATACCGGAATAAAGGGAGAGGAAAATCAAGGCCTTTGCATCGGTACGGAAAACTATCTTGCAATTAACTCGAAGGTCTCTGAAGAAAAGCAGAAAGCCTCCGCCGACTTCCTTGAATGGCTTTTCTCCTCCGATGAGGGAAAGAGGTATGTTACAAAGGAGCTCGGCTTCATCTCACCGTTCAACACCTTTGATGAGGATGAAAGGCCGGAGGATCCGCTTGCAAACCAGATTCTTGACTGGATGGAAAAGAAGGACATCAAAAGCGTTCCGTGGATTTTCACATCGTTCCCGAGCGAAACCTTCAAGCAGGATTTTTCAAGCGTTCTTTTGCAGTATGCACAAGGCTCGGCAGACTGGAACAAGGTTGTTCAAACAGTTCAGAGCGCTTGGAAAAACGAATATCAGGAATAAAAAGCTTTAAGAGGTGGTCATAATGCGCAAAAGTTTGAAAAAATATTACCCGGTGTTCGTTCTGCCAACGACCGCCTCATTTTTCATCGCGTTTGTTTTTCCGTTCCTTGCCGGAATTGTTCTCTCCTTCACGAAGTTCACAACGGTCACAAACGCAAAATGGGTAGGGATTGACAACTATATTAAGGCGTTTTCAAACGAAGATTTTCTCAACGCCCTTTGGTTCACAGTGAAGTTCACCGTTGTTTCTGTGGTTACAATAAACGTCATCGCCTTTGCTCTCGCTCTTCTTCTGACCCGGTCAATCAAAGGCACAAACCTTTTCAGAACGGTGTTCTTCATGCCGAACCTCATTGGCGGAATTGTTCTCGGCTATATCTGGCTACTGATCATCAACGGAGTTTTGCAGTTTTTCGGCGTAACCGTCACCTATGATGCAAGCTACGGCTTTTGGGGTCTTGTCATCCTCACAAATTGGCAGCTTATCGGATATATGATGATAATTTATATTGCCGGAATTCAAAACATTCCGACCGACCTCATTGACGCGGCCAAGGTTGACGGCGCCGGATTCTGGGGAATACTGCGCCACGTTATTATTCCGATGGTGATGCCCTCGGTAACAATTTGTCTGTTTTTAACAATCACAAACTCATTCAAGCTCTTTGACGCAAACCTTGCTCTCACGGACGGGGCGCCCGGGCGCGAAACGCAGATGCTTGCGCTCGATATTTACAAAACTTTCTATGCTCGAACAGGCTGGCAGGGCGTTGGCCAGGCAAAGGCAGTTGTCTTTTTCATCATCCTTGCCGTGATAGCACTCATTCAGCTTGCACTGACAAGACGCAAGGAGGTTGAAGCATGACGAAAACCAAAACAATGCTCGGCCGGGCAGGCGCATATATCATTTTGATTCTGATGTCAGTTGTTTTCCTCGCGCCGATTTTTATTGTTCTTTTCAATTCTTTCAAATCGAAGCTTTATATAACGAGCGAGCCGTTCAAATTTCCGAACGCGCAGACCTTTGCCGGACTCGAAAACTATATCGGCGGACTTCTCAAAACGGACTTTTTCAGCGCGTTCGGCCGCTCACTTTTCATCACGGTATTTTCCGTTGCGGCGATTGTTCTTTTCACCTCAATGACCGCGTGGTATATCACAAGAGTGAAGAACAAGTTCACCTCGTTTTTATATTACGCTTTCGTCTTTTCAATGATCGTTCCGTTCCAGATGGTGATGTTCACAATGGTCAAAACAGCCAATGCGCTGCATCTTGACAACCTCTGGGGAATTGTTGTCATCTATCTCGGCTTCGGAGCCGGACTTTCGGTTTTCATGTTCAGCGGCTTTGTTAAAAGCGTTCCGATTGAAATTGAGGAGGCAGCAATGATTGACGGCTGCGGCTCGATACGCACATTTTTCCTTGTTGTTTTTCCAATCATGAAGCCGACCGCAATAACCGTTGCAATCCTCAACGCAATGTGGATCTGGAATGATTATCTTCTCCCCTATCTTGTTATCGGAACGGATTACAAAACAATTCCGATTGCCATTCAATATCTGCGCGGCGGCTATGGTTCAATAGACATGGGCGCAATGATGGCAATGCTTGTTCTTGCAATAATTCCGATTGTTATTTTCTATCTTTTCTGTCAAAAATATATTATTAAAGGCGTTGTTGCGGGTGCGGTCAAGGGATAAATCCGCAACGGAAAGGCTTTTCTATGGCAAGTATCACACTCAAAAATGTTTTCAAAATCTATCCCGATGGGTTCACTGCCGTTAATAACCTCAGCCTTTCAATCAATGACCGGGAGTTTGTTGTTCTTGTTGGCCCCTCCGGCTGCGGAAAATCAACAACCTTGCGGATGATTGCAGGACTTGAGGAAATTTCAAAAGGCGAGCTTTACATCGGCGACCGCCTTGTTAACGGCATTGCACCAAAGGACAGAGACATTGCAATGGTTTTTCAAAGCTATGCGCTTTATCCGGACAAGACCGTTTATAAAAACATTGCGTTCGGCCTTGAAAGGAGAAAAACGCCCAAGGATGAAATCCAAAGGCGTGTTATGGAAGCGGCAAAAATTCTTGATATTGAGCACCTTTTGAACCGAAAGCCGCGCGCACTTTCCGGCGGTCAACGCCAGCGTGTTGCTTTGGGTCGGGCGATTGTTCGTTCGCCGTCCGTTTTCCTTTTTGACGAGCCGCTTTCAAACCTTGACGCAAAGCTGCGCACCGCGATGCGCTCCGAAATCACAAAGCTCCACAAAAACCTTGATGCAACATTCATTTATGTTACTCACGACCAGACCGAGGCCATGACAATGGGAGACAGAATTGTTGTCATGCGTGACGGCGTTGTTCAGCAGGTTGCAAAGCCGCAGGAGCTTTATGACGCACCGCGCAATATGTTTGTTGCCGGGTTCATCGGCTCGCCGCAGATGAATTTTGTTGAAGCCGTTCTCAAAAACAAAGGCGGAAGGCTTTATGCCGCCGTGAAAGACGATGTTGTTCTTCTTCCAAAAAGCAAGAAATTCAGCGAGCTTCCGGACGGAAAAAAGCTCATGCTCGGAATCAGGCCGGAAAACATTGTTACCCAGAAAGACCGCTTTGCACCCGATGAGCCGGTGCTCAAAGGAACGGTTGACATCTGCGAGCTTATGGGAAGCGAGGTCTTTTTATACGTTGACTGCAAGGGCAACCGCCTGACGGTCCGCGCCCCGGCATACAGCGCACCGAAAGCGGACGAGGAATTCTCTTTTCAGCTTGAAAAAGAGAAAATCCACGTTTTTGACGCCGAGACCGAGGAGGTCATCAGATGAGTAAACGAAAAGAGGCCGCCGCTTTTGCGACAGCCTCTTTTCTGTGTTCGGTGTGAATACAGGAGAAGTAAAGAGTGTTTTGGATAACTCTTGTTCGTCAATAATCAGCCCTTTTTGAAAAGATTCTTGAACCAGTTGATAATCTTCTGGAAGAAAGCTTTAATCTTATCAATAAAGGTCGGCTTTTTGATTGTTGCGCCGCAAACGTCGCAAGCATTGTCGCCATCGGCATCGGTGTGACCGGTTGCCGGGATGGTTTCCTGAGCGGTGATTACAGCATTGCAAACTGAGCACTTGACACCGTCTGTAAGTCCGTCCTCGGTGCAGGTCGGAGCCTTTCCGGGAACAGCAACGGGAGTGTGGCCGAGAGCAGCAACAATGTCCTTCTTTTCGGTTACATCGCAGCGTGAGCACTTATAAATGGTGTAGCCTTCTGCTGTGCAGGTCGGAGCAACGGTTTTAACCTTAACTGAAGTGTCATGGCCGAGAGCCTCAACGGCTTCACAGCCGCTGATGATTGCGCCGCAAGCGGAGCACTTCGTTCCGGCTGTTGTTCCGGCTGTTGTGCAGGTAGCTTCAACAGCTTCAATGTCAACAACGGGACCTGCATGAACGGAAGCGTCCTTAGCGATTTCTTCATGACCGGAGAGCCACTTTCCGCAATCCTTACATCTTGTGCCTTCGGTGTAACCGGTAGTGATGCAGGTTGCCGGGATAGCTTCGATTGTAACAACATTAGCGTGCGTGCAGTCGCTCTTAACGAGTGACGGAAGGATTCCGCTTTCTCTGACGAGTCTGAGAACGGCGGGAACGAGTGAAGCCTTAACGGAGTTAATGCTTCTCATGTTTCTTGCTGCGATACCCTGATCGCTGAGAGAACCGGTGAACTCCTGCTGAACGGTGAGTGACTCAGTGTAAAGTTCAGCCTGAACGGTTTCGGGGAACACTGCGTCAACGATATGATCGGAAGCCTTGATGAGAGCGTAGGTTACGCTTACGTCCTTAGCAACGTCATCGGTCTTAACGTCGGTTTCAAGCAGACGCAGGAAGCTGTCAAAGTTGCCGGCAAGAACATCACCGAATACGATGTTGTTGATGATGTTTTCAAAGTCAACTGCAAGGCCGTTGCCTGCGCAGTTTGAAAGAAGTGAGGCGAGCGGAAGGATTGCGTTTGCAACAGTGGCGATCTTATCAAATACGTTTGCGTTTCTGTCAATGCCTGCAACGCATACGATGATGCCGTCAGTGAGGTCAAGAACGCGGTCAACCATTGCATTCAGAGTGGTTTCCCAATCAGCAGCCTTTGCAACATTAAACTTGAAGTCAACGTGCGGAATGACTGCTTCGCCTGCTTTTTCATTGAGCTTATCAATGCAGGAGTTGATGATTTCGTTAGCCTTCGGGAAGCCGTAATCGTTTACTACATAGTAAGCGATGTCAACGAGCTTATCCATGATAACATTCTTTGCGGTTGCGGCGTCATTGACGGCTTCACCGGCAAAGCTTGTATAAGTATAGCTGAAGCCTTCGATGTTGGCGTTAGCTTCTGTAACTGCCTTTGCAAGAACATAATCCGTTACCTTAACAGCCATGTCATCAAGAGTTGTGCTGTTTTCAATGAGCATATGAACGTCATGAAGAACGCCGGGCTGTTCTGCGTCAAGGAAGTCGCAACCCATTCTGATTGCGCAAACATAAAGATTTTCAACGCTTGAGAAGTCAAGGTTATAGAGCATATCGGCGTTGAAGCCGTGTGAGGAAGCAAAGAGATCGCTTACGTTGAGGCTGTCGGCAAGAGCCTTGAAATCATCACCGCTGATAACCTTCTTTGCAGCGTCAACGGTTGAGCCTGCCTTGTCGCAAAGCTTCTGGAGGTTTGCGGTGAGGTTCTGATTGCCGCCCTCGGTGAGGTCAAGGCTTTCATAACCCTCGTCTGAAAGGAGCATCTTGAGAAGATCGCAGAGAACTCTGTTGACCTGACCGATTACTCCGTTATATGCATCATAGTTGCCTGCAAAATCAAGAACGCCCATGTCAATGGCAAAGTCGGTGTCGATGAAGTCCTTGAGAGCAACAAGAGCGGAAATGTCGGTGTCGCTTCCGGAAAGGTTATCCATAACAACGGTAGCGATGGGGTCTTTGAGAGTGTTGCTAACCATTTTGTCGGCAGGATCCTGTGCAAGCGAAGCCATTGAGCCGGTAAGGTTAACTTTTGCATCAGCTTTTACAACGCAGATGAATCCATCATCTGTTGCATAGCCGGTGTAATTGAGAGTGATATCAACGCTGCCAACCTGAACAAGGGTACCGACACCCATGCTATCAATAGCGCTCTGTGCTGCCTTGGTCGCAGCTTCTTCTGCGAAAGCCTTAATGTCGTTGAAAGAAATATTCATGTTGAGCTTTTCTTCTGCGCCCTGCTTAACAAGAACTTTCATGTAATCCTTCATCGGGATTGCAGTGCCGTTAGTAATGATATTTGCAAATTCTTCCGGAACAGCATCGCCGGTAACATTTGCAAGAGCCTTCATTTCTTCCGGAACAAGAGAAACATATTCAGCCTTGGTATAAAAGGTCGGCTTATAGGTTTCTTCATCGGTTGAAGTCGGCTTATACTCCTTAACAAGTGCATCATTGTCACCGGTGAAGATGTCAACAACGGGCATTTCAAGGTTAAAGCCGAGAGCATTCTCCCAAGTGAGAGCCTTTGCTGAAGTGATAGCATCGGCAGTAACAACGAACTGATAATACTTTCCGTCAGCCGCCCTGAAGTTTACGGTTCCGGCGGAAATTGTGTAAAGGGTTGCAAGGTCGGCGTATGTTGCTTTGAATTCAGCAACAACTGCATCTGAAGCGTCCTCTTCACCAACTACCGGCTTAAAGCCAAGAGCAGTCTTGAGAACGGTTCTGAGGAGAGAGTCAAGATAATAAGTGAAGTATGTTTTTTCAACAACTTCGTTGTCGCTCTGAAGGAGAGCAACAAGGTTCTTGAGGTGAGCATAAACATCCTCAGTGCGCAGGTCATAAGTCTTGAGAGCAGCCACACCTTCGTCCGAAAGGAGACCTGCCTTTGAAAGGAGACCTGAAAGCCATGCAAGAATACCTTTGCTGATAGTCTCGTCAAAGGTTTCGCCCTCGGGGATTGTGTAGTTCATTTCACGAGCGATTTCACTTGTGAAAGCCTTCTGAATGTCGTTTGAAAGGATGTACTTTTCATAGAACACTCTTGCTTCATATCCCTCGTCACCCTCGTTAAGGGTTTCAAGATATTCGCCGATTTTTCCGCAGTCAAAGGTCTGCTCCTTGTTGTCCCAAGAGAAAGCCTTTCCGAAGAGGTCTGCGTTGTCAGCCATGAACTGAAGCATTCCGAACATATAGTTGACATCGCCGTTCTTTCTTGAAAGACCTGCGAGAGCGGAAGCGTCAAGCTTGTCAAAGTCTCCGCCGAGCATGTCGCCGCTGATTGCGTCATATGCCCATTTGGTGAGTGTGTCAACGTCAAGCATATTGAGGGTGTTGATTTTAAAGCCCTCATAGTCAATGTCAACATCAACGCCGGCAAGAATGCCGTCAACATAGTCAAGGAGAATACCTGCGATCTGGTCAACGGAAAGACCGCTGATATACTCAGCATCATTTGCTGCAACCTTGTTTGCGTCATATGAAGCGTACTCGGTTGCCGGTGTGTAACTTTCAGCCGCAATGCCCGAAACAGGTAACACGCAAAGAAGCATTACAAGTGAAAGAATTACGGATAGTACCTTTTTCATGGAATTACCTCCTTATTAATTTTTGGTACACCATTATTATATTTGCACAGTTTTTGCCGTCAACGTACAATGAAAAATAGCAATTTCAAAAATAGACGATTCGTTTTTTCATGTTGCATTTCAGTTCAAAGTTTATTCACAATCCGTAAACATTTTTTGCCACGCCCTTGTTTAATATATAAAAACGCGGCCGCAAAAATGACTGCGGCCGCGCATATGTATTCATTATTTTGCCGGACTGACCGGTGTTTCATAAAGATATTTGTTCAAAAATCCGTCAACCGTTTTCCAGTATTCCTCCGGGAACCAGAGAGCGGAAACGGCGTGCTCGGCGCCTTTAACAATGTGCTTTTCCTTGGGTGCGGCGCAGGCGTCAAAAACAATTGGAAGGTTTTCAACAAGAACAAAATCATCCTTGTCTCCGTGAATGAAAAGAGTTGGTGTTTTAGACTTTTTGAGCTGTTCAACCGCGGAGGCTTCACCAAAGAAAAACCCGTTCATAATTTTGTTAACAAAGCTTGCGGCCGGAATAACAATTTTCGGCGGAAGGTGATATTTTCTGATGCACTGGTCAACAAAAATTTCCTTCACTCCGCAAAAGCCGCAGTCCTCAACGGCAAGAACAACATTTGAGGGAAGGTTTTCTCCGGTTACCATCATTGTTGTTGCCGCGCCCATTGAAACGCCGTGGATAATGATTTTCACCTTCGGGTTTTCCTGAACAAGGCTGTTGATCCAATCAACAATATCAAGTCTGTCAAGCCAGCCCATTGAAACATCCTTGCTTTCGCTGCTGTCATGGCCGCGCATATCGGGAATGAGAACATTGAAGCCGCGGCGGTAATACTCCATTCCATAGGTACCCATTTCACGCTTGACGTTTGTCCAGCCGTGGATGCAGATTGCCCAGATGTTGCTGTTTGACGGGTTGCGAAACTCCATTGCACGCAGGGTTTTCCCCTCCCGGCTCTTTATGGAAACGCTCTGCTTATAGTTTTCGTCATACCATTTATAGCCTGCACAGAGGGTTTTGTTGTCTGCATTGCGCTCAAAGAGGCTGTTTTTGCAAGGAACGGTTTCATCCTTGCGGCGCTTTGAGCCAAGGGCGATATGGAAAAACAAGGCGCCCAAGCCGAGATATAAAACGCCAAGAACGGCAAGAACAATAACAACGGCGGTTATTGCCGTTTTTTGGGCATAGGTTAAAACAAGAAAGTTAATCATCAAATTCAATCCTTTCAAAATATGGGCCAAACGACCCGACCTCCCTCACCGGGAAAAATCACGTAGCATTATACCATATATTAGCAGCATATTGCAATTTTTTGGGAAAAATTCGTCATGATGGACGAATTTCTGACGGTTCATTTGTTTAAATTACTCTTTACTTTTTCAGTTTAATGTGCTAAAATATTGATAATTGCAGGCGGCACTTAACTTTGCCGCCCCTTGGAAAAGAAAGGATTTATAAGATGGCTAACAGAACAACAGAGGAGAATGTTGACTTTTTGTTTGAGCTTATCATGCTTGTTGAAACAAAGGAAGAATGCGCCGCCCTTTTTGATGCGCTCTGCACCCCGACCGAGCTTGCCTCGCTCTCTCAGCGCGCAG
Organism: Ruminococcaceae bacterium UBA6416; assembly: GCA_002438505.1. Lineage (GTDB taxonomy): Bacteria > Bacillota > Clostridia > Oscillospirales > Acutalibacteraceae > UBA6857. The sequence goes on along the minus strand of DJPI01000010.1, from coordinate 89,217 downwards.
TTGTTGCGCGTATGCTCGACCAAAAAAAGGTTTACAGCGACATTGTTTCGGAAACCGGAGCAAGCACGGCAACAATCAGCCGCGTTAACAGAACAAAGGACGGCTATCAGCCCCTTTTTAACAAATTGAACAAAAAGAAAAATTAATTGAGGTGCTTTGATGGCCGGCTATAAAGATTTTGCGTTCTTCTATGATCTTCTGATGAAGAATGCCGATTATGAAGGCCGCTTTGATTATATCATCGGTCTCCTTACCGAAAACGGTATCGGTGAGGGGATTTTGCTTGATATGGCCTGCGGCACCGGAACGCTTTCAAAAATGTTTGCGCAAAAAGGCTTTGACGTTGTCGGCGTTGACGCTTCGGAGGAGATGCTTTCAAAAGCGCAGGAAAAAAAGCTTGAGGAAAATTTTGACGCCCTCTTTCTCTGCCAAAAGATGGAGGAGCTTGACCTGTTCGGAACAATCGATGCCGCGGTCTGCACACTTGACAGCCTCAATCACGTCACGGAGAAGGGAAAAATAATCGAAATTTTCCGCCGCGTTGCCCTCTTCATGAATGACGGCGGAGTTTTTGTTTTTGACGTTAACACTTTATATAAGCACCGAAAAGTGCTCGGAAACAACGCTTTTCTTTTTGACACGGAAAATGTTTTTTGTGCGTGGCAAAACACTCTCCTTGATGACGGTGAAACAACGCAAATTGACCTCGACATCTTTGAAAGCAATGAGGAGGAAGAGGACATCTATGTCCGATACAGCGAAGAATTTTTTGAGCGCGGATATGAGTTGGACTTTCTCAAAAAAACGCTTGAGCAATTCCGGTTTGAGGTTGTCGGAATCTATGACGATATGACAAAAGAGCCGATAAAAGAAAACAGCGAACGCGCCGTCTTTGTCTGCAAAAAGCACGGAACGCAGTTTGTCTGATATTACTAAGTATTCATATTATACTATATTATAGAAAGGAGCGGCGCTCGCCTGCCGCAAACGGGTATAAAGAATGGGAAAACTCGTCAGATGCATTTCCGTTGACGGAACGCTCACCGTCATGGCTGTCAATTCAACCGATATTGTGAGCGAGGCGGAAAGAATTCACAAAACCTCCGCTGTCACCTCTGCCGCGCTGGGCAGACTGCTCACGGCAGCCTCCCTCATGGGCAGCGCACTCAAGGGAGAAAACGATTCGCTCACCCTCAAAATCAACGGAAAAGGAAAAGCCGGAACGGTGATGGCCGTTTCCGACTCAAAGGGCAACGTCCGCGGCTGCATTCAAAACCCTGTTGTTGAAATTCCGCTCAATAAAAAAGGAAAGCTTGATGTTGCCGGAGCGGTCGGAACGGACGGCTATGTTACCGTTATCAAAGACCTCGGACTCAAGGAGCCGTACATTGGCCAGACTCCGATTGTCAGCGGAGAAATTGCCGAGGATATCACATCATACTTTGCGGTCAGCGAGCAGACACCGACCGTTTGCGCCCTCGGCGTGCTTGTCAATCCCGACCTTTCAATCAAAGCCGCCGGCGGCTTCATCATCCAGCTTCTTCCGACCGCCATGGAGGACACGATTGAAAAAGTTGAACGCTCAATCGCAGGAATTGAGCCCGTCACCACCCTCATTGAAAAGGGCATGACTCCGGAGGAAATCTGCCGCCATGCACTTTCCGGTTTTGAGCTTGAAGTTCTTGACACCGCCTCCCCCGTTTATAAATGCAACTGCTCAAGGCAGCGCGTTGAAAGCGCACTCATAAGCACAGGCAAGGAGGAGCTTATGAGCATGGCCGAGGACGAGAAAACAGAAGTCTGCTGCCGCTTCTGCGATAAAAAGTATGTTTTCACGTCAAGCGATATCAAAGAGCTTTTGAAAAAAGCAAGCAAATGATTATAGCAACGCCGCCCGGAAACAAAGCTCCGGACGGCGTTTTTTGTTGATCAGTCAAAAATTGTTTTCCAGTTTTCCGCTTCATTCGCTTCAAAGCACATGAGCGCCTGCTCTTTTGTGTTTTTTCGTTTGCAAAGTTATCCGGAAGTTCTTCTTTTGAAAAGAAGCGGCTTTCCGTTGTTTCAATGTTTTTGCAAAAGCTTCCGCCGATATATGAGCAAAGAACAAAAATTTTAATCACTCCGTAAGCATATGGCGGTGAGTTATGGAGGTTTCTGTCCTGAACGGCAATGAGTTTTTCCGGCTTCACGTCAGCCCCGGCCTCCTCAAGCGTTTCCTTAACGGTGTTTGCGCCGACTGATTGGTCAAAATCGCACCAACCGCCCGGAAGTGACCATTTTCCGTTGTTTTCGCGGACAAGAAGAATTTTGTTTTCCTTGAAAACCGCCGCACGGGTATCAACCTTCGGCGTCTGATATCCGGTTTCACCGCAAAAAAGCTCCTTGACTTTTTCAATCGGAAGGTCGGTTTTATAAGCCATCATTTCCGCGGATATTTCGCGCAGTCGTTCGTATCTTTCAAGGTCAAACTTATCTTTTCCATAGGTCAGTCCGGCCTGAGCAAGACTTTGAATTTCCATTGCCTATTTTACAAGCTTGTCATCCATATATCACTTCTCTAAACTTTTTTGTTGTTTTTAAGAGTCTCAAGTATTCAGTCAAAAATTTAATTCTTATCCGCAATGCTGTTACCAGTGCATTTCCGGGGCTGCATCACAAAATTCATTACAAACAGCATAATTTGAAAAAGAGCGTTCGGAAGCATTTCCATCATTGCGCTTTTTCCAAAAATCAGCAACCACAGCGGAATCACCGCAACTATGAGCAGTGTTAAGACAGAGAGAAGGTTAAACCCCTTGTATATTTTTCTGTTCCGAATCAAAAAGATAAAAACAGACAGCGCAACACAAGCAATATAAACACCCGTTGCAATCCAATGAACAATGCGCTTTGGATTCCATGTTTGAACGTCATGCTTCAAAGAAAGCGCTATTGCGCAGCAGCCAACAAATGTCAACACGCTCAAAACGCGTAAAAACTTACTGTTATCATTATATTTAATATAGGCGTAATTCACATTGAGAAAATATGCGCCACCAACAAGAACAACCCATATCCAAAAGAAAAATTTCCTGTCCTCACAGAGTATACTAAGAGTTCCAAGCGCGTCAAAAGGGTTGTTTCCCCAACACCAGGGAAGAACAAGGCCATACACAAAGCCGGCAATCAAAAAGGACAGGCAAAGCGGTTTAGTGAATACAGTTTTTTTGATTTTTTCCATTTCTTTATTTTCCTTATATCGAATTTCCATTTAATTTTATCACCGAACACGGCCGCTGTCAACGAAAAAAGGACATCTTCCACAGTGAAGCAAATAATTGTTGATAAAGAGACGCCGCACAAAAAGCGCTGTGAACTGAAAAAAGCCGAAACCGTCCGCCGCAAAAGCTGCAGCAGACGGTCTTTATGCATACGGATGCTCTTATAAAATCAAGTCATTTCAAACGCACCGGTATAAAGCTGATAATACTTTTTGCCAAGCGCAATAAGCTCATCATGATTGCCGCTTTCAATAATTTCTCCGCCCTCAAGAACAATAATGTTTTCGGAGTTGCGGACTGTTGAAAGCCGGTGCGCAATAACAAGAACGGTCTTGTCAGCCATGAGCTTATCCATGCCCTTTTCAATAAGGCGCTCGGTTCTTGTGTCGATTGAGCTTGTTGCCTCATCCAGAACCAGAAGCGGCTTTCCGGCAATGGCGGTCCGCGCAATGTTCAAAAGCTGAGCCTGACCCATACTGATGTTGACGCCGTCCGCGTTAAGCTCCGTGTCATATCCTTCCGGAAGCTTTTCAATGAACGATGCCGCATTCGCAAGCTTTGCCGCGGCAACAATTTCCTCATCAGTTGCGTCAAGCTTTCCGTAGCGGATGTTCTCTTTGATTGTTCCGGGGAAGAGTCTGGAATCCTGAAGAACAAATGCCATTGACGAACGCAGAGAGGACTTTTTAATGTTGTTTATTGGTATCGAGTCAATGGTGATCACACCGTCCTGAACATCATAGAAACGGTTGATGAGGTTTGTGATAGTGGTTTTGCCCGCACCGGTCGAGCCGACAAAGGCAAGCTTTTCACCGCTGTTTGCGTGGGCTGAAACGTGTTTGAGAACGGGCGTTCCCTCAACATATGAGAACGTGACATCCTTAATGTCAATATCACAGCGAACGGGAACATAGGAAACCTTTCCGCTTTCATCATCGGGAACTTTCCAGTAAAGCGCACCCTCATCGCTTTCGCTTTCTTCACCCATCTGGTTTTTGATGATTTTGACAAGGGTAACCTTGCCCTCATCGGTTTCAACATCGGTATCAAGAACTTCAAAAATTCTTTCCGCACCGGCAAGAGCAGCAATGAAAGCGTTGTAGCTTCCGGCAATGGAGGCAATGGGCGAACCGTAGTTTTGTGCATAGCTCAGATATGTGATAAGCGAGGGAAGCTGCATCTGACCATTGAGAACAAGCCAGACGCCGAAAGAGAGCGCAATGGCATAGTTAATTCTCATTATCATCGAAAGAAGAGGACCCATAAGGCCGCCGATAATGTTCGACTTCACGCCCGTCTTTCTCAGCGTTTCATTCAAAAACGCAAACTGCTTTTTGCTTCTGTCCTCATAGCAGAAAATTTTGACCGCCTTGATACCTCTGACGTATTCCTCAACGTAACCGTTGCATTCGGCGGTCGCCTGCTGCGCTTTTTTGAAAAGCGGAGCGCATTTTGAGGTGATTATCATGACAACAAACATCATGAGCGCTATTGCAAAAGTGATTGTGAGCGTAATTTTCCAGCTCATGATTATCATAATAGTTATAGTCATGACGGCCGAAATTGTTGAGGAGATTATGCTTGGAAAATCGCTGCTGACAAGGTCACTGATGTTTGAAACATCGCTTGTGAAGTGGCTCATAATCTCACCGGTTTTGCGCTTGTCAAAATAGCTGACCGGAAGATGCTGAAGATGGTTGAAAAGGTCACGCCTGAGGTTTGCAACAACCCTCAAAGAGGTTGAAAGCAAAATTCTTGTGTAAAGGAAGCTTAAAATTGCCGAGATTGCATATGCAACACTCGTTACAAGAATCCACTTAACAATTTCCGCCATTGCGTCCGAGCCGGAAATGCTCTTTGTTTTGATGACTTCCTCAAGAGTTTTATAAATCGGCTGCATTGCAAGGGTTGAAAGAACACCGATTATCGTTGTCAAAACAACAAGAAAGGCAACAACAACCAGCCATCTTTTCTGCGCCGCAATATAACCGAGAAGCCGCCTTGCAGCCTTTTTGGTGTTCTTCGGCTTCCTTTTCTTTTTTTCCTCAAGCTCTTTCTTTTCCTCCTCGGTGAGCTCTTTTTCGTCCTTTTCGTCTTTTTTGCCTTTTTTTGTTTTTTCGAGCTTTTCTTTATTAGCTTTTTTCTTTTTTTCTTTTTTGCTCGCCGGAGTATCGTTTGCGGCTTCCTCGTTTTTTTGCTCAGTGCTTTCCGGAGCGGCCGCAGTGTTTTCTTTTTCCGGTGATTCGGCAGTTTCAACGCCGAAAGCGGGAGTTTTTTCACTCATTGCGCAAGCACTCCTTCCTGCTGAGAAACAAAGATCTCATTATATACTTCATTGGTTTTAACAAGCTCGTCATGAGTACCCATTCCGCAGATTCTTCCCTTTTCAAGAACGATGATTCTGTCTGCGTTCATGATTGACGTTATACGCTGGGCAATGATGATTTTTGTTGTTTCCTTGAATTTTTCACCTTTGAGCGCCTCTCTGATTTTTGCGTCCGTTGCGGTGTCAACGGCGCTCGTTGAATCGTCAAGAATAAGAATCTTCGGCTTTCTGAGGATTGCTCTTGCAATGCAAAGGCGCTGCCTCTGGCCGCCGGAAACATTGCCTCCGCCTTGGCCGACCTCGGTGTCATAGCCCTTTTCCTTTTCCATTATAAAGTCATGAGCCTGAGCCGCCTTGGCCGCTTCAATAATTTCTTCATCGGTTGCGGAAAAATCACCCCAAAGGAGATTGTCCTTGATTGTTCCGGAGAAAAGCACACTCTGCTGCGGAACGATTGAAACCTCCTGCCTGAGGTTTTTAAATTTGTATTCCTTGACATTATGGCCGGAAACCAGAACCTCTCCCTCGGTTGCATCATAAAGGCGCGGAATGAGCTGAACCAGCGATGACTTGGCCGAACCGGTTGAACCGATGATGCCGATTGTTTCTCCGCTATTGATTTTAATGTTGATGTTTTCAAGAACATTTTTAACCGCTTCGGGCTCATACTTGAAGGAGACGTTTTTGAACTCAACGCTTCCGTCCCGAACAAGGAGATTTTCGTCTCCGTTCTCATCGTTTGTGACCGGCTCCTGAGCAAAAACCTCGCCGATTCTTTCAACGGAGGCCTTTGCCGTTGCAATGGTGACGAACACCATGAGAATTGTCATGAGTGAGGAGAGAACCTGAGAGATGTATGAGGTAAAGGTTGTTATCTGGCCAACCTCAAGACCACCGCTGATTCCGGCGAGGGTGTCACTGATAACGATGCGACTGCCCATGAACAAGGCGGCAACCATGCAGCCGTATATGACAAGCATAAGCAGCGGAGCGATGTAAAGCACAATCTTTTGCGCCCTGATGCTGGTTTGAACAAGCGCATCATTGACCTTTTCAAACTTTTCCTTTTCATAATCCTCGCGGACAAAAGACTTGACAACGCGGATTCCGTTGATGTTTGTGCGCAGCGTTGAGTTGAAGTCATCCGTAACTTTCAAAAGCCTTCTGAAAAGCGGAACGGCTGCAATGCCGAGAATGACAAGCAAAACAATGATTGCCGGAACGCAGAAGATGAAGATTTTTGAAAGGTCGCGGCTGATTTCAAGCGAATATTTAAGCGCAAGAATAAGGAGGAACGGTCCTCTGACGAAGGTTACGATAATGCTGCTGAATACGCTGGAGATTCTTGAGGTATCGCTCGTCATTCTTGTGATGAGCGAGGAGATTTTGAGCTTGTCGATATTTTCAAACGAAAAGTCCTGAATTTTGTTGAACAGCGCAGAGCGCATATTCGCCGAAAATCCCATGCTTGCTATTGCGGAGCACCTTGAAGCGATGTAACCGACAAGGAGAGTCAGTGCGCAAAGGCCGAGCATTTGAAGCAGCTTTTTGTTGAGCACATCATGCGCAAAGTCCGGATTTTCCGTTAAATAAAGCATTGTTATAAGCTCGCCCATGATTTTTGGAATCTGGAGCTCAATAACAACATCAAGAAAAACCATGACAGGTGTGAGTATCGTCAGAATGCGATAACCCTTGATGAATGACAGGAATCTTTTGAACAAAGTGTAATTCCTCCTTTTACTGTCCTTTTGTGATAAACGCCGTTGTCAGCGCAAAGTATATGAGAAGCGAAACCGCGTCAACAACCGTGCTCATAACAGGTCCGGTCATGAGCGCCGGGTCAAGCTTCAAAAGCTTTGCAATAATGGGAAGAGTGCAGCCCATCATTTTTGCAACCATTACAACGCAAAGAAGCGAGAGGCAGACAACAAGAATAACGCTGTTGCTTGTGTCTCCGCCGGTAACATATCTCAAAATGAGCATTCTTATCCAGTTTGCAAGAGCAAGCACCACTCCGCAAATGACCGAAACGCGCACTTCCTTCCAAAGAACGCGGAAGTAATCGCGAATTTTGATCTCACCGAGCGCAAGACCGCGAATAATGAGGGTTGAGGCCTGGGAGCCGGAATTTCCGCCCGTACCCATGAGCATTGGAATGCAGGCCGTGAGTCCCGCGATTGCGGCAAGCTGATTTTCAAACCCTTCAATTATCTGACCGGTAAATGTTGAGGAAATCATAAGTATCAGCAGCCACGGCATACGGTTTTTTGCAAGGGTGAGAACATTGGTTTTGAGATATTCGTCCTCAGACGGACGCAACGACGCCATCTTTTCAAAGTCCTCCGTTGCCTCATCATCGATAATGTCAACGATATCATCGATCGTGATGATGCCGACAAGGCGGTTTTCCTTATCAACAACCGGAACACTCAGAAGGTCATATTTTTTTGCAATGGAGGCAACCTCTTCCTGGTCATCAAGGGTGCGCACATAGATGAGCTGCTCATCATCTGACATAATCTCCGTCAGCAAGACGTCCTCATCGTTGAGAATAAGCCGCCGCAAAGGAATTGTTCCAACAAGGTGGCGCTTGTCGTCAATAACATAGCAGGTATAAATCGTCTCCTTGTCAACACCCGTCCGGCGGATATTTTTAATAGCCTCGCCGACCGTCAGCCGGTCATGCAATTCAACCATCTCAATGGTCATCACGCTTCCGGCGGAATTGTCCGGGTATTCGAGCAGCCGGTTGATAACTTCTCTTGTTTCCTTATCCGTGTTTTCAAGAATACGCTTGACAACGGAGGCCGGAACCTCCTCAAGAAGGTCAACGGCGTCATCAACAAAAAGGTCGTCCATGAGCCGTTCAATTTCTCTGTCCGTGAAAAGCTCAATAATTTCCGCCTGGCGGTCGGTATCAAGATAAGCAAAAACGTCAGCCGAGCTGTCCTTCGGAAGGATTCTGAAAATGGTGACCGAGGTTTGCGGTTCATCAATGCTCATGATGAACTCCGCAATGTCCGGATACGCCATGTCAACAAGCTCGTCCCTTAATGCCTTATACTGATGCTTTTCAACAAGAGAACGCAGGTTTTCAAAAACGTGTTCGTCCATAATATGCACCGTCTTTCACCGGCGCAGTCATGAACGCGGGTCTGCGCCGGAAGTTGGATTTTTAATACATAATCGCCCTTTAGGGTTACCGTCCGTATCCATGCAGACCCACCTCCTTTGTAATAATTGCAAAATTGCGTCTTTTGCTATTTTACTATATTTTTTCATACAAAGTCAATACAAATAATAATTAATAATCGTCCGGCGGCACCCTGCAAGCGCCCGATGCACGAAGGCCGATATAAAGATAAGAAAACTATAGATTTTTTTGTAAATTTGTGATATTATGTTATAGTATGGGTTTATGTGAGCATTTTTAATTCGATCATAGGCTTATCAATTTATTCTGACGGCGCCATGCCGTTAAAGGAGGATAAAATTCAATGCTCAAAAAAATCAGCAGAATTCCTTTTTCGGGGACTAAGGAGCAGGAAGAAAAGCTGAAACAGGTCATCGCTCAATGCACGGGAGACAACAGCCAGCTGATGCACGTTATGCAGGTTGCCCAGGAAATTTACGGCTACCTTCCGTTTGAAGTTCAGCAGATGATTGCCGATGGAATGGGTGTTCCGCTTGAAAAGGTATACGGCGTTGCAACATTCTATGCCCAATTCGCCCTTTCACCGAAGGGCGAATACGCAATTTCCGTCTGCCTCGGAACCGCCTGTTACGTTAAAGGCTCCCAGGAAATTCTTGACGAGCTTTCCGCTCAGCTCGGAATCGGTGCCGAGGAATGCACCCCGGACGGCCGCTTCTCACTCACTGCCTGCCGCTGCATTGGCGCCTGCGGCCTTGCACCGGTTATAACGGTCAACGATGATGTTTACGGAAAAATCACTGCGGCGGACGTCAAGGGCATCCTTGAAAAATATCAGTAATGCGCGAGCTTTCACTCAATGTTCTTGACATCGCTCAAAACTCGATTGCTGCGAACTCGAGCCTCGTTACAATCGAGGTGAATGAAAAAACTGCGCTGCACGAACTTGTTCTTACCGTTGCCGACAACGGTAAGGGAATGACAAAGGAACAGCTTTCGGCTGTCCGCGACCCGTTTTTCACAACGCGAACAACAAGGAAGGTCGGCCTCGGCGTTCCGCTTTTCAAAATGGCGGCGGAAATGACCGGCGGCTCGTTTTCAATCGAAAGCGAGGTTGGAAAGGGAACAAAGGTCAAAGCGGTTTTCAAAACCGATAATATTGACTTCACTCCCCTTGGCGATATGACGAGCACCATTGTCACTCTCGTCACAATGAACACTCACATCGACTTTGTCTATAACTTCAGGAAAGACGAGCATGAGTTTTCGCTTGACACAAGAAAGCTTAAAGAAATTCTCGGAGATGTTCCGCTTTCCGAGCCGAGCATTGCTCAATGGCTGACCGAATACATCAATGAAAACACAAACGTCTGAGTGACCGCCGATTGACCGAGGAGAAAAAGCCCTGACGGGATATCTGTTTTTTTCAATTCAATCATCGGTTACCTTAAAAGACTTGCATTTAACGGAGGTGCACAAAATTATGAAAAGTATTGAAGAGCTTATGGCTCTCAGAGATGCCGCAAAGGCTAAAATGACCGCAAGAGACGATTCAACCGAGGTTACAAGAATCGTCGTCGGAATGGCAACCTGCGGAATTGCCGCGGGCGCAAGACCCGTTATGAACAAATTCACTGAAGAAATTTCAAAGAGAAATCTTTCCCATGTCACCGTTTCACAGACCGGCTGCATCGGTATGTGCCAGTATGAACCCATTGTTGAGGTTCTTGAGCCGGGAAAGGAAAAGGTCACTTACGTCAACATGACCGCGGAAAAGGCTGCAAAGGTTGTTGTTGAACACATCGTCAACGGAAAGCCCGTGGTTGAATACACGGTCGGAGCCGTTGCAAAATAAGGAGGTAACAAAATGTATCGTTCACATGTGCTTGTTTGCGGCGGTACCGGCTGTACTTCCTCAAACTCACCGGCAATTATTGAAGCTCTTGAAAGGGAAATTAAGGCACAGGGACTTGAAAATGAAATCAAGGTCATCCGCACCGGCTGCTTTGGTCTTTGCGCTCTCGGCCCGATTATGATTGTTTATCCCGAAGGCTGCTTTTATTCGGAAGTCAAGGTTGAGGACGTTCCGGAAATTGTTGAAGAGCATCTTCTCAAAGGCCGCATGGTCAAGCGCCTTCTTTATGATGAGACCGTTCACGGCCAGGAGGTCAAGCCGCTCAAGGAAACTCAGTTTTACAAAAAGCAGCACAGAATTGCCCTGCGCAACTGCGGCGTAATTAACCCCGAGGACATCAACGAATATATCGCATATGACGGTTATCAGGCTCTTGCAAAATGCCTGACCGAGCTGACTCCCGAACAGGTTATTCAAATTGTTAAGGACTCCGGCCTGCGCGGAAGAGGCGGCGGCGGATTCCCGACCGGCCTCAAATGGAGCTTCACCGCGGCGAACAAGGCCGACCAGAAATATGTTGTCTGCAACGCCGATGAGGGCGACCCCGGTGCTTTCATGGACAGAAGTGTTCTTGAGGGCGACCCGCACTGCATTGTTGAGGCAATGACAATCTGCGGCTATGCAACCGGAGCAACCGAGGGCTACATATATGTCCGCGCCGAATATCCCATCGCCGTCAAGAGACTCAAAATTGCCATTGAGCAGGCAAGAGAAATGGGTCTGCTCGGAAAGGACATCTTCGGTTCCGGCTTTGACTTTGACCTTCACGTCAAACTCGGCGCGGGCGCATTCGTCTGCGGCGAGGAAACCGCGCTCATGACCTCGATTGAAGGCAACCGCGGCGAGCCGAGACCCCGTCCTCCCTATCCGGCGGTTAAAGGACTTTTTGCAAAGCCGACAACGGAAAACAATGTTGAAACCTTTGCAAACATTCCGACCATTATCCGTGAAGGCGCTGAGTTCTTTGCCTCAATGGGTACCGAAAAATCAAAGGGAACAAAAGTTTTCGCTCTCGGCGGAAAAATTGCGAACACCGGCCTTGTTGAAATTCCGATGGGAACAACGCTGCGCGAAATCATTGAGGAAATCGGCGGCGGAATTCCGAACGGAAAGAAGTTCAAGGCGGCTCAGACCGGCGGCCCGTCCGGTGGCTGCATTCCGGCCTCGCTCATTGACACTCCGATAGACTATGACAACCTCACGGCTATCGGCTGCATGATGGGTTCCGGCGGACTCATCGTTATGGACGAGGACAACTGCATGGTTGACATTGCAAAATTTTTCCTTCATTTCACCGTTGACGAAAGCTGCGGAAAATGCACCCCCTGCCGCGTTGGAACAAGAAGGCTTCTTGAAATGCTTGATAAAATCACCTCAGGCAAGGGTACGCTTGAGGATCTTGACAAGCTTGAAGAGCTTTGCTATTACATTAAAGAGAACTCGCTTTGCGGCCTTGGCCAGACCGCTCCCAACCCTGTTCTTGCAACGCTCAAGTTCTTCCGCAACGAATATCTTGCTCACGTTGTTGACAAAAAGTGCCCGGCCGGCGTCTGCAAAGACCTTTTGACTTACAAGGTTATCAAGGACAAGTGCTTCGGCTGCGGAATGTGCGCAAAGCAGTGCCCGGCGTCGGCAATTTCAAGAACCGATTACGTTGCACCCGGAAAGAAACTTGCTGCTTTTGAAATTGACGCAAACAAGTGCGTCAAGTGCGGTGCCTGCGAGGGCGTTTGCCGCTTCAAAGCCATTGTTAAAGAATAAGGAGGTACGGGATAATGGAAAATATGCTTAACATTAAAATCAACGGAATGTCCTGTACCGTTCCCTACGGTACGACCATTCTTGAAGCAGCTCATCAGGTTGGAATTGAAATTCCCACCCTCTGCTTCCTTAAAGACATCAACGAAATCGGCGCCTGCCGTTTCTGCGTTGTTGAGGTCAAGGGCGCGCGCTCGCTTGTTGCCGCGTGTGTATATCCGATTGAAAGAGAAGGAACCGAGATTTTCACCAACACCAAAAAGGTTCGTGAATCAAGAAAAAGAACGCTTGAGCTCATCCTTTCAACCCACGAAAGAAAGTGTCTCTCCTGCGTCCGCAACCAGAAGTGTGAGCTTCAAAAGCTCTGCCTTGAATACGGAATTGATGATGAGGGTATTCTTGACGGCTTTAAGCCCGTCTATAAGCTTGACACCTCCGCCGCTCACATGGTTCGCGACAACAACAAGTGCATCCTCTGCCGCCGCTGCGTTGCGGCCTGCAACGAGCAGGGAATCGGCGTTATCGGTGCAAACGCAAGAGGTATTGACACCCACATCGGTTCAGCCTTTGAGCTTGACCTTGCTCAAACCTCATGCATCTCCTGCGGCCAGTGCATTGTCAACTGCCCGACCGGTGCTCTTTATGAAAAAGACGACACCCAAAAGGTTTGGGACGCACTTAATGACCCGACAAAGCACGTTGTTGTTCAGGCTGCCCCGGCCGTCAGAGCAACACTCGGTGAATGCTTCAATATGCCCATTGGAACAGATGTTACCGGAAAGCTTTTTGCCGCTTTGCGCCGTCTTGGCTTTGACAAGGTTTTTGACACAAACTTCGGCGCCGACCTGACAATCATGGAGGAGGCAACCGAGCTTCTCTCCCGCGTTAAAAACGGCGGCGTTCTTCCGATGATCACCTCCTGCTCACCCGGCTGGATCAAGTACTGCGAGCATTATTATCCGACAGAGCTTGACCACCTTTCCTCCTGCAAATCTCCGCAGCAGATGCAAGGCGCAATCATCAAGACCTATTACGCCGAAAAGAACGGCATTGACCCGAAAGACATTGTTTCCGTTTCCGTAATGCCCTGCACGGCAAAGAAGTTTGAATGTTCAAGAGACGATGAAAGCGCAAGCGGCTATTCCGATGTTGACATTGTTCTCACAACAAGAGAGCTTGGAAGAATGATCAAGGGCGCCGGAATCAAGTTCACCTCACTGCCCGACGAAGAACCGGACGCACCTCTCGGCAGAGGCACCGGCGCAGCGGTTATTTTCGGTGCAACCGGCGGCGTTATGGAAGCAGCACTGCGTACCGCGGCGGAAGTTATCACCGGAAAAGAGCTTGAAAGCGTTGAGTTCACCGATGTTCGCGGAATGGAAGGCATCAAGGAAGCTTCATATAAACTTGGCGACTTGGACGTTAAGGTTGCAGTTGCAAGCGGAACAAAGAACGCAAAGGTTCTTATGGATAAAATCAAGGACGGCTCGGCCGATTACATCTTTGTTGAAATCATGGGCTGCCCCGGCGGCTGCATCAACGGCGGCGGTCAACCCGTTCAGCCGGCTTCCGTCCGCAACTTTGTTGACTATAAAAATCTGCGAGCAAACGCTCTTTATGAAAACGACAAGAGCCGCCCGCACCGCAAGAGCCACGAAAGCGAGGACGTTAAGGAGGTTTACAAAGAATTCCTCGGCGAGCCGAACAGCCACAAGGCTCATGAAATTCTCCACACCTCATATGTCAAGAGGCCGATGTTCACCAAATAATCACCGCAAAAGGGAACCGCGCGCCGGTTCCCTTTTATTATTTTTGCCTTTGTGTATTTACCCTCGGCTAATCGTTCTGATTTTTCCGAACGATTATTATTTTTCAGACGTACTATGTTAATATATGAAAGACTTCAAAAAAGCAAAGGAGTGTTAAAAATTGACCGGACTCAGACTTCTGGAGCTTGGCATTGAAAAAGCCGAGTCCACCACCAATCCCCTTCTTGACGCGAGCGGTCAGTTCGTGAATCCCGAGGAAGCCGTCCGAAACTTCAGTTCTCTTTGGAAAAAATGGGACCTTGTTAACAAATTTTTCGATAAGCTTCCAACAATCATCATCGCCGTTGTTATCATCATCCTCGGAATCTGGCTTTCAAGGCTGATTTCAAAGCTTGCAACAAAGGCCATGAAGTCACAGAATGTTGACCCAACGGTTTATAAGTTCATTGCGCGGATGATTTCCGCTTTTGTGAAGCTGATTTTCTTCCTCACGGCGCTTTCAATGTTCATCAAAATCACCTCAATCCTTGCCGCGTTCAGTGCCGTCGGCGTTGCAATCGGCCTCGGCCTTCAAGACAGTGTTGCCCAATGCGCAAGCGGTGTTCAGATTCTTCTCAACCACCCGTTCAAAAACGGCGATTTTATTGAAGTTGGCGGCCTTGCCGGAAACATTTCGGAAATACGCTTCATGAACACAATAATCACAACCGCAGACAACAAACGCATTATTATTCCAAACTCCGATCTGACCAAAAACCACATTGTCAACTACTCGGCCGAAAAAGAGCGCCGCGTTGATCTGACGTTCTCAATAGGCTATGACGATGACATCACAAAAGCAAAGTCCGTTATCCTTGAAACGGCAACACAGAATTCCGCCGTCCTTCAGGATCCGGCGCCGGTTGTCTATGTCAACTCCCACGGTGCAAGCGCGGTTGAGCTGACCGTCAGGCTCTGGTGTCTCAACGCCGATTACTGGAATGTATATTTTGCAATGCAGGAGAGTGTTAAGCTTGCCTTTGACAAAAACAAAATCAACATTCCGTATGATCAGCTCGATGTTCACATTGTTGAAAAATAATCAGTTATTAATTTTGCACGCTTGCACCTTGCAGGCGTGCGCTGCTATTGCGAGGTTTTGCCGATGTTCAAGCAACTTGTCCGGCTGTTTGTTAAAGACAGCGAAAGAACCCACAGCGCCGTTGTGCGTGAAAGATACGGAATGCTCAGCGGAATTGCGGGAATAATTGTCAATGTTCTTCTTGCCACTGCAAAGTTCATAATCGGAACGGCGAGCCACAGTATTGCAATCACCGGTGATGCGCTCAACAACCTCTCGGACGCCGGTTCAAATGTTGTCACGCTCGTCGGTTTCAGAATGGCCGGTGCAAAGCCGGACAAGGAGCATCCGTTCGGCCACGGCAGGATTGAATATGTTGCCGCACTCGTTGTTGGCTTCATTGTTGAAATGATGGGCCTTGAGCTCATCAAATCTTCGATTGAAAAAATCAAAAATCCCGAGCCATCCGTCTTTTCATGGGCGGCGTGCGCCGTTCTGCTGCTTTCAATCGGCGGAAAAATCTGGCTTGCGCTTTTCAACCGCTATCTCGGAAAAAAAATCGACTCTCCGGCAATGAGCGCCGTTGTTGCAGACAGCATAAGCGACACCGCAGCAACCGCCTCAACGCTGCTTGCGCTCATTCTTTCTCAATTTACGTCTTTCCCGGTTGACGGCGTTTTCGGAATTGTTGTTGCGCTTTTCATAATGTATTCCGGCCTCGGGATACTAAAGGAGACCATTGGAATCCTGCTCGGTACTCCGCCCTCAAAGGAGCTTGTTGATTCCTTGCGCTCATTCATTTTGAGTCATGACGGCATAATCGGAATTCATGACCTTGTTATTCACTCCTATGGTGCTTCAAAATTCTTTGCGTCCGTCCATGCAGAGGTTCCCTCAACCGTTGACATTCTTAAAGCACATGACACCATTGACCTCATTGAACGCGAGGTTTTGAAAAAGTTTTCAATTCAGCTTGTTATTCATATGGATCCGCTTGTTGTTAACGATGAACGGGTTGACGAGCTCCACTCTCTTGTTACCGCCCGGTGCCGTGAAATTGACCCGGCGCTCCAGATTCATGACTTCAGGGTTGTTGACGGTCCAACCCACACAAACCTTATCTTTGACCTTGTTATTCCGTTTGACTTTAAATATTCCGAAAGACAAACAAAAGAACTCTTGAGCGAAAAAATCAGAGAGCAGAACGAAAATTATTATGCGGTTATAACCACCGAATCAAGCTATAGCTGATATGCTTTGCGGTGATAACCGACCTTTTTCGCTTTTTTGTTATATTGTGCTAAATAAAATTCTTTGACAAAATTTTATTTTTGCTGACAAGTTTCGGCATATCTATTGCTATCTCACGCTTAAAACAGTAGAATTAATTTGTATCATTTTTGGCGGACAGTGTTGTCCGCCCGGCTTTTTAAGAGAGATTTTCAGGGGGTATTTATTATGTCATCTTTGAACCGAGACGGAGTGACCAGCGTTCCCCAGGGACGCCTTGGAATTATTGCCATGAGGGGCAGCGAGGCCTTTGCGCAGAAAATTAACGACTATATTGTCGGCTGCCGCAGAGAGGTTAAGTCCGAACACAAAAACTCAATATATTTTGAAGGCTATCAGAAGGAATCATATCTCATTGATGTTTTGCTTCCGCGTTTTTCAACCGGTGAAGGCAAGGGCGTTGTTTGCGAGACCATCAGAGGATATGACCTTTTTATTATTGCCGACTGCTTTAATTACAGTGTAACATACCGGATGTATGACATCAAGGACGCAGACGGAAAGCCGCTTGACATTCCGATGAGTCCTGACGATCATTTTGCCGACCTTAAAAGAGTTATCTCCGCCTGTGCAGGAAAGGCAAGAAGAATCACTGTCATCATGCCGATGCTTTATGAGGGCAGACAGCACAAGCGCTCCGCAAGGGAATCACTCGACTGTGCGCTCGCTTTGCAGGAGCTTGAAAACATGGGCGTTTCAAACATCATCACCTTTGATGCCCACGACCCGAGGGTTCAAAACGCAATAAGAATCAGCTTTGAAAGCGTTTCACCAACCTATCAGATGATTAAAGCTCTTGCAAAAAGCGTTAATAACGACATCAAATTTCTCCCCGAAAGAACCATGATGATCTCTCCCGATGAAGGCGGAATGAGCCGTTGCGTCTATTATTCACAGGTTCTCGGAATTGAGCTTGGAATGTTCTATAAGCGCCGCGATTACTCAAGAGTTGTCAACGGCCGCAACCCGATTCTTGCGCACGAATTCCTCGGAGACAATGTTGAAGGCAAGGATGTTATTGTTGTTGATGACATGATTTCAAGCGGAGACAGCATCATTGATGTCTGCCGCCAGCTCAAAGGCCTTAAGGCAAAAAGGATTTTTGTTTTTGCAACCTTCGGCCTTTTCACCTCCGGCCTTGAGCGCTTTGATGAGGCTTATAAAGAGGGACTTTTCAACAAGATTTTCACAACAAACCTTGTCTACACTCCGGAAGAGCTCATTGACAGAGAGTGGCACGGAAATGTTGATATGTCAAAATACTGCGCATTCATTATTGACACGCTCAACCATGATGAATCCGTCAGCGTTTTCCTTGATCCGGTTCAAAAAATCAACGATTACATGAAAGATTACAATCTTAAGTAACTTAAGTAAAACGCAAAAGCTGTTACGAAGCAGATGTTTCGTAACAGCTTTTTTGATAATAATCATTATTCTTCAGCGGGAGCATCTTCCGGAAGAATATCGTCAGTCGTGTTTTCTTCCTTGCGGACGATTGCAATCGGCGTCTGCTGAGAGCTTTGACCAAGGGGGTTGTCCTCAAAAACAGCCTTGCAAAAATCAATTTCAAGCGCTTCATCGCTTCTTCCGAGGATTTCTCTGCCGATATCATTCGCGTCCATAACAACAACCTTGCAGCCGGTGTGTTTTTCAAGGTCGGCGGCAACATCGTTTGGCTTGAACGGTGCAAGCTTTGCATAGTGGTTATACGGCGGAAGGGTGCAATCGCACGGGCCGTCAATCGCGCGGGCTTTTTCGCCAACAATTTTATAGAACACACCTCTGATGCCGAACGGCTTTGTTACCGCAGAGCAAAAAGCCGCAAAAAGAATTTTCGGTGCGCCAACATCGCGCAGTGCAAGCTCCATTGTCCACGGACTTCCAAGTCCGATTCCGTAAGGTGATTTATAGACGAACTTGCAAAGGAGCTTTGCAAGGCGCGAGGGCTTAATGTCGTCAATATCAAATGCCCTGCCCTGGCTTATGGCAACGATTTTTTCGCTGATGAAAATCATGTCGCCCTCTTTGATGAACGGCATAACATATTCGTCCATGATGTCAGTGAGAACGTCACCTTTATAAACAACCTTTGTCTTAACGGGAAAACGGCAGAAGGTTCCCCAATCGGTGGTTATTTTAAGCTTTTTTTCGGGATTCGGCCTGAGAGAAGTCATGTCCATATATTAAAAACTTCCTTTCGTTTTATATGTTATTCTGACACCGAAGCCGGCTGAAATATACAAAGAATAAGATTTTGTCCGCATCATCCGGCACCGGTTGAATTTTTCCTGTCTCCTGAAAGTATATTATACCGCATTGGCGGAATTTGTCAAGCCAATGGAACAAAAGTAAAAGGCTGTTCCAAAACAATCCGGAACAGCCTTTAATATTAGGTAGCAATAACTGGATGGGAGCGCAAATCCCGACGGTATATTTTCCGCCGCCTCACGCAGCAAGCAATGCGTTGTCAGCTATAATCCGATGAGAAACCTCATCGCCAGTAGCGACTGCTTAATACTTGAAAACGTAATAGTCCCTTGTTGTAATATCAGCAGAGAAGTTTGTGTCGGCTCTGAATGTTTGCGGAGCAATGACCGTCAGATTTGTGAGCCTTCCGCGGTTGTCAACTCTTGCGGTGACCTCGGTTCCGGTATAGGTTATTGTGATTTTAGCAAGATCCTCATCATCCGCAATCTGATAAACCGAAAGATTCAGCGGTTTTGAAACGGCTTTGTTGTATACACTTGTGTTGCTTCCGGTTCCGCTGAAATGCGCCTTCTCCTTGTTCAGCTTCATTTTAATAATGTAACCGTTGCCGTCCTTTTTGGCCGATGCACTTGCAACACCGGCGCTGTCAAGACTGCAGGATTGGAAAAGCGGTGGAATGAACGCCGTGGGCTTGTTCCCCTTTTCGGTGAGTCCGTCTTTGAAAGTGTAGCTGTTTTCCGCATCCCTGAAAAACATTTCAAGCATGAGAGTGAAAACAATTTTGTTCTTTGTGTCGGTCGCTCTTGTTATGTGGAATGTCGGATCATTTGAAACAGTGAGCTTAAATTTCTTCGCCGCCTTCGTCTTGTTCACAGCCTCGCAGTACGCTTCAACAATGTTCTCCTTACCGGCGGGCGCGGAAAGGCTTGTCACTCTGACCGTAACCTTGCAGTTGAGCTTGAAACCGTTTTTGATTGCTGTGATTTTTGCGGTTCCGGCGTTTTTTCCGGTGACAACACCTTTTGCGTTCACCGCTGCAATCTTCGGGTTACTGCTTTTCCAAGTGACCTTTCCGCTGCCGCCGGTCACGGTGAGCTTTTGGGAATCACCGGCCTCAAGCGTGAGTGAGGAACGGCTGAGCATATGAGTATAAACATTGACCTTGCAGGAGAGCTTGTAACCGTTGAGCGTTGCGGTAACAGTTGCTTTGCCGATCTTTTTTCCGCGCAGCGTTCCGTTTGAATTAACCGTTACAACGGCAGGATTTGAGCTTTTCCATTTTGCCTTCTCAGTTCCGCCGTTAATGCGCAGCCTTGTTTTTCCGCCAACCTGAAGATTGACAGACGTTTTTTTGAACGCAGGCTTCAAAACGGTGACCTTGCACTGCATTGAAACGCCGTTCCTTGTTACGGTAACAGTTGCTTTTCCGGGCTTGCGCGCCGTGATAACGCCCTTTTTATTAACAGAGGCAACCTTTTTGTTGCTTGATTTCCACGTTGTTTTTCCGCTTCCGCCGTTAACCTCAAGTGTATATTGCTGCCCGAGATAAAGCGACTTGGTTCGGCAGCTTAAAAACGGCGCAACAACTCGGACTTTATAGCTGAAAGTGCAGCCTTCAATTTCAACCATTATTGTTGCATTGCCCTGCGACCGGGCGCGAACGGTTCCGTCCGGATCAACGGACGCAACGCTTTCATCACTGCTGAACCAGAGGGCGGAAGAAGTGTTCGCACCAGCCGGCACTGTTTTAATCTTTCTTTTATAGGTTTTTCCGAGGAAGATGTCCTGTTCCTCCGTTGTGAGCGAATATGTAACCTCTGCCGCCTGCGCAGCGGTGCACAAACCGACCGAAAGAACCAAAACCAGCGCGGCAAAAAGCGAAACAATCCTTTTCATTCCAAGAACCTCCCATTGTTAATTTTGAACACACAGCTATTTTATCACACATTCAAAAAAAAGAAAAGACCCCAATTTATTCATATAACGAACGCCTGCACATTATTTGAACGCTTTTGTGCGCGATAACAAAAATTGTGGCCGAATATCAAAACTTTCCGTTGTTTTCAACATTGACACACTTTCATAGTATGTAGTATACTTTTTTCAATTACACCGCCTGACGGCTCCGGCCGGTTCTGCGGTGGAATAATCTTTTTTCAAGAGGTGTTTCAAAGTGTCACGAGTATTCAATTTTTCGGCCGGTCCGTCAATGATGCCCGAAGCCGTACTCAGAAAAGCAGCAAGCGAAATGCTTGATTATGAAGGCAGCGGTCAGTCGGTTATGGAGATGTCTCACCGTTCAAAGGTTTTCCAGTCGATAATTGACAAAGCGGAAAGCCTTTTGAGAGGATTGATGAATATTCCCGATAATTATAAAGTTCTTTTTCTCCAGGGCGGCGGCTCCTCGCAGTTTTCAATGATACCGATGAACCTGATGACCAAAAGCAAAAAGGCCGATTTCATCATAACCGGACAGTGGGCAAAAAAGGCTTTTCAGGAGGCTGCGCGATACGGAGAAGCAAGAATTGTTGCCTCCTCTGAGGACAAAACCTATTCATATATTCCGAAAACGGACAAATCAATGTTTGACAGTGATGCGGACTATGTTTACATCTGCCTCAACAACACAATTTACGGAACAAAGTTTCCCTCCCTTCCGGACACAGGTTCGGTTCCCCTTGTTGCCGATATCTCCTCCTTCATTCTTTCACAGCCGATTGACGTTTCAAAATTCGGCCTGCTTTTTGCCGGTGCGCAAAAGAACATGGGTCCTGCCGGAGTGACGGTTGTCATCATCCGCGAGGATTTGATCGGCGAACCGATGGATATCACACCAACAATGTTCAAATATAAAATTCATGCGGAAAACAAGTCGCTCTATAACACTCCGCCCTGCTACGGAATTTATATGTGCAAGCTCATGTTTGAATGGCTCAAGAACGAAATCGGCGGCCTTGAAAGCATGAAAAAACTCAACGAACAAAAAGCAAGACTCATCTATGACTTCCTTGATTCCTCAAAGCTTTTCAAAGGTACCACCGCAAAAGAGGATCGCTCACTGATGAACATTCCGTTTGTCACCGGAAACGCAGACCTTGACGCGCTGTTTGTGAAGCAGGCCGCTGAAAACGGCTTTGTCAACATCAAAGGCCACCGCACCGTTGGCGGAATGAGAGCTTCCGTATACAACGGAATGCCGCTTGAGGGCGTTGAAAAGCTTGTTGCCTTCATGAAAAAATTTGAGGAGGAAAACGCATGAGCAGGAATATTTTGACTCTCAACAAAATTTCTGAAGCCGGACTCTGCCACCTTGAAAAAAGGGGTTATACCTGCGGCGATTCTGTGAAAGACCCTGACGCGGTTCTTGTCCGCTCGGCTGATATGCATGAATTTCCGTTTCCGGCCTCCGTCAAGGCCGTTGCAAGAGCCGGAGCCGGGGTCAATAACATTCCGGTTGATTTTTGCAGCGAAAAGGGCATTGTTGTTTTCAACACCCCCGGCGCCAATTCAAACGCCGTTAAGGAGCTTGTTCTTGCAGGCCTCCTCCTTTCATCAAGAAAAATTGTTGACGCAATCGAATGGGTGGAGACCGTTAAGGACGAACCGGAGCTTTCAAAGCTCATTGAAAAAGGAAAAAGCAACTTTGCCGGCCCCGAGCTTCAGGGAAAAACGCTCGGCGTTATCGGCCTCGGCGCGATAGGCGTTCTTGTTGCAAACGCGGCAAAACAGCTTCGCATGGATGTTCTCGGTTATGATCCGTTCCTTTCCGTTGAATCCGCATGGCACCTTTCGCGCTCAATCAGACACGCGCAAAGTCTTAAGGAGATTTTCTCCTCCTGCGATTACATCACAATTCACGTTCCTCTGCTTGATTCAACAAGGAACATGATTAACAAGAACGCGCTTTCAATGATGAAAGACGGAGTGAGAATCATGAACTTCTCTCGCGGCGGCCTTGTGAATGACAGAGACATTCTTGAAGCGCTTGAAGACGGAAAAGTTTCTTCATATGTCACAGACTTTCCGAGTGCGCAGCTTATCGGACAGAAAAGCGTTATTGCAATTCCTCACCTCGGCGCCTCAACGCCGGAGTCGGAGGAAAACTGTGCAGTCAGCGCGGCAGACGAACTTCTTGACTTCCTTGAAAACGGAAACATCAGAAACTCAGTTAACTTTCCGAATGTTTCCACCGTGCGCGAAACAAACTGCCGCCTTTGCATCATCCATAAAAATATTCCAAACATGATTGCAAACATTTCATCGGCCGTTGCAAACGAGGGATATAACATTGAAAACCTTTTGAACAAGGCCAAGAAGGACATGGCATATACCATTGTTGACATCAGCCTCGGCGAAAAGGACACCGACTTTGAAAAGCTTTTTTCAAGCATTGACGGCATTATCAGAGTCAGAGTCATCATGGATTAACAAGCAATTTAAAAAAACGGCCGGAATTTGCAGTAACTGCTGAAAATTCCGGCCGTTCTTATTTTTTACTTTTTAAGTGCACCAAAGAGATAGAACTCAAGCCACTCTTTGAAAATTTCAACAATGTGCTTGATATATTCTTTCCAATAATAAGACGGATTAATGCTCTTTGAGTTTATATCGATAGACTTGTATCCCTCAAACTCATCCGTCCAGAGAATTGTTTCAAGCGCACCGTAATCTCCGGTATAAATCTCCGAAAAGTCCGGAGCAATATAGCAGACGGAGCATATTCCCTCACTGCCGTATTCTTGATCGTTGTCATCATAATAGAACAAAACGTGATTTCCGTTTTCATCGGTGTAACCGCCGGTGAGAGCAAAGCCGTGATAAAGACCTTCATTGCCGCCAAGCTGCATAAATTCCATGAGAACAAGATTTCCGGCGCAAACGCTTTCAAACATCTTTTTAAGCTGTCTTGAAAATTCCTTCGGAGTTTTTCTGTTCGCTTTGTTCTTGGTGACCGTTGTAAGCGAGGCTTGGCCGTTATAGTAGTTTATCAGATTGATAAGCTCCTTTGTCGGCTTTAAGTCATTGATACATTTTGCACCGTCCTGATTTACGGTTTTAACAACGTCAAGAATGCCTTTCTTCTGGAGACAGACGGTTGATGTGAAGCCGATGCAAGAACCGTTCCACTGCATTTGCGGATAACCTATCAAAACGGTTGAAAGAACCGAAGCCGGGAGCGCAAGCGGGCCGACCGAGTGAATGATGCAGGCGCTCGCAACAAGGCGCAGATAGCTTTCCTTGGTCATGTAATAGCCGCCGTTGCCGTCAACAGAAAAATATTCAGAGCTGTTTGTGAAGCTATAGACATCTTCTTTTTGAAGCATAACAGGAGTTTTGACCGCGGTGAAGCGATAAATTCCGCCTTTTTCACTGTCAACCGGGAAAACTTTTTCCTCCGCATGAATACTGTAAGCACCGCCCTCAACAGCATAGGAATAAACTGTTTTATCCTCCGCTTCCCAGCCGATTACGGCGCCGGAATCTGTTGTGTATCCACACCAGTACGGGCTCAAAGGCGCGGTAAGAATCCAATCTTCACTTTCCTCATCATAGCGCGTGTAATATTTTTCCAGATAGTCAAAGTCAAAGATATCGGTTTTAATCTCACCGTTTCCAAAGTCATAAAGCACACCAACGGTATCTTCCGGAACAGTATCTGAAATTCTGTCGATTGAAAAGCCGTATGCGGTTACGGACGAGTCCGTTGTCAGGGAAATTTTAAAAGTGTTTCCGGGAATGTACACAGTCTCACCGGAAAGCTCGTCACCTTGATAGACATCGATAAGATTGTTGTTCTTATCAAAAATTGAGATATAGTCGCCAATTTTCCTAGTTTGCCAAAGATCTGTAACATCCCCAAGGCTGATTCCTTCATCGCTTTTAAAGCTGATGCCGTAAAAATTGTCCGCGCGTTCGGTCTTTGTCTTTTTTGAAAATGTTACAAAAAGACCCTCAGCCTCTTTCGGATATGTATATACCCACTCGTTGTAATAATTGTTGCTGTAATAATGCTCACTTTCGGGATAGACATCCCCCACCGCAAAAGCCAAACCGGCAGAAAGAGTCGGCAGAAGCATCAGCGCGCAAAGAAGCAACGCAAGAGCACTTTTAAACTTTTTCATTGCTTTTTCCCCTTTCCGTTTTTAATAATGCAAAATCATGCCGCAATCGCAGCATTGTTTTATCTTGAACAGCCTCCAGAAAATGCTGACAAACTTATAGAAGAATTTATAAATTCCGCCTTTATGGCAGATGCAGGAGCACTGCACATCCTTTTCTGCGCCGCAATCAACACAAACATAATGAGCCTTTCCGCTTACCGCGTCAACGCTTTCCTCGTCCCATGAATGTGAGGCAGGGATAATTTCCTCCATAGGTGCGCTCTTTCCGCAGGGGCAGGAATAGACAACCTTTCCGTCCTTTGTGCAGGTTTCGTAATCATATGCCGTGCAGAAATAGACGTGTTCATGACCCTCATCAAGAGCAGCAAACATTGCGCCGTTTTCCTTTGCACTCTTTTCAGCCGTTGAGCCGCTGAAGCCTGCAATAAGCTCAACCGGGAAAGAACCGTCCTCAATGAAGGCATAACCGTTGTACAATGCTCCGATTTTGCAGTTCGAGTTAAGGAAAGCTATCGCTTCAAGATTTTTGAAGCCGTTATCTCCAAAATATTCAACCGATGCCGGAACAACGAGGTTGTTAATGTAGCACTGGGAAAAAGCGCCGTCCTCAATATACTTCACGGTCTGCGGAAGAATAATGCTGCTTACTCCCAAGG
Source organism: Ruminococcaceae bacterium UBA6416 (assembly GCA_002438505.1). GTDB lineage: Bacteria > Bacillota > Clostridia > Oscillospirales > Acutalibacteraceae > UBA6857. The sequence continues at coordinate 63,696 of DJPI01000010.1, read as the reverse complement.
TTTCAAAAGCACCGTTAGAGATTGAAATGAGTCCTTCCGGAAGAGCAATACCTCTAACATCAGCATCCTCAAAAGCATATTCGGCAAGAATTTTTGTGCCCTTTCTGACTCTGATAACGCTCGGAAGTTCTCCTTCATCGGTTTCTTGCGTTCCAACTGCAACAGAGCCGACATACTTCACGCAGCCCTCGGTTTTTTCCATATGCTCCGGGAATGCCAAACTGCCAACAAAGCGCAGACTCTCCGGAAGATTCAATGCTTCAAGGTCAGAGGCATAGCGGAACGCGCGTTCTCCAATGCGTTCAACTTCCTGAGGAACGGTGTAGCTTTTTTCGGTCTTTCCGCCGGGATAGGCAAGAAGAACCTTTTTGTCCTTGCTGAAAAGCACGCCGTCTTTGGCACTGAATGCTTTATTCTTCGGCGAAACCTCAAATTTTTTGAAGGCTGAGCTGTCAATGAGCCGACCCGGCTCTTCAATGGCTTCAAGACTTTCCGGAAGCGAGACGGATTCAACAAATTTAAAGTCGTAAAAAGCTTTATAGCCAAGAGATGTTATGCCCTCTTCAACAATGATTTTTTTGACCTTTTCATTCAGGCAGATATCCTCGTTATCAAGAGCATAAACGCTGAACCATTTCACCTCACCGGTGCCGGAAACAACAAGCTCTCCGTCTGAGAAAAGCTTATAGCTTGCGTTCTTTTTGCCGTTTCTGTCAACAATATCACCGTATGAGTCGAGGCTTTCCTTCTTGCAAACATCACAGATATGGTCGCCGTTTTTATCGGTATGCGGTTTAAAAACAGCCGTATGGCCGCTCAACCACCTTTTGCAGTCATTGCAATATACGCCTGCGGTGTAACCGATACCGCAGGTCACCTCAACGGCAGCCTTTTCTTCCTGATTTTCATGAGCGCAAACGAAATTTACCGTCACGTACGCATCATAATCTTCCTCCAAGCTATAACAGGAAAAAGCATAGGTCTTTCCTTTTTCAAGCTCAAGGAATTGTTTTTCGCAATAGAACAGCACATCGTCCTTGAGTATGCTTCCAGTTTCGGTTTCACCCTCAAACCAGCCGCTGCTGTTATAGGCATTCAGACCGGCGTTAAAAGCATAAACCTCATAAAGGCCGCTTTTTTCCGGAATAAACTTTCCTAAGAAGTCATCAATGTCAATCGGATACTTCTCACCGAGCTTCATTTCGGTCCCTTCAAGCTCAACAACCGGAAGGGTTGTTTCAATTTCCTGCGCCGCAGCCGATGCGCCGAAGCACGACATCAGCATAAGCACCGCAAGGAAAAGAGAAACGAGTTTTTTTGTTGTTTTCTTCATGCAAAATTTCCTCCTTAACAGCCTTTTAAAGCCGCGTTTTTTTAAAAAAACCGCTGACTAATTTTTAATTAAGATTAATCAGCGGTCGATTTATTCAATTATAGCGTATTATTTCTGTTCTGTCAACTAATTAATAAAAATTGCACAAAAATATTTTTAAAGCGTCAAACAATATTGTGAGTAAGTCTGCATTTATTCATCAGCTTCATATATTTCTTTCGCCATATTGAACGCCGCCCACGCCTTTGGCCAGCCTGCATAAAAAGCAAGGTGAGTGAGTGCCTCAGCCATTTCCTGTTTTGTTACGCCGTTTTCCTTTGCGTGTGAAATGTGATACTTAAGTGAGCCGTCAAGAATTCCGGCGGACATCAGCGCCGCAACCGTGATAAGGCTTCTGTCGCGCGGAGAAAGCTTGTCCTCCCTTGACCAAACCTCGCCAAAAAGCACATCGTCATTAAGTTCAGCAAACTTTGGAGCAAAGCTTCCCAAAGCATCGTGGCCTGCCGTAACCTTTTTCATTTTATAAAACCTCCTTAAAGCAAGTCATATTCACTGTCGGACACTTCTTCGCACCATTCTGTGCTGCAATCGGTGCCCGGAATTTCAAAAGCTATGTGAGAAAACCAACTGTCCTTTTTTGCGCCGTGCCAATGTTTGACGTTCTTGAACAGATTGAACAGCTCAAAAAAACACTTGACACTCTCAATTATAAGCATTGGTTTTATGAAACGGCAAAAAAGGGTGGCACCTGCTCTTATCCGCTCAATATGGCGGAAAGTGAGATTCCAAAAGACATTCTTGAAATTAAAAAAGAATGTCCGAATAAATTTTTGAAAACCGCTTGACTTTGACGTTGCGTCATAGTGTATTCTTTTCTTGCACAGGAGGGAAAGAGAATGAAGCCCATTCATGAAGTCAGCAAAATTTCCGGCGTCAGTGTGCGCACACTGCATTACTATGACAGCATCGGTCTGCTTTCGCCATCGGCTGTAACAAGCGCAGGACACAAAATACGGCGGCCGGGAACCCGACCGCCGTTGTTTTTTCACTCCAGTCCAAAAAATTCAAACAGCTCGCTGAGGCTTTCAATCTCCTTGGTCACCGGAAGTGAAAGAGAATTTTCCTCTTTCAGCCGGTTGAACCAAACGCAGTCAAGCCCAACCGCACACGCGCCTTTGATGTCTGAGCCGTATGAATCGCCGACAACAACAATTCTTGCCTTATTCTTTTCGTCAATATTTTCAAAAACATACTCAAAAAAAGCCGGAAACGGCTTTTGAACGCCTATCTCCTCAGAGATAAACACTTTGTCAACAATTTTGTCAAGCCCGCTTTTTTTGAGGCGGCTTTTTTGCGTTGCGGTCACTCCGTTCGTGATTATGTCAACCTCATAGCCCTCCTCTTTAAGCCTTTGACAAAGATAAAGCGCGCCGTCAAGAAGGAACGCTCCCTCTCCGAGATAGGAAAGATAGCTGTCTGCAAGAGAGGAAAGGTCGACCTTTTTTTCAAACCCGATTTTTTCAAAAAGATCCTTGAACCGCGCCGTGCGCAAAACGGCTTTTGTGACCTCTCCGCGCTCAAAGGCACGCCAGTATGAAAGGTTGATTTTGCTGTAAAGAGCCGCTGTTTCATCTGTGAAGTTCACACCGGCTTCAGTCAGCGCGCGCTCAAGGGCGCGGTGCTCCGCCATGTCAAAATCAAATAGTGTGTTATCGGCGTCAAAAAGAACGGTTGAATATTTATTTGTCATTAAGAATCCCTCCGAAGCAGAATCTATGTCAATTAACCGGCAGTTACTTAATTTTAAACGCATACACGTTTTCTGTCAAGCGGCCGCGGAAAATATGGATGAATTTTATCATTTGTCTTTATTTTATGTTTTTCTTGTGTTAAAATATATATAATTGTATATATTCTAAAAACCTGACAAAGGCATTTTCGGAGGATTACAAACAATGGAACAGCAAAACGAAACTTTCAGCGAGGGCATTGCTCCCGGCGGTCTCAGGGAAAAATCAGAGATTAAGCTGCTTTTGTGCTATTTGCTCAAAATGGTTGACCGTAGCCTTTCGCGCTCGCAGATTAACGATATTCTTCAGGAGTACCCCATTGCCAACTACTTTGAGGTCAACGAGGCGCTTAATGAACTTGTTAAGAACGGAACCGTCCTTTCCGAGCTTGGCGAAAAGGATGAAATCTTCACAATCACTCATAAAGCCAAATATGAGGTTTCAACCATTGAGCGCTCCCTTCCGCGCTCAATACGCGAAAAAGCGGTCAGCGCCGCCCTCGCCGTTCTTACACGCGAAAAAATCAAAAGCGAGTGTGATGTTATTACCGAGGAAAAGGACGGCGGATATTACGTCACCTTCCGCGTTAACGACGTTGGGATTCAGCTGATGAGTCTCACGGTTTTTGTTGCGGATGCGTCTCAGGTTGAAATTGTCAAAAAGAACTTTTTCTCCGGCGCGGTGTCAATTTATTCAAACATTATTTCCTCTCTCACGGTTGAGTAATAATACCCGGAAGGAGCTTTTTTTGAAATGTTTAAAAAATTCCTTTTGTTTTTTTCCATTGCGCTGGTGCTTGCTGCATCGCTTGTCGGTGTATATTTCAAATTCATTCACAGCTTTGAGTATCAGGTTTTTATCGAAAGCTATGAGCACGGAATGCTCAGTGTGAACAATGCCGAGGCAGTCGGAAAAGACAGCAAGTATCGCGTCACCTGCAAGGCGAACGAAACGCTGACAATCAACATCAACCCCGAACGCACGGAAACTTCATATTATACGCTTGACACCCTCACCGTTAACGGCGCCGATGTCACGGCCGATGTGAGGATGCTCCAGTACCGCTTCAAGGTTAAAAAGAACAGCAACGTCATTGCAACCTTTAAAAAGGGAACAAGACCGAAAGCCGAAACCGGCACCGGTGCTCTCAACTATCCGGATGAGCCGGAAATTTCTCCGCTTTGCAGCACCGAGTATCTCGGCTCTGCCGGAGCCTATAATTTCCGCGACCCGAGCATAATCTTTGACGAAAAGAGCGGATATTATTATGCCTTCGGCTCAGACAACGCAGTTGCGCGTTCAAAGGATCTTATCAACTGGACAAGCCGAACAACATATTTTGACTCTCCCGTTTCGGCCGAATCGAACGAGGTTATGGATTTTTCGCAGTTTAAATGCGTTTATAATTGGTCAAAGGCTCACGGATACGGCACCAGCCTTTCCTACTCCTCCGTTCTTTGCGACAGAACTCCCCTTGCGCCGGACATTGTCAAAGTCGGAGATACATATTATCTTTACTTTTCGCTTTCAAAAACGCAAGACGCGAATGAATCGGCAATTTTCTGCGTTTCAACAAACGACCTTGAGTCCTCTGTCAAAAGCAAAAAGTGGACGGAAGTCGGCCTTGTTGTTTCAACCTGCGGCTATCACAAAGGTGAAAAGCTTTCAGACGGAAAAACGGAGAGCGAAAAAGCACATTACGATGAAAGCAACGCCGTTCACCCGTCAGTTATCCTGACTGATGAGGGAAAAATGTATCTTGCCTACGGTTCGTATTTCGGTAAGGACACAATAAACGGCGGCATCTATCTCCTTGAGCTTGACAAAGACACTGGCCTTCTTAAAACAAGCAGCAGCCTCAATTCTGCCGGTGAAAAAATTTCTACCGTTCATGAATACGGCGGACGCGATTTTCATACCGGCGTTTTGATTGCAAAGCCCGGCTCGGTTCCCTCGCTTTCAAAAAATGACGGAAGCCTTGTTTGTGCGCCTGAAATTTTCTGTCATGACGGATATTACTATCTTTTCCTCACTTACGGAGTTGAAGAAAAGAACTATGAAATCAGGGCGGCAAAAAGCAAAAGAATTGACGGCCCTTATCTTGACGAAAGCGGAAACAGCCTTTCTGAATTTTCCGGTTCAAAAAAGCTCAATCAGTATTCAAAAGGCGAGCTTCTTGCTGCCGGTTACAACTTCACTCAAAGCAGAAACGGAAAAGTTTCATACACAAGCACCGGCAAAGCCTCACCCGGAAGCCCGTGCGTCATCAAAACCGAGGACGGAAAATATCTAATGGCTTTCCAGTCGCAGCTATATTTCAAGGCGGATGGAACTCTCTTGGCCGGCCAGACCGAGGCAAACCGGAAGGAGCTTTCCGTTGATGCGCTTCCGAGCCTTGAATTGCGCCAAATCAAGTGGACAAAAAGCGGCTGTCCGCTTCTTGTTCCCGAACCGTATGCCGGAGAGAAAATTGAAAACGGCGTTGCAATGAAGCATATGTTCGGAAACTGGGACGTTGTTGTCTTTGACAAAGGAGCGAATAAAAGTGATTACACTGCCCTTTCCTGCAGCAGCTCACAGGTTGTTTCCTTCTTTAACGGTGTAACGATAAGTCAAAATGATATTGCCTCTTCACGCGCACTTTCCGACCTTTATTTTTCAAAAAAAGATAATGACTCGTTTGAAATTGAGCTTGACGGAAAGAGATTTACAATCTATCCCGTTCTTGCCTGGGATAGGGAGCTTTCCGAGGGTACGCTCTGCTTCACCGGAAACAGTTCAGACGGCTGCGCGGTCTGGGGCAAAAAAACTTTTTCGCCTTATATGGGCATTTATACTGACACGTTCTATTATCTGCTTTCAAAAACGGACGAGTCAACGCACGCCGAATATGACAAAAAGCTTGAAAAAATCAGTGCCAATCCGTCTCAGGAGCAGCTTGACAAGCTTTCGGCCGAGCTTGTTTCCGCGCTTCAGGTTCAGACGCTGAGGTGAAACCGAGTGAATTAAACAGCCGCACACCCCTTCAAAAGAGCGTGCGGCTGCTTTTTGCATTAATCAACCGAAAACTTTTGCAGTTCCTGCGGATAGCGCTTGTCAATGATGTCATACTTTCTGAAGTAATCCTTGCTTTTGGCATCCTTGATAACGGTTGCACGGTTTCTTGAAAGCAGCTTGACAAGCTTATAAACATCGAGCCAAATCTGGTTTGTGCCCTCCTTCTGACTCTCATCAAAAATGAGCTGCAAGCCGAAATGCAGGTGAGGAACACTCATTCCGTTGACGTTTTCCTTGGTTGAATACCCGGTCATTCCCATATAACCAATCACTTGCCCGGCCTTGACAAGCGAGCCTTGCTTAATATCCTTGTGATACGGATGATCCTTGCGAAGGTGTGCGTAATAATATGAGCGCTTTTTGTCAAACGAGCGTATTCCAAGGCGCCAGCCGCCATATTGGTTCCAGCCGATGCACTCAACCTCTCCGCCCTCAACCGCAACAATCGGTGTTCCAACATTGCCGAGAAGGTCATTCCCGAGGTGACTTCTGCGGTAGCCATATGAACGGGAGGAGCCGAAGTCATCATAATGTCTGTATGAGAAGCCCTCCGCAATCGGACTGTATGCAACAAGGCCGTAACCGGAGCGTGCGGTTTTTCCGCCGTTTTTGTCCGGAAGCTGCCGTTCATATTCTCCAAGCAGACCTCCGAGAACCGCCGTGAACGTCTCTTTATAATATGAATAATACTTGTTTTCTCCAACAAGATCCTCAATGGTATTGCTGTCTCCGAGTGTATCAAGCATTTTTTGAAGGTCTTTCTTTTTATATCCGCTCCAGTTGTTTCCGTTTTTGACCGCAAGATATGAAAGTGAGTCTATCCAGCTTATATGATAAAGTGAATCATGTGTTTTAATGTCAAGCTCCATTGTGTCCTCAAGTGCATTGAGGCTTGCGTTGAACTCCACCCATTTTATATATGCCTTCTCAGCCTTTTCCTCCTTTGCCTGAACAAAAGAGAAAGCAAGCCCCACGGCAATTCCGATTGCGGCAAAAAGAAGACCGAGAAATACTGCGTTTTTATATTTGATTCTGAACACCACCGCTCTCACCTGCCTTTTAAATCTTTATGCAGTCAGGAAAGCGCGAATGACAAAAACCGCACGTTCAAAAAGACGAACGTGCGGTTTGATTGTTTGTTTTACTCAGCCGTGAAGGAAAGATTCAAGAGCTTTGAAGTCTTTGCAAACGCACTGAGCGCATAAACGGAAACGGTGTATTTTTTTCCGCTTTCAAGCTTTCCGAGGTTGACCTCATATTTGTCATCTTCAAAAAGATACATATACTTTCCGGAGAAGTTGTCCTCGGCAACAATTTTCGCGCCGCTGCTCAAAGTAACCTTATAGCTTTCGGTAACAAACCTTGCCTTGGCTCCGTCAAAAGTGAGAACGCTCTCACCGTTCTTGTTAAGTGTAACCTTCATGTTTCCGCCGTTTTCAAAAACAGGTGCGGTGTCATGCTGTCTGAGGTTTTGATATGAGTAAGGATAGTTCTTTTCGGCAAGACCCGTGAGATAATATTCGGTGAAGAACTGGCTTGTGAGAAGGTCATATGACCGGATTCTGAGGTTCCAGTCCTTGTCCGCTTCAACAATATAATACTGCGCAGCCTTAGTGGTATCGCCGGGGAAGTTTCCGGCAATGGTGTCAAGCTCGGTTTCAAAATATGCAAGTGAGCCGCAGCCGAGAGCGGTAAAGGTTCCCTGCCAGATTGAGCGCGGGTCATTCATCGGATAATGCGAATGACCAGAAAAGTCAACAACCTGCGGATATGCGCTGAGGATTGCCGGAATCACCGGGTCGCCCCATTTTGTTGCGCCATAAATTGTCAAAAGCGGCGCCGGGTGCTGAAAAACAAAAATCGGCTTGTCTCCCGTGTCTGCAACGGCTTTGTCAAGCTCCTTCTTGAGCCATGCACCGGATTTGAGATATGTTTCAACTTTTTCGTCATATGAAACGGAAATGAAGTGATAGCCGTTAATCACATAATGACTGTTAAGACTGCCCTCATATTTTTCATAAACGCACGAGCCCTCGGTTCTGTCATTTTTGCGGTACAGATAATACTCATGGTTTCCGCTGCAAACAATTTTCTGCGTTCCGGCCTTGAGGTTTTCCTTAAAGACCTTGTTGAATGCTTCGTATTGCTCCGGTGCGCCCTTGTTTGTGAAATCTCCAACAACGGCAACTGCATCAAGTCCCTTATAGCCGTCATAGCTTTCGGAGTAATCATATGCCGTTTTGAGCAGTGCGGTGAGCCTCTGCGGCGGAACGTCAACTTCTTCAAGATACTTTTCATATTCCTCGCCGGCCGCTTCACCCTTGGCCTCAAGCTCATTGTCGTTTTTGAAGTGAACATCGCTGCAAACGGCAAAGCGCATCACCGGTTCAAAGTCTTTCGGCGTTACGGGAAGCTCCTGCTTTCCTCCGCCGACACTGACAAAGGAAAGAACAACATAAAAAGCAGCAGCAACAACGGAAAGAAGCGTCCTTCCGAAGTTTTTGAATGAAATCATAACGATCCCCTTTCTGAACATTTTTTCTCTTCTTTTTGAGCACCGGAACCCAAAGGGCGTTCCGGGTACCCACTGCTAACTTTAATTATAGCTTAAAACAAACAGATGTCAAACATTCCAAAGAACATTTAACATCTGTTAATAGTGCGTTAATAAAAAGTTTTATTTATTTTCCTGAACGGTTTCAATGCCAAGCTCAAGAAGCTGCTCATTGTCAACAACAGCCGGGCATTCGGTCATCGGCTCACTCGCGTTCTGAACCTTCGGATAAGCAATGACATCGCGCAGAGTGTCAAGGCGCATAAGCTGCATACACAGTCTGTCAAGGCCGATACCGATGCCGCCGTGCGGCGGTGCGCCGTATTTGAACGCATCAGTGAGGAAGCCGAACTTTTCATATGCTTCTTCATCGGAAAGGCCGAGAAGCTCAAAAATCCTCTTCTGAAGTTCGGGGTCAGTGATTCTGATTGAACCGCTGGCAAGCTCAATTCCGTTGAGAACAAGGTCATATGCGGTTGCTCTGACGTTTGCCTTGTCGCTTTCAAGATACGGCAGACATTCCTCAAGCGGAGCGGTGAACGGGTGGTGCATTGCAACAAACTGGCCAAGCTCATCATCCCAGTCAAAGAACGGGAATTCAACGATCCATAAAAGATTATATTTGTCCTGCGGAATGATGCCGAGCTTCTTTGCAATGTTCTGGCGCAGCGCACCAAGAACGGGGAGGGTGACGCGCTCCTTGTCCGCAATGATGAGAACAACGTCTCCGTTTTCGGCAGAGGCTTTTTCTTTGATTGCGTTAAGCTCATCCTCGGTCATGAACTTTGCAAAAGATGAAGCAACCGTTCCGTCCTCGGCATATCTTATCCAGGCAATGCCCTTTGCGCCAATGCCTTTGACGAACTCAGTGAGTTTGTCAATCTCTTTTCTTGTGAGAACAGAGTATGCTTTTTTGGCGGTGATTCCGCAAACCCTTGCGCCGTTTTTAACGGCGGAGGAGAACACGCCGAAGCCGCAGTCCTTAACCTCATCGGCAAGGTCAAAAATTTCCATCGCGTAGCGCGTATCCGGCTTGTCGGAACCGTAACGCTCCATTGCTTCTTTATATGTCAAACGCGGAAGCTTTTCGTTGATGTCAACGCCGAGCGCTTCTTTGAACAGCTTCTTCATGAAGCCCTCAATCATTGAAAGGACGTCCTCCATTTCAACAAAGCTCATTTCAACATCAATTTGAGTGAACTCGGGCTGGCGGTCGGCGCGCAGATCCTCATCGCGGAAGCAGCGCGCAATCTGCATATAGCGGTCAAAGCCGGCAACCATTGAAAGCTGCTTATAAAGCTGCGGTGATTGCGGAAGAGCATAAAAGCTGCCCTTATGGATTCTTGAGGGAACAAGGAAGTCTCTTGCGCCCTCGGGCGTTGATTTGATAAGCATCGGAGTTTCAATTTCAACAAAGCCGTTTTCGTCAAAATAATCGCGCGTGATTTTTGTTATCCTGTGGCGCATGAGGATATTCCTTTGAAGATCCGGGCGGCGCAGGTCAAGATAACGGTATTTGAGTCTTGTCAGCTCACTCGTCGGGCAGTTTTCAATGATATCAAACGGCGGCGTTTCGCTCTCGCCGAGGATGCGCAAATCTGAAACGTCAATTTCAATTTCACCCGTCGGGATGTCAAGGTTCTTTGAGGAGCGTTCACGAACAACACCTTTTGCCATCAAAACATACTCGCTGCGAACGGTGAACGCCTTTTCAAAAACGCTCTTTTCCGTGTGGTCGTCAAAAGCAAGCTGAACAATTCCCGTTCTGTCTCGCAAATCAATAAAAATGAGCGAACCGAGGTCACGCTGCTTTTGCACCCAGCCGCAGACAACGGCGGTCTCGCCGATATTCTTTGCGCTGAATGAACCGCAATAGCCGGTTCTTTTGAGTCCTGTCATTGTATCCATTTTTTACACCTCTGGTAATTTAATTAGAATAATTTGCTTTTCATAAGTTCTTCAATGTCAATGTCCGTGTCAACACCGAGGTCTTCAAGTCCCTTCAGGCTTTCGCTCAAGGAAGCGCGCATGAACGCTTCTTCAAAACTTTCAAGCGCAACCTCGGTTTCCTCTCCGCTTTCCATATTCTTGAGTCTGACAACACCGCTTTCAAGTTCGCTGTCTCCAAGAACAACGGTGAACGCCGCGCCGAGCTTGTTTGCATATTTCATTTGCGCCTTGACCGAGCGTCCGACAACGTCATATTGAACCTCACAGCCCTCATGTCTGAGTGCGGATGCAATTTTTGCCGCTTCAAGGCTTGCCTTTTCACCCATTGTTGCAATATACAGCTCACACTTTGAACTCTCCGGGAACGGAAGCTTCAGACTTTCCATGAGCAGCATAAGCCTTTCAATGCCGATTGCAAAACCGAGCGCCGGCGTATGGGCGCCGCCAATTTCTTCAACAAGGCCGTCATAGCGTCCGCCGCCGCAAACCGTGCCTTGAGCTCCGATTCCGGTTGAAACAAACTCAAAAACGGTTCTTGTGTAATAATCAAGCCCTCTGACGATTGTCGGATTGACCGTGAACTCAATTCCCATTGCCTTGAGATAGCTTTGAACCGACTCAAAATGCGCCTTGCAGTCATCACAGAGAAAATCAAGAACCTTGGGTGCGCCCTTTGCAATTTCCGAGCAGACGGGACTTTTGCAGTCAAGAATTCTCATTGGGTTGCGGTCAAGCCTTTCAAGGCAAGTGTTGCAAAGCTCGCTTTTTCTGCTTTCAAAGTAATCATGCAGCGCCTTGTGATACTCCTTACGGCATTCCGGACAGCCAATGGAGTTGATTTCAAGCTTCAGGCCGGTAATTCCGAGATAGTTAAAAATATCGTTTGCAACGCTGATGACCTCGGCGTCCGCGGCCGGAGAGGCGGTTCCGATGCATTCAAGGCCGAACTGATGGAACTCGCGCAATCTGCCTGCCTGCGGCTTTTCATAGCGATAGCAGGAAACAAGATAGCAAAGCTTCTGCGGCATTGGTTCATTGGAAAGTCCGTTTTCAAGATATGAACGAACAACGCCTGCCGTACCCTCAGGACGCAGAGTTATTGAACGGCCGCCTTTATCAAGGAAGGTATACATTTCTTTTTGAACAACATCGGTTGTGTCACCAACTCCGCGCTGAAAAAGCTCAGTGTGTTCAAAAACAGGAATTCTGATTTCACGAAAGCCGCAGTTCCCTGCAATTTCAAGAGCGGTCTGCTCAACAAAGCGGACTTTGTGGCTTTCAGACGGAAGAACGTCCTGAGTGCCCTTGATTGATTTTGTAATAAGTGCCATACTTACCTCCGATATGTGTTTAGTTGTTTATATGATAAAAAAAGCGCCGCTTCACCCATACTTTCAGGGATGAAGCAACGCTCCACGGTACCACCCAGATTGGACGCCAATGCGCCCCGCTCAAAAGCCTTAACGCGGCAGACGGGCATAAAAGCCGGCTCGTGAATGTCTTCACCCGAAAAAGAACGCAGGAAGCTTTCAGCAATACGCCTCCCTCTCTGAGCGCTTTTGGCTGGTTACTCTTTTCAGTCATAGCCTTTGTTTATTCACTTTTAAAAGCCGCCGCAAGCGGCAAAGAACAAGTCAAGTTGAAAAAGTCGGAAAAATTATTTCGGGTTAACAATATCACGCCAGTCAAGGTCGCCGCGCTCAAGCGCGTGAATGAGAGCCTCAGCCGTTGCAATGTTTGTTGCAACCGGGATATTGTGAACGTCGCAAAGCCTGAGAAGGTTTGCCTCGTTCGGCTCGCCGGGCTTAGGATTGAGCGGATCGCGGAAGATGAGGAGAAGGTCAATCTCATTGCAGGCAATCCTTGCTGCAATCTGTTCCTCTCCGCCCTGAAATCCGGCAAGAAATTTAACAATATTCAATCCCGTTGCTTCCGAAACAAGCTTTCCGGTTGTTCCTGTGGCGCAGAGATTGTGCTTGCTGAGCGTTCCGCAGTATGCAATGCAGAACTGAGTCATAAGCTCTTTTTTTGCGTCATGCGCAATGAGTGCAATGTTCATTAATTCATCTTCTCCCTAAAAGTAATTCATGTTTCCCCATGTATTCAAAGGCAAACATTCCAAAACGGGATGTCTCCTTCAGTATGTCAATGCAGCGCCAAAGCAAAGGGGAAAGCGCTTTTCCGGTGGTGCGTATAGAGTCCTTTTGTTTATTCTACCAAAAGAGAGCCGAAAATTCAAGCAAAATCCAAAAATATTGACAAATTTGTTGCCGATATTATGTAAAGTTCAGCGGAACATTCTCTCCGTTTAACCTTCTTGCAATATTGCTTATTGCACTGTGTGACACCTGACCGGGCTGATAAACCGAAACGCCCATTGAGCCGAGGTGAAGGTGCGGATCCTCCGGAACGATTCCGAGCAGCTGAACGGCGGCCGAGTCAATCATTGCATCAACATTAAGCATCCTTTTGCGCCGCATATCCTTTTTAACGGCGCGGTTAATTATCATTCTGACCTCACCGATTCCGCTTTCAAAAAGCTCATCGGCAGCGGCAAAAGCGCCGTGGACGCAGACGTAATCCGGCGTTGCAACAAGAACGCCCTTGTCTGCCGCCGCTGCGGCAAGGTGCATTCCGCGGCCGATACCGGCCGGTGAATCAAAAAGAATATAATCAAAGTTTTTTTCGATACTTTTGATAAGATTTGCAATCTTTTTCGGCGTGGCGTCACCGTACTTGCGCGGACAGGACATTATGCTCAAAGAATCTGCCTTGTATATAGCCTCAAAAGCCGCGCAGCGGTCAAGAAGAACGTCTCCCCAGTCATAAACAACCGCCTCAGACGCGCCGGCAAGCAAATCAATGCCGCGAAGATTGTCAAAATCAACCAGTAGAACCCTCTGGCCGTATCCGGCGAGAGCTTTTCCGACCGCAACGGTCAGAGTTGTTTTCCCGACCCCGCCCTTTCCGGACGCAAAAACAATTTTTCTTGCCATGTTTCCTCCTTAGTTAAGTTGTTGCCGAATAATTTTCAGGCCAAAGTTCCGGCGAAATGTCTCCCGTCAAGTTTCACGAGGCATTTTCCGGAATATCGGCGCTTGCTTGTTCCGCATAAAAAATGCAAGCCTTTTCGTTACAGATTTTTCTTGCCCTATTCAAGCAGTACACCCTCGGTCTGCGCAGACTTTTCGCCCTGCGAGGCGGCAAAATACTGCTCCATTATCGCCGCGGCAACGGGAGCCGTTGAACCGCCGCTTGTTGCGCCCTCAACAACAACGGAAACCGCAATCTGCGGATCGTCATACGGCGCAAAGGCAATGATGAGACCGTTGTTCTTTTCTTTTTTTCCGTTTCCGGCCTTTTGAACCGTTGTTGTTCCGGTTTTTGCGGCAACCTTGACCGGCACGCCGGAAAAGTCCGCATAGCTTTCTGTTCCAACAAGAAGCATACCCTCATAGACAAGGTTCCAGTTTTTATCGCTGAAATTCGCCTTTGAAAGAATTTGATCCTGCGCCGTATATACGGTTTCGCTGTAATCGGATTTCATTATTGATTTGACAAAGTGTGCCTTGTGGCGGACGCCTCGGTTTGCAATAACGGAAGCGTATGAGCAAAGCTGAATCGGAGTGAACTGGTTGTCTCCGTGGCCGATACCGGCCTGAATTGTGAGACCGGGCGTCCAAAGCTCGCCCTTTTCCGTTCTGAATTCAACGGAGTCAACAATACCCTTTGATTCGCCGATTTCAACGCCCGTTTCCTCACCGAGGCCGAACATTGTGAAATAATCGTTGAGCTTTTCAATTCCAAGCAAACGCGAGGTTTCATAGAAAAAGATGTTGCAGCTGTTGTAAAGCGCATAAACAACATTCAAGCTTCCGTGAACTCCGGTACAGGTCGGACGATAGTCCTTGTAATGGGTATAGACCCCGGTGCAGGTCACAATGGTGTCTTTGTCAATAATTTTTTCTTCAAGGCCGGCCATTGCAACCGCAGGCTTAATTGTTGAACCCGGCGTGTAGGTGCTCATGAGAGCACGGTTCCAAAGCGGCTTGTTCGGGTCGGTGTTGAGCTTTGAAGCGTTTTTTGAATATTTTGAAAGGTCATATGTCGGATAACTGGCACAGGCAAGGATATCGTTGTTTTTGGTATCCATAACAACAACGGAGCCGCCTGTGACATTTGCGTTATCCGCCTTAAAATCAAGAATGAGCTTTTCAAGCGCGTCCTGCGCCGTCTTTTGAATATCTTTGCGTATTGTGAGAATGACAGTGTCTCCGTTTTTCGGAAGTGTGATATATTTTTCCGTGGTATTACCATCAGAGTCGGAGATGATGCGTTTTTTTCCTTTTTCGCCGCGAAGATTCGATTCATAGGTATATTCAATTCCGTTTTTACCGATGGTGTCGTTGAGCGAATATCCGCTCTCCTTTTTCGCTTCATACTCCTCGGCGCTGATTGAGCCGACAATGCCGAGCAGATGGGCAGCAAGCGTTCCGTCCGGATACTCACGCTCAGACTTCACCTGAACATCAACGCCGGTAAAAACATCGCTTTTTTCCTTGATATCCGAGGCAAGAGCAGCAGAAATATCCTTTGCAAAAACATACGGTGTTGTTGAATTGAAGCCGTCTTTCACCATCGAATAATAGACCGAGGCAATGTTCCTTGCCTCGCGCAGCGGATAACTTTCGAGCGAGTATTTTTGAACAAGGGCGTCAAAACAGTTTTCCACCGTTGCATAAGGGTTCAAGTCAAGGAAGGCAGCAGAGCGCAGATACGAGACCTCGTTCTCCTTGCCTTTTGCAAAAACAAGCTTTCCTTTTTTGTTCACTTTAATCGGAAGTTCATCAATCCATTTTGCCCCCGCGCGGTCAAAAAGCGTGAGAAGCTCGGAGATGATTTGGCTGCGCTTTTCGCTCTCCCCGGATGAGGGAAAGGTGAAATAATTGAAAACAACCGTCCGCACCTGTCTGCTTGTTGCAAGGGTGTTTCCGTCACTGTCAAGAATTTCACCTCTGACAGGCTCAACATCAATCTCAACACCCTTCACGGCAGCCTGCCTTGCGTTGCCCGCGGAAACAACCTGAATGTTCCAAAGCTTAAAAATGAATGCGGCAAAAACAAGAGTTATCAAAACAACAACAGCCGTATTCCTTTTTTTGCTGACTTTTCTTCTCATAAAATGCGGCCGTCCTTTCTTTAATGTAATTTAAAATTGCCTTTAAGCAAGCCTTTTCGGTCCGTCAAGAGCCTTTTTGAGCGAGCGTATCAAATAATAATATATCGGTGCAAAAAGGAGCGTATAAAAGCAGGAGGGAAGATAAAAGCTCAAAAGGAGCTTTGCCGACGGGTCATAGCCCTTCAAAAACAAAAAGAAAAACCAATATGAGCCAATCGTCACAAGAGCCGAAGCAAACGAGACAAACAGCGCGGAAAAAATGTTATTGCGCAAGAAGAAGCTCGATGCCGCGCCGCAAATAAATCCGATAAGGCAGAGCAAAACGGCAAAGAAGCCGTCTCCGTCCGCAAGGGAGAAATCCCAAAGCACGCCGGAAAGAAAGCCGAACGCAAGCCCGGCAAAGCTGCGCTCAAAAAGCGCAATTACGGCAACAAGCACCGCAAGAGGCATTGCACGCACACCGTGAAGCTCTGGTAACGCGCCCTTTGTGTTTTGAAAAAGCGCGGTTGCAACAACAAAAAGGGCAAGGAGCGTTCTTCTTATGTACATGCTTTTTTTATAGCTTGAAAGTGCCGTTTTCACGTCTTTCAGTCCTCCCGTTCAATCTGTTCAACACCCTGACCTTTGAAAGACGTAATAACAAAAACGTCTTCAAGTCCGTCAATCGCAACACCCGGATTCACAATGGCATAGCTTGTCAGGTCGGTTTCGCTGTCACAAACCTGAGTAACAGTTCCAATTATAAAGCCCTTCGGATAAATTCCGCCTATGCCGGACGTGAGTATCACTCCGCCGGGAGAAATTGAGGTTGTTCTTTCAAGACCTGCAAAAATGCATTTTCCCTGAAGAGACTGCTCCGGCGTTGTTGTAACATAGGCCGTCTCGCGCGTTTCACTTTCAATCGCACTGATGTTGAGCGCAGGGTTCAGAATCGACTGGGCAACGCTGTAATTCGGATTGACTTTTTTGATTATTCCAACAATATAATTACCGCTGACAACCGGGTCGTTGACCGAAATGCCGTCACTGCTGCCCTTGTCAATCGTCAAAGAAGAGAACAAGTCTGCGCTGTCCGTGCCGATAACATCGGCGCGACAAAGCTCAATTTCCGGGTTTGCTTCTTTCACGCCGAGCATATCCTCATATGACACTATTTTTTGTTTCATTTCATCATAATCGGCAAGCTGCTTTTCATACTCGGCAATTTTATCGCGCAGCTGCTCGTTTTCACTTTTATATGTTGAAACACGGGCAAATGAGGATGTGAACCATTCAAATTTGTCCGCAACACGGCCGGAAAGCTTTTGAAGCGGCGAAAAAACAACCGAAACAACACTTGTGAACGGCGATGAAGCGCTTGAAGAAACCGAGGCAAGGATTGCCCCGACAAGCAGCGCGCAAATCACAAGCACAAAAGCTTTGAACCGTGTGCTTTTTAAAAACCTTCGCATTTTTTCAAAACACGGATAAAGGCAAAGACCCCTACCGTTCCTTTCTCAAAGTCTTTGTAACCGAAAAAGCCTTCCGGTCACCTTTTTCCAACAGAACCGAGAACGTCCGATTCAAGATAGATTCCGGCTCCGTCAACAACGCAGTCAAGAGGATTGTCCGCAATATTGACAGGCATTCCAGTTTCGTCCGCAATGAGCTTATCCAAACCGCGCAGCAGCGCGCCGCCGCCGGTGAGCATAATTCCGTGGTCAATAATGTCCGATGAAAGCTCCGGAGGCGTTTTTTCAAGCGTTTCTCTGACCGCCTCAACAATTTGGCCAACGCAGTCCGAAAGCGATTCCCTCACTTCCTCGCTCGTCACGGTAATGTTTTTCGGAAGTCCGTCAACAAGGTTTCTTCCCTTGACCTCCATCTGACCTTCACCCTCATAAGGAGCGGCAGAGCCGATTTTGATTTTAATGTCCTCCGCCGTGCGTTCGCCAATAAGGAGGTTATACTTTTTCTTAACGTACTGGATAATGGCGCTGTCAAAGCTGTCTCCGGCCGTTCTGACCGAGCGCGAGGTGACAATATCTCCAAGAGAGATTACCGCAACCTCGGCCGTTCCGCCGCCGATATCAACAACCATGCTCCCGATAGGCTGAGCAACGGGGAGTCCGGCGCCGATAGCCGCAGCCATAGGTTCTTCAATGAGGCTGACATATTTTGCTCCGGCCTCAATGGCAACGTCATGGACGTTCCGCCTTTCAACCTCGGTGACTCCGGAGGGTATGCAGATTACAACACGCGCTTTTGCAAAAAAAGAATTTCCCATTGCTTTATGGATAAATTTTCTGAGCATTTCAGCCGTAACATCAAAGTCTGCAATAACGCCGTCTCTGAGCGGACGCATTGCGGTTATCGAACCGGGGGTGCGGCCGATCATTTCCTTAGCTTTATTTCCAACGGCAACAACCTTTCCCGGTCTTGCGCTGACGTTGACGGCAACAACAGACGGCTCTCTGATAACAATGCCCTTGCCCTTAACAAAAACAAGGGTATTCGCCGTTCCAAGGTCAATTCCGATATCCTGTGAAAAAAGCATAGCGCTTCTCCCTTCTGAATGAAAATGTATAAAAAAAGCTTCAATTCAAATCATATGATAATCCAAAGCAAAGTTTGATATATTATTATATACTAAAACAAGCCCATACTCAAGTAAGTTTCGGAAAAATATTTCCTTATTATACGAAAATTCATAGTTTTGAGCCGTGCATATGTCTTGCAGCCATTCTGCGCTCAATCAGCGACCACTTTAAGTTGACAAAACGCGTGATATGGGGTAAAATAAATTGTTATTAATTTAACTTTAACTCCGCAAATTTAATTAAAACTAATTTTTGAGGTGAAAAAATGTTATATGCAGTAATCGCCGCCGGCGGAATCGGCAGCAGAATGGGAAACCTTGAAAAGCCGAAGCAGTATCTGACGCTCAAGGACAAGCCCATCATTGTTCACACGGTTGAAAAATTTTATGTCAACAGTGCATTCAAAAAGGTCATCATTCTCTGCCCCGACCAGTGGGTCAGCTACACAAAAAACATTCTTGCAAAGCATCTGCCTGAAAATGATCGCGTTCTTGTTCTCAAGGGCGGTTCAACAAGGAACGAGACCATCATGAACGCCGTTCGCTATATTGAAGAGACCGATGGTCTTGACGAGGAAACTGTCATTGTTACCCATGACGCGGTTCGTCCCTTTGTTTCCGCGCGAATCATTGACGAGAACATTGACGCGGCGCTTGAGTTCGGCGCAACGGACACTGTTGTTCCGGCAACGGACACCATTGTTGAAAGCATTGACAAAGAAACAATCAGCTCCATTCCTGACAGAAACCGCCTTTATCAAGGTCAGACTCCGCAGGCATTCAAAGCGAAAAAGCTTAAGGAGCTTTATGAAAGTCTTACCGAGGACGAAAAGAGCATTCTCACCGATGCCTGCAAAATTTTCAGCATGAAAGGCTATCCTGTCCACCTCGTTCAGGGCGAGGTTCACAACATCAAAATCACCTATCCGTATGACCTCAGAGTTGCAAAAGCCCTCCTTGACGAGGAAATTGCCGACTGAGCGGCATGACACGAAAGGAAAAAAACAATGCTTAATACAGTTTACAGACTGACGCAGCCGAGGAAGATTGAAATTGCCTTCAATGAAATTGATATCTTCTCTCCCGATATTATTGTTAAACCGACCTATCTTTCAATTTGCAACGCCGACCAAAGATACTTTCAAGGTACGCGCGATGCAAAGGTTCTTGCAAAAAAGCTTCCGATGGCTCTCATTCACGAGGGTATCGGCGAGGTTGTCTATGCTCCGGACGGTTCTTTCAAGCCCGGAGACAGGGTTGTTATGGTTCCCAACACGCCTTTTGAAAAGGATGACATCATTGCCGAAAACTATCTGCGCTCAAGCAAGTTCCGCGCAAGCGGCTTTGACGGCTTCATGCAGGAATATGTTCAGACTCCGGCAGACCGCCTTGTTCTTCTTCCGGAAAGTATTCCAAACGAAATTGCCGCTTTCACGGAGATGGTTTCGGTCGGTGTTCACGCAATTTCACGTTTTGACAAAATTGCCCACAAGAGGCGCAACGTCATCGGCGTTTGGGGCGATGGAAACCTCAGCTATATGACTTGCATCTTCCTCAAGAAGTTCTTTCCGAAAACCAAGGTTTATGTTTTCGGCGTTGTTCCGAAAAAGCTTGCAGACTTCACCTTTGTTGATGAAACATTCCTGACAACGGAAATTCCGGACGATATGCAAATTGACCACGCATTTGAATGCGTTGGCGGAAACGGTTCTCAGGTTGCAATCAACCAGATTATTGACTATATCAACCCCGAGGGAACAATTTCAATCCTCGGCGTTTCCGAGTACCCCGTTCCAATCAACACAAGGATGATTCTTGAAAAGGGTCTGAGGATGTTCGGAAGCAGCCGCAGCGGACGCGTTGACTTTGTCAAAACCGTTGAGATGTATGACAAGTATCCGGAAATTATTGAATATCTCTCCCACATGGTTGGCATTGTTAAAACTGTGCGCTCAATCAAGGACATGACAGAGGCCTTTGAGCTTGACACAAAGAAGGCTTTCGGAAAGACCGTTATGAAGTGGGAAAAGTAATATAAACACCGATTGATTCAATCAAAAAAGCGGTGCGTCCTGTTCGGGCGCACCGCAAATTTTTATGTCCAGTTATTTTGTCCAATGCTTGATTCCGCAAGCGCAGTCCTGTTCAATGCCGAGGAACTTGCAGATCGGGCAAAGAATACTCTTCCACAGCCAGCCGACAAAGCCGTCCTTATGGCACATGCAGCCACACTGGTTTCCGGGCTGCGGCTTTTCAACAACCGCTCCGCAGTGATCACAGAAGCCGTCATTGTCAAGATCCTTATGTCCGCCAAGGTTCGGAATTACTTCTGCCTTTTGAATGACCTCATTGCACCTTGAGCAGAAAATCTTATCGGTCAGTCCGTCCTCAAGGCAGGTTGCATCTCTGCCGTATTCTGTGACAAGTTTGTGGCCGAGAGGCTCAAGCTCCGCCTGAGGTTCAACAGCCTTGCAGCGCAGGCACGTTTTTTCATCGGAAATGCCCTTTTCGGTGCAGGTTGCCGGAGTACCCTTTTTGGTAACCTTCCAATCGTGGTCAAGAGCGGGGACAACCTCCTGACGAACGGTTACAGTTTCGCAAACGGAGCACTTTTTGCCCTCGGTGAGGCCGGTTTTGGTGCAGGTTGCAGGAACAGCCGGAATGATAACTTCGGTGTGGGGAATCATGGGAACAACTTCCTGAACAACAACCGTATGGCAAACCGAGCAGGTGTATCCCTCGGTGAGGCCGGTTTTGGTGCAGGTTGCAGAAACGGCTTCCTTAACTTCGGTCTTTGTGTGCGGGAGCTTTTCAATAGTCTTGCAGGTTGTGTAATCGCAGCCCTCACGCTTGCACTTATAGCCCTCTGTGCGACCGGCGGCCAAGCAGGTTGCAGAGACGGCTTCAATTTTTGTGCTCTCGTCTGTTTCGTCAATGAGATGGCCGAGAGCTGCCTTTTCAACATAGGTTGTGTACTCGCTGCAGCGTGAGCAGGTTTCATATGCATCCCAGCCGACTTCTGTGCAGGTGGGAGCCTTTGCGTCATGCTGAACCTTGTCGTGGCCGAGTGCCTCACCGACATTCTTCTGCTCAACTAAAACTTCTTTGCAAACCGCGCAATGGCTTCCTGCGGTTTTTGCAGGCTCAGTGCAGGTTGCCGGTGTTGCCGGGTCATCAACGGGAGTGTGGCCTTTGCTGGGGATTACTTGAGACTCCTCTTTTGCGCCGCACTTTTTGCAAACCTTGGAAGCGGTTTTTCCGTCCTTAGTGCAGGTTGCCGGAACGCCGGGCGCTTCCTCGACCCAATCATGGCCGGCAGGAATGTCCGTGGTTCTTGTTTCACCGCACACACTGCAAATTTCAGCAAGTACGCCGCCCTCGGTGCAGGACTTTTCTTTGCTGTTCTCTTCATCTTTAACCCAAGTATGAGCCTCAGAAACGATTGAAGGGGCAAAAACAGTATCTTTAATAACATTTTCAACGGTGGACTCAGAGCCGTCCATAGCTACCCAGCCCTTGAAATCATAATGGAAGAACTCATCATTTTCAACTTCTTCACGGTCGTCAATTCCGTCCGCAAAGCTCTTTGCGGACGTGCCGTAAAAGACCTCGGTTTCCTTGTTGGCTTCTTGAGCTTTTTTGTTTATATAGCTGAAAGTTGCCTTGACCTTAACATTTTCAATTTTTATGAGGCAGAGGTCGGACTTGACTTCTCCGCAGGAAGCTCTCATGCCGAGAATGATGCTTCCGTCTCTGTCAATGTCATTGTTTGAAACATAATTTTTAATGTTGTTGCCAACTTTAATTTCCGGATTGTCTGTTTTAAAGCTGAAAACTTCCGCCTGAACGGCTGTTTCATTTTCACCGTTCAAAATAACAAGCTCATAGCTGACCGCGCCCTCAATGCCCTCAGCCGTTGCCACGGGGAGAGTGAGAGTTTCAACATCGGTTTCACTTTTCGGAACTGTGAGCGAATATCCGTCCGGTGCGGTTTCCCATTTGATTGCGCCCTCGGCGCCGACAAACACAGCGCCAAATGAGCAGAGCATAAGAACGCTCAAAAGAACCGCGAGTGTTTTCTTAGCATTTTTAATCGCCATTTTCATTGAAATACCTCCTTAATGAAGTTACAACAATTATACAATATTCCGTGTTATAAAGCAAGCACTATTTTCAAATTTTACAAATTTTTAGCCTTTTTGAAAAAAGGCCGTGCAGCAAAAAACCAAAACCGCACATCTGCCGTTTTGGCAAAAATGCGGTTTTGGTTAATTATGTTAAATTTCAGCGCGCCGCGTTCTTTTCGCTTTCGATGTGCGCTTTAATCGCATTAAAGGATTCATCGCTGATGACGTGTTCCATCTTGCAGGCATCCTCAAGGGCGATATCCCTGTCAACACCGAGACGAACCAGAATTTCCGTCAAAACGGTGTGGCGCTCATAAATCTTTTCCGCGACACCGCGCCCTTTCTCTGTCAAGGTGAGATACCCGTTGCCGTCAACGGTGATGTACTCTCCGCTTTTGAGCAGACCAACGGCACGGCTGACGCTAGGCTTTGAAAAACCCATGTAATCCGCAACGTCAAGCGAGCGGACATTCGTTTGCTGTTTTGAAAGAATAAGAATCGTTTCAAGATACATTTCTCCCGATTCCTGCAAGTGCATAATAATCGCCCCTTTCGCCCACGTCCGGCAATGACCAAAATATCCTATTAATTGTATCACCGTATTCCGAAAAAATCAAGTCACGCAGCAACCATTTTTTCCATCACGGGCAAAGTGAGCGCTGCCGTATTCTCCGGGTCATATTCCATCATCATGTGACCGCCGCTCTGAACGCAATATACACTCGTTTGAACGGGTGCAAAATCTAAGATGTTCTTTAAATTCTTTTTGTTTGCAACCAAATCATTTTCGGCGGTGATAATGACAGCCGGAATACCCAGCTTATGGAGCGCCTCAAGATCGGTGCCTCGTGTGTGGGAGGCCATTATTGCCATTCCGGCACCCGTTCCGCTGAGCGCAAGAGGAGCGGAAATTCTTGAAATGTCATAGCTTTTTGCAAACTTTATATCCGAAAAGCTGACCGCAACAAGCGGACGGACGAGGCTCGGAAACGGCTTGATAAGTCCGATGATTGCGCCAAAAACGGTCTGCATGACCTTGCTTCTCATAATTTTTGAAACAGTACCCACAGCCTCGGTACTCGTCTGCGGCGCAAAAAGAACAAGTCCCGTCACCTTTTCCGGGTGGTCAAGCGCAACATTGAGCGCAATTCCGCCGCCCATTGAATGTCCGCCGACTATCCATTTTCCGCCGTACTGCTCCATCAGCGCAAAAATCAGTTCCTCACGCGAGAGGAGAGCGGTTTTGTCTGTCTCACGGCTCGAATAGCCAAAATTCGGAACGTCCGGAGTAACAACAAAATAACCTTCTTTTTCATATTGAGAAGCAATACCCTCAAGCGAGGCGGAGGAAAGCCCAAATCCGTGGAGCAGCATCACTTTTGCGCGGCAGGAACGGCTGTCGCCATATGTTCTGTAATGGAGCGAATAATCACCGCATTCAAAATACTGACTGTTCTTAAACGGAACGGCGTCACCCACCTGCGCAAAGCAGACAAGCGAAAGAGCAGAAAAAATCATAACCAGCGAAAGCAAAAGGCTGAAAAATCTCTTCATGAAATCATTCTCCTTTCTTCAATATAAATCATTCTATCAAAATTCACCCGTGTTTGTCAATTCCAAAAAAACGTCCCCTTTGGCAAAAAGCAAAAGGGAACGCGGCTTCAAAAAGTAAATCTTAAATTAGTCAAGCGAGCGGCTCTCTTCGGAGCCGATCGGAGTTTCAATGCCGAAATGGCTCAAGAAGAGATAAATGTTCTTCCAAAGTGCCTGCCAAAGCTTTTCAAAATCTTCCCATGTGAATTTCATGATAATGTTCCTCCATATAAATTAATTCAAGTGAAACGATTCTCATCGTTCCCAATCTCGATGCTATGATATCACTAAAAGTTTGAAATGTCAACAATTTTTTAACAATTTTAGTTGCATACAGAAAATCATATGCCATAACCGGAAGCCGGGGAAGAATCACGAATTGAAAGCATCCGGTTCTCAACTTCGCCACAGCATCCAGGCAAAAAAAAGACGGCTGCCACTTGAGTGACAGCCTCACTTTTTTTCGTCAATTATTTAAGGTCTGAAAGGATGGTGGCATAAAGGAATTTCCAGATGGCCTTATAGATAACTTCAAACTTTTCAAAAAACGTCTTTGCGTCCATGTGTCTGTCCTCCCTCTTTAATAATTTTCAGCGCTGAAAAAAGTGCATTGACATAAGCCAACAAACCTTAATCATCATTTGCTATTCTACAACTGATTTTATATAATGTCAATAGATTGTTCAAGAAAAATTAAAAATTTAATAATTCTTTATTCTTTTGCATATGCAGGATATCCTTTTTTCCTTATTTGTGATTATTTTCCGAACACACGAAACAAAGGAAGACAGGATGAAAAAAATGTCCAGTAAGAAAAGCAGTAATCCGCATGAACCTTTTGCCGCTTGCAGCCTTGAGCGCGGCACATTGAAAAAAAGCGGCAGCTTTTGCACCTTTCATCAACTTCAAGACTCTCACGGATAAATTTCTGCGCCCTTTTTCCGGTGAGAGCCGCTTCAACCGAAACGGTTTCAATGTTTCCAAGCAGCCATTCATCGGTGCAAAAAAAGTCACAGGGATAAAGGTTTCCGTTTCCCTCAACAACAAGCTGGTGTGTGCAATGGCCGCAAAGGCCGCATTGCTCCGGCTTTTCGCCGAGGAACATTCTCACCCAGTTGTCAAAAAGGCGGATGCTGACATAATTTCCGCGAACAAAGTCCTTGACATAAAGATTGAACGTCTTAACAAGAAATTCGGCGTGCTGCTTTTCCGTCATGTAAAGCTCGCTTTCGCTCTCATCACCGAACGGCCGCAGGCACGGTATGAACTGGAGATACTTAAAGCCGTTGTCACGGAAATATTTATACACCTTTTCGCACCGCTCTGCACAAAGGGCAGTGAGGACAACAAGAATGTTGAACTCCACGGAATGCTTCTTAAGCTTTTCGGCGGCCTTGAGAATTTTAAAATACGCATTGTTCCCTTTTGAATCAACGCGGAAGCGGTTTCCCTCCCGGTCGCCGTCAAGGCTCAGACCAACAAGAAATTCATTCTCACGGAAAAACTTGCACCATTCATCCGTGATGAGGGTTCCGTTGGTTTGCACCGAGTAAAAAATCCGCGAGCCTTTTTTATTGTTTCCTTCAACGCAGGAGACAAAAAAGCGGAAATAGTCAAGTCCGACAAGAAGCGGCTCACCGCCCTGAAAGGCAAAAGCAACGCTTTCTCCGTTTGCAAATTCGAGTGCGCTTTTGATGAGACTTTCCGCCGTCTCTTTTGTCATCATTCCGAAGGTGAAAACTTCCCGGTTTTCCGCAACATCGCAGTAAAAGCAATATCTGCACCTGAGGTTGCAAAGGCTTGAGGCCGGTTTAATCATTATTGAAAGCGGCGGCATTACTTAATTATACCTCTCGGATTCTTTTCAAAATCGGTCTGAATTTCATCAAGCCTTGCGTGCATCTTTTCCGCAACAAGCGGATAGACTCCGGAACGGTTATAGTTTTCACCGCTGTCATCGGTCAGAATATGCAGCCAGTTTTTGCGGAACTTATCAAAAAACGCGGAGTTATCGTTTTGAATGCGGTCAAAATATTTGAATGTTATTTGCTTGTTCTTGTTCAGCACATCATAGTTATAATCAGGATAAAGCTTTTTAACCTCGGAGGTTTCAACGGTATACTGAATGGCCTTGATGTCCTTGCGTTTCATATGGAGAATCGGCGTTTTTTCGGTGTGGATAACACTGTCATTTTTAATCAGCGGCAGCATTGAAACGCCGTCAATGACGCGATCCGATGGAAGATATCCGTCCTTACCGTTTCCGGTTATTGAACAAAGGGAAAGCAGGGTCGGGAAAAGGTCAACAAGAGTTGCGCTCTGTTTTCTTGTTTCTCCGGCTTTGAACAGACCGTTGTTATTGTCCCACCGGAGCATGAACGGAACCTTTTGGCCGCCCTCATAGGCAAGATACTTTCCGCCGCGCAGCTCATTGACCGAGCCTTCAAGCGCCGGGCCGTTATCACTTGTGAAAACAATTATCGTGTCCTCAAGAACACCAAGCTCATCAAGCGTTGTGAACAGCTTTCCGAGTCCGGCGTCAAATTCATTGATGCAGTCAACATATGTACCCATTCCCGTTGAGCCCTTGAACTCATCACCGGCAAAAACCGGTGCGTGCGGCCACGGAGAGGTGTAAACGGCAAAGAAAGGTTCGTCCTTTTTTGTTACGGTTTCGGTTATCCAATCGGTAATTTCCTCGTTTATCCAGCCGGTCGCCTTCGACTGATCTTTAAGCTCATCCGTTCCGTGGGCAATGGTGTATTCGCCGCCCTCCTCGCGGACATGGTAAAACGGTGTCATGTCATTGACGTGGTGACTGCCGTAAAAATAATCAAAGCCCTGGTTTGTTGGAAGATACTCACCGTAATCACCGAGATGCCATTTTCCAAAAAGACCGGTTGAGTATCCGGCGGCCTTAAAAACCTCCGCAACGGTAATTTCGTCTCCGAGCATTCCGTCGGTGTTATTGCCCATTTCAATGCTGTTAAAAATCCGCGTCTGCGCAAAGGGCGAAACGGTTGAAATTGTCGGATAAACAACATTGTCCGCATAGCCTCTGTAAGGATAGCGTCCTGTCATTGCGGCAAAGCGGGCGGGTGAGCAAACCGAATAGCTTGAATAAAAGTTTTCAAAATTAAGTCCGTTTTCGCCTATTGAGTCAATATTCGGCGTTTCATATATTGCGCCGTTGAGCGAAACATCGCCGTATCCGAGGTCATCCATAAGAACAAAAAGAACATTTG
Organism: Ruminococcaceae bacterium UBA6416; assembly: GCA_002438505.1. Classification (GTDB taxonomy): domain Bacteria; phylum Bacillota; class Clostridia; order Oscillospirales; family Acutalibacteraceae; genus UBA6857. Next base: position 36,290 of record DJPI01000010.1, on the reverse strand, counting down.
GACTGTTTTTCTGCGCTTTGTCAACGCCTTTGAGGTAATCCTCCTCGCCCTCCCAAAGCCGTTCGGTCACCGGCTTTGTTCTCATGTTCATGAAAAGAACACTCGCAACGGAGGAGCCAACAAGAAGAAGGCTCAAAAATGAGCAGAGGGCGTTTTTCGCCCTTTCTTTTTTAAAGCTCTTTTTTGAAAAAAGGACAAGCAGGAAGAAGCTGATTATCACAGGCAGGGAAAGCAGAAGATTTCCGCAAAGGCGCAGGAAAAAGCTCCCCTCCCCGGAAAGAAGCGGATGAGCGGCGCTCGACCAACCGGCAAGGCCGCTTGAAAACGCACCAAAGCCGGAGTCCGCACCAAAAACAATATGAAAAACGGTGAGGCCTCCAAAGGAAAAAGCATAGCCCAGAAGCATGAAAAGATAGACTTTCTTTTTGAATATCAGCGAAATCAGCATAAGCGCCGAAACAATGCAGCAATAACCAACGCACAGAACGGAAACAAAATTGAGCCGCGTTATGATCTGAGCCGCCGCAAGAGCTGCGCCGATTATTGCAATAATAACCGGAAAGACCTTTTTGCCTTTTTCAAATTCAACTGTTTTTTTCATTCCTCACACTCCAAAATCTTGATATGCTTTGATTATAACCTATTTTTTTCGGTTTTTCAAGCTCATTAAATTTATTAACAAAATGCAAATTATCGCTGTGCTTTCCCTCTCAAAGACTTGAGTTAAGCTATATTTAATGTTCACCTGCATATACTTATAAAAAAGTGAAAAAGGAGGAATGCGAATGAAGCGTCTGAGACGTGTTACGGCAATGCTGATTTCAATGCTTTTGTTTTTCGGTTCATCGTCCGCAGCCGTTCTTTCCCAAGAGGGTGCGCCGCTTGTGAGCACGTTTATTGAATCGGTTAAGTGATTTGCAGATATTTAAATTTCCACAATATAAAGCAAGGAGCCGTTGCAGCCGCAACAGCTCCTTTTTTTTGCAAGTTGAACCGTTATCCGAGTTTGGCGGCAATGACGCTTCCGCTTTCACCTTTCTGATAGGTGAGTGAAACACTGTCACCCGTGTTGAGAATGACCGCAGCCTCATTTTCCGAGGCAGCAACCTTGTAATAGGTCTTGCCCTTTTCAAGCTTTATGAAGTAATAGCTTTCTCCGCCCATGACAGCCGTTCTGATGTCTGAAACGGTGCCCTTGACGGTAACCGTTGTTTTTTCCGCAGGCTTATCGGTACTCGGTTCGTTCTTGTCCGTGTCATCCTTGATTTTGTCAATATCGACCTTGATGTTGATATTGCTCTGAGCAAGGAGATTAACATAATTCTCAGTGCATTCGGCAATGGTCTTTCCCGTTGCAACAACCTGATAGTTTTGAACATTTACCATTGCGTAATGCTTAACAAGGCTTGCATCGTCCTTGAGAGACATGAAATAGGTCGGCTGACCGCTGATGTTAAGAAGAATCGGGAATGTTGCCGTCCATTTATAGTTTTGAACCTGACCTTCGGCGGAGCTCATTGCGGAATACTCCTTTGCGCCGGAGATTTCATAGAAATTTGCTTCCTTTGTTCTCATGTTGACAAGAACAAAGCCGATGATTGCCTGGTCGTTGCTGACCGAGGTTACGCCGGTATACATATAAACGTCATCGTTGAGGGCAAGGAAGTTCGAGCCTTCGGTTGCAACGCGGACGCCCTCCTGGCCAATAATCGAGTTGATGAAGCCGCCGGCATATTTTCCGTAATAGTTATACTGCTCAACAAGCAGGTCATTTGAATAGATTCCGTCAATCCACTGGAAGGACTTATCGTTTTTGATTGTTTCAAGCGAATACTCATTGCATTCACCCGTGATTGCGTCAACAATAACAACGCCCTTAACATCGGTTCCGCCAAAGAGGCCTATTGTCTTATCAAGTACCGGACAAAGCCAGAACGGCCTGCCCTGCTCGTCAATTTCAAAGTGCGGCTCATCAAAAATATAGGTCGGATAGGCAAAGCGGACGTGCCTCATGAGATACTTTGAAAAATGCTCCTCGGTGGAGTAGCGGATATAGCTGCCCTCTTTGAGCATTACAAACTCCGTTTTCTGGGTAACCATGTCAACAATGATATATCCGGGCATACCCTCTTTTGTGTTTTTAAACCACTTGAAGATATCGCCGTATGCAAGCGTTCCAACGCGGACGGGAGAATTCTTATAGTTGATCTGAGTGAACTGCGGCGCAACCTCAAACTGCGATTCCTTGTTGATTGAAGCAAGGTCGCCGAGGGTACGGGTTGCAAGCGCGGCAGAGGCAGCGGTGTCAAGAACGGGAACAGACTTGAAGTCCGCCTGTTTGATATCGCTTGAAAAAGTCTTATCCTCGGAAACGGAGATAATCTTGCTGTATGACGAGGCGCGAAAAACAACCGAAGAAAACAGCATTCCAACGCCGACAACAACAGCGAGCGCACCAATGATTATTCCGGGAACAACAGCCTGCTTTTTAACATATTTTGTGTACTCCGGTTTCATGATTACGCCGGAGAGGACAACCTGAAAAGCAAGATAAATCACCGCAACAATGCCGAGAAAGAAATAAAGCTCGGTGCTCTTGAAATTGAGCGGCGGAAGCATAAAGTAATACGCAATAACGGCTCCGATAACGGTTCCGATGACGGAAATGACGGTTTTGAGTCCGGCCTTTGATGGGGAAAGATAGGCGTCCTTGCCGCTGCCCTTTCCTTTTCCGGCTCCGTTTCCGCCGGTAAAATCAACCTTAATAGGTTCCATTTCTACAACTCCTTAATACCGCAAGAAGCCTTCCGGCTTTTTGCAAAGATAGTGTCTTTTATTATACAGGTGCTTTCTGAAAAAAGCAATTAATTTTTTCTGAATTAATTATTCTGAACTTTCTCCGGCCGGAGAAACACAGATGCTCTGCTCGTCAAGATTGAGGCTGTATGCCCCGAGGAATTCTTCAAGAAAAGCGTCCGCCTCCGGAAGATTCATTTTTTCAATCGCTTTTTTTGTTGAGGAAAGCGCGCTTGAAAACTCATGATTCCCGCTTTTTTCCTCCTCAATGCACTTGATGAGCGCAGAAATTTTGTCCGCCGCTTTGACAATTTTCCAAAGATACTCATCCTCTTCTTTTTTGAAAAAGTACGGCCGGAAGCTTTCTCTCATATCATCGGGCAGCATTGAAAGAAGGTGTGAGCAGGCCTCGGTTTCAACCTCATTGAAAGCCTTGCGCAGCGTTTTGCTGTGGTATTTCACCGGAGTTGGCATATCACCGGTTATAATTTCAGGCATATCGTGATAAAGGCCGAGAACGGCGGCGCGTTCGGCATTCAAATTTCCGCCGAAGCGCAGATTTTTCATCATGGCAATCGCGTGCGCTATTGCCGCAACATCAAGGCTGTGCTCGCTCAGGTTCTCGCTGCGCGTGTTTTTCATCAGCGCCCAGCGATTGATATACTTCATTCTTGAAAACATTGCAAAAAATTGTTTCATTTTTCTCCTCACAGTTCAAAAAAGGGGCTGTTGCATTTAGATTCAGAAAGCGTTTTCTTTGTTCCAAAGCTGTTCACAGGTACTGCAAACGGGAAAAAACGCTTAAAAGAGCAAAATGCTTTTTGATAATTGCAAAAATCAAAGACTATACCTCACAGAACATTAGACTTTTTTGCAAAATGTGAGATATAGTCTTTTGTGTTTTTGGTTTTGCTCTTTAATCCGCACTAAATGCGGCAGTCCACCGATAATTTAAAAATTTCCGTTGTTACGGACGCTTGAAATCAAAATCAAAGAGCTTGTCAAAATATTCAAAGATCTTATTAATTCTTGCAAAAATTGAAGCAACAAGCTGCCAGAAGGTGAGGTTGTCGCTCTTCTTGTTTTCGGCGTAAACTGCGGTGTATGTGACATCAGCCGTTGCAATGGGAAGAGTGTTTGCGGAATATGTTGTTGCGCCGCCGTCACTTGACCAGCCTTTGAAGATGTATTCAATTTTGTTTTCCTTATCCTCGGCTCTTGCGGGATTTTCCGGAGCGGAGATAATTTCTCCGTGGGGAACCTGTCTTGAGCCGAGCGGTGTTCCGTCATAGTCAACAAACTTGATTGTGTAAACGGGCTTCTCTTCGCCTTCACCCTCGGCAAAGGAAACAACGCTCAGCGCAGAGAAAAGAACCAGAACCGAAAGTAAAACTGCAATAATTTTCTTCATATGGGTATCCTCCGTTTCGATTATAATACACCGGGTGAAACTTTCACCCTTATAATTGAATTATAATGTATCTGTGAATGTTTGTCAACGGAAATGTGTAAAAAATATTACGCATTATTTACAGAAAAAGGCCGTCCGCACCGAAAAGAGATGCGGACAGCCTTTATTTTTGCTTTAGCTTTGAAGTTAAAATATCACTTAACCCTCAACGTAAGCATACTGGAGGTACCAATAACCATAGGGGCTGTGCCATGAACCCTTAAGAGACGGGCTCTGGAGCCAGAAGTCATTGTAATAAGCAACGGGAATGCAAGCGTAATCTTCCATCATAACCTTTTCGGCCTCATGGAGAGCCGCAAAGTGTGCTTTCTTGTCTGCAACCTTGGAAGCGTCAAATGCTTTGTCAAACTTCTCGCTGCTATACTTTCCATCGTTGTTGCCGTTGGTTGAATAGAACAGCTCAATGATGTTTGAAGCGTCGTTATAGTCCATTACCCAGCCGTTACGAGCCATTTCGTAATCGCCTGCACGGCGCTGCGGAGTGAATGATGACCAGTCAACCTTGTCAATCTTCATGGTGATGCCGAGCTTCTTATATGCCTGCTGGAGGTATTCGGCAACAGCAACATGGTAGCCTGAATCGTTGGTTGAGTAAGTGATGGTCGGGAAGCCCTTTCCATCGGGATAACCTGCCTCGGCAAGAGCCTTCTTGGCTTCCTCAAGGTTAGCCTCAAAGTCATTGCTGATATAGGTCTTTCCGCCGTTTTCCTTCACTGAAACGTCATAGAACATGCTGCCGTCCTCAGCATCAATGATGCCCGGGCCAACAAAGTTATATGCCGGAGTGTAGGTACCCTGCATGATGGTGTTTGCAATGTACTCACGGTCGATTGCAAGGTTGAGAGCCTTGCGGACATTGACATTGTCAAACGGAGCCTTTTTGATGTTCATGTTGAGGTAATATGTTCCAAGGTTTGCGTCAATATAGAAATCGCCGCCATCCTCTGCCTTCTTGAGGCTCGGAATTTCCTCGGTCGGAACGTCCTTAATGAGCTGAGCTTCGCCGCCGGTATATGCGGTGTAGGAAGCACTTGAGTCTTCAAGAAGAAGGAAGTTGAGGGTCTTTGTAACGATCTTTGAAGAATCCCAGCCGCCCTTATAGTTATCGTTCTTCTTGCAGACGATGCGTTCACTCGGAGTCCACTTTTCAATCATGTAAGGACCATTGCAGACATAAGTCTCAGGCTTTGTTGCCCAAGCATCGCCGTTCTTTTCAACGGTAGCCTTCTGAACGGGGCTGAGAGTTGCAAAAGCAGCAAGCTTGTCAAAGTATGAGCACGGATAAGCAAGCTTAACGGTGAGAGTCTTGCCATCCTCGCTGGCCTTAACATTGAGCTTGTCGGGGTCGGGAGTGGTTGTTGTCTTGCCGTCATTGTCCGGATTGCCGATGGCATCCTTATAGCCTTCAACCATACCGATAACGGTTTCGGCATACGGAGCGGCAAGCTCGACGTCTGTCAAACGCTTGAAGGAATATTCAAAGTCCTTTGCGTTGAGCTCGGTGCCGTCTGACCACTTAAGACCGTCACGCATTGTGAAAGTCCAGGTGAGACCGTCCTTGCTGACTTCATACTTTTCAGCCTGACCGGGCTGAACCTTATTATCCTGGTCGATAATAAGCAGGGGCTCAAACAGCGTGATGAGCATATTGCCGCCGTCAACAGCGCTGTTGAGAGCCGGGTCAAGAGTTTCCGTGTTCGGTCCAATCTGAACCGTAACCGGCTTTGATCCATCGGGCTTTGCCGCATCGGTCTTTTCGCCGGAGGCAGCAGTTGTGTCGTTTCCGTCACCATTGTTGCAGCCGGAAAGGCAGGCAAGAGCCGAGAAAGCAAGCACGATGGCCAGAATGATTGAAATAATTCTTCTGGTTTTCATAGGTGCATCTCCTTTTAGATTTTTTTGGCTTGAGCCAGAATTTATATATCCATTGCGCAGTAAGAAGCAAAATGCGCAACAAATACCTAAAATAAATCAGTTCACCTTGTCAAGGTGATGACACGCGGCAAAATGGCCGGGGCTTACTTCTTTGAGCGCCGGGCATTCCTTTGCGCAAAGCTCGTCCGCATAAGGGCAGCGCGTTCTGAAGCGGCAGCCGCTGGGCGGATTGAGCGGACTTGGAACGTCTCCCTGGAGCGGAATGCGCTTTGAAGCGCGCGCGGTTTTGGGGTCAGCCTCCGGAATTGCGGAAATGAGGCTTCTTGTGTAGGGATGAACACTGTGGGCAATGAGTTCAAAGCTGTCCGCAAGCTCAACAAGCTTTCCGAGATACATAACGCCGATTCTGTTTGAGATATGGCGAACAATGCTGAGGTCGTGCGCAATGAAAAGATAGGTCAAGCCCAATTCTTTCTGCAAGTCTTCAAACATATTGACAACCTGCGCCTGAATTGAAACGTCCAGAGCGGAAACAGGTTCATCGCAAACAATAAATTCCGGATTGACGGCAAGCGCTCTTGCAATGCCGACACGCTGACGCTGACCGCCGGAAAACTCGTGCGGATAGCGGTTGGCGTGTTCACTGTTGAGGCCGACCGTTTCAAGCAGGGAGATTATCCTCTCGCGCCGCTCGGCTTTGTTCGCGGCAAGTTTATGGATGTCAATAGCCTCGCCGACAATATCGCCTATCGTCATGCGCGGGTCAAGGCTCGCATACGGATCCTGGAACACCATTTGCATCTTTCTGCGATATGGAAGCATATTGACGGCAATTTTCTTTTCCTTGTCAAAAATGACGTTTCCGTCATAGATAATCCTTCCGCCGGTCGGCTCATAAAGGCGCAGAAGGGTTCGGCCGACCGTTGTTTTTCCGCAGCCGGATTCACCAACAAGACCGAGGGTTTCACCCTTGTTGATGAAAAAGGAAACATCATCAACGGCTTGAACAAACTTTTTGTTTTTTCCTCTTCCGCCGGCAGGGAAGTACTGCTGGAGATGTTCAATCTGAACAAGCTTTTCGTTGTTACTCAAACTTAGTCCTCCCCTTTCTCAAACTGTTCTTTCTGGAGCAGCCAGCAATGGCTGTAATGCGTTTCGGAAAGCTCCGTTTTCGGCGGCATTTCACGCAGACAGACTTTCATGCAGCTTGCACACCTTGGCGCAAACGGGCAGCCGGCCGGAGGATTGAGAAGGTCAACGGGCTGACCCTCAATGGGAACAAGACGCTCAATTTTTTCTGCATTAAGCTTCGGAATGGACTTGATGAGTCCTTTTGTGTATTCATGCTTAGGGCTATAGAAAATCTCATCCGCGGTGCCGTATTCAACAATGTGACCGGCATACATTACGGCAATTTTCTCGCACATACTGGCAACAACGCCGAGGTCATGGGTAATCATGATGATGCTCATTCCGAGCTTTGCGCGCAGCTCCTGCATAAGCTCCAGAATCTGCGCCTGAATGGTAACGTCAAGAGCGGTTGTCGGCTCGTCCGCAATGAGAAGCTTCGGCTCGCACGCAAGGGCAATGGCAATCATAACGCGCTGCCTCATTCCGCCGGAAAGCTCATGGGGATGCTGCTTGAGACGCTTTTCCGGCTCATTGATTCCAACAAGCTCCAAAAGCTCCTTTGCGCGTTCATGGGCTTGCTTTTTTGTTTTATCTGTATGAAGAAGAATAACTTCCGTTATCTGGTTTCCGATTGTATAAACCGGGTTAAGGCTCGTCATCGGATCCTGAAAAATGATTGAAACCTCATTTCCGCGGATTTTGCGGAACTCCTTTTCGCTCATTTCGTCAATCTTGTGGCCGTTAAATCGGATTGTTCCGCCAATAAGCTTTCCGGGGTACGCGGTAAGACCCATGACCGAGTATGCGGTTACGGATTTTCCGGAGCCGGATTCACCAACGATTCCGAGAACCTCTCCCTGCTCCATTGAAAGCGAGACGCCGTTGAGCGCCTTGACCTCGCCGGCAGGGGTGAAGAACGAGAGTCTTTCGTCCTTAATTTCCAAAAGTTTTTCAGCCAAAATTCCCGTCCTCCTTTGTCAGTTTTTAAGTTTCGGGTCGAATGCATCGCGCAGTCCGTCGCCGAAAAGGTTGAACGCAAGAATAACAACGCTGATGAGCACCGCAGGCAGGAACAAAAGGTGCGGATAGGTGTTCATTCCCTTAACTGCGTCCGTTGCAAGCGAGCCGAGCGATGGCATTGGAGCCGCAACGCCGAGGCCGAGGAAGGAAAGATAGCTCTCCGTGAAAATTGCCGACGGAATCTGAAGGGTCGTTGTAACAATGAGGGTTCCGATGCAGTTTGTTAAAAGATGCTTTCTGATGATTCTTGAGCCGTTTGCACCGAGGGCGCGCGCCGCGGTAACATACTCCGATTCCTTGAGAACAAGAACCTGAGAGCGTGTGATACGCGCCATGCTGACCCAGTAAAGCAAAACAAAAACAAGGAAAATTGAAATCAGATTCGGTCCGACCCGCTGCATCCATTCAAAACCGGCAAGCTCGGAAACCGACTCAAGCTTAGGCTTGAGCGCAAGGGAAAGAATGATTATCAAAAGAATGTCCGGAATCGTATAAAGGATATCGGTGATACGCATCATGATGTTATCGACCCAGCCGCCAACAAAACCGGCAACCGCGCCGTAGGTTGCGCCGACAAGAAGAACAAGCGCCGCGCAAATGAGACCGACCGTGAGGCTGATTCTTGTTCCCATCATCAGACGGACGGCGAAATCGCGGCCGAGCTTATCGGTTCCGCAGATATGGGGAAAAACGCTCTCCCCCTTGTCAATGAGTTCCTGCTCGGTAATGCCGTATTCAAAGGGAGCAAGGTTTTCGCTTCCCTGAATCTGCTGCTCATAGCTGTACGGCCAGAACTGCGGAAGAATGTATGCAAAAACAACAATAACAAGAATGAACGCAAGGCTCACCATTGCAATCTTGTTCTTGCGCAGTCTGCGCAGACCGTCAGCCCAGAAGTTTGTGCTTTTGCGCATTATGACGAGACTTTCCTTTTCGTCAGCCGTTGCGGAAAGAAAGTCATCGGGATTAAGATGAAGACTCGGTATTTTTTTCATTTTTCTTTCCTTCCGCTCCTTTATTTGAGTTTAATGCGCGGATCAATGATTTTATAAAGAATATCAACAATCACGTTCGCGGTAATAATAAGTGTTGCAAGGACTATTGTTGTTCCCATAATGAGGGTATAGTCGTGCTGGTTGATGGCCGAAACAAAGTCGCGGCCGAGACCGGGAATGGTGAAGATTTTTTCAACGATGAACGAACCGGTCATAAGGCTTGCAAGCATCGGGCCAACATAAGTGACAACGGGCAAAATTGCGTTGCGCAGCGCGTGCTTGAAAAGAACCTTGAAGTTTGAAAGTCCCTTCGCCTTCGCCGTGCGGATATAATCCTGACCCATAACATCAAGAAGGCTTGAACGCATGAGGCGCGTTATATATGCGGTCGGGTAAATTGCAAGAGCCGTAACGGGCATTATATATGAGGACATGGTGTTCAGTCCTATGGTCGGCAGCAAATTCAGCTTGCTTCCGAAGGTATAAAGCAAAATTACACTGCTGATAAAGCTCGGGATGGCAATTCCGCACGTTGCAAGCACAATGATGAAATTGTCCAAAAACTTTCCCCTGCTGTACGCCGAAAGGCACCCCATCGGAATTCCGAGAAGCAGCGCAACCGTGACGGCAATTCCGGCAAGCTTGGCCGAAACGGGAAACTTTGAAAAAATGATGTCGGACACCTGTCGACCTCTTTGTCTGAGGCTCGGACCCATATCGCCGTGAAGCAGGTCTGACATATAGGTAAGATATCGCTCATAAAGCGGTTTGTTCAGCCCGTATTTTTCGTTAAGGGCTTCCTGCGCCGCCGCACTCATTGATTTTTCGGCAACGAACGGCCCGCCGGGAACAAGGTTCATCAAAAGGAATGTGAGCGAGGCAACAATGAATATGCTGAGTATTCCCATAGCCACGCGCTTGCAAATGTACTTAGCCAATCATCTTCAACTCCTGTTTTTTCATATAATCTCCGAAGTCTCTCCGGGACGGCAAAAAGCCCAAAATTGCCCGCTGCAGGCTTTGTTTGGTTCTTCACGGGCGCAGCCGACTGATTTGCCGCAGGTAATTATACGGTATTATATCACATTGGCAGGAAAAAAGCAAGTTTCACGGCACTTAATTATTTACTGTTCAAAAGCCTGAGCTCCAAAGCACCCGAAAACGGTCAGAAAGCCGAACGCAGAGAAAGGGGGCTGTCGCATTTTGCGACAGCCCCTTGTTCGTTTTTCAGCTTCTTGACTTGAGAAAATCCTCAAGAATCATGACGGCGGAAACGGCGTCAACAATGTTCTTTCGCTTTTTTCCGCGGACATTGACCTCATTGAGCGCACGGTGGGCGCTGACCGTTGTCAGCCGTTCGTCCCATGTTTCGGTTTTAATTCCGGTAAGCTCCTGCAGCTTTGCGGCAAAGGCCGCACATTTTTCGGCGCGTTCGCCGAATGAGCCGTCCATGTTGCGCGGAAGTCCGACAACAATGTGCTGTGTCCCTGTCTTTTCCGCGGCAAGCTTAACCTGTTCAAGAACTTTCGGCTCATATTTTTCAAAAATCACGCCAACGGGTGAGGCAAGCATCTCAAGTCTGTCACAAACGGCAAGTCCCGTTCTTGCATCTCCGTAATCAACAGAAAGAATCACCATCTTCTTTTCCCCTTATTCGCCGCCTTCTTCAGCCGAGGATGAGGAAGGCTCCGGCTTTGAAGTCGGCGGTTCGGTTGTTGTCGGAGCTGTGGTCGGTTCGGTTGTTGAAGGCTTTGTTGAAGGCGGATTCATCGTTGTCGGCGGTACCGTGGTCGGTGCCGTGGTCGGTTCGGTTGTACTCCTTGGCTTTGTTGTTTTCGGTTCGGTTGTGCGGTTCCTTGTTGTGCTTTCCGTTGTTGATTCATCCTCGGTTGTGTCAAGCTCTGAGGTCACAACAGGGTCGGTGGAAACAAAGATGTTTGCATCTCCCTTTTCTCCGCCGGTTTCTTCAATGACGTCTGCAAAGGTCTTGCTTTCAAGTCCTTTGTGAATCGTGCTGAACACCTCGCGGAAAATGGTTTTTGCGGGATTGCTCGAGCCCGTGTGCAAATCGGCGCGGTAATCATAACCGTACCAGACGGCCGTTACATAGTATGGAGTTCCGCCGCAATACCACTTATCGCAGTTTTCAGACGTTGTTCCGGTTTTTGCAAAGGTCTGGAAACCGGAAATGTATGAGCCGTAGCCGGTACCGTTGGACTGAGTGACGGCCTTTGTGAGCATTGAAAGCATGGAGTTGGCCGTTGCGGTTTTGATTGCCCTTTCCGGCTCGTTCTTTGTGTTGTCAAGCAGCGTTTTTCCGTTGCGGTCAAGAACCTTATAGTAGCTGTAGGGCTTATAATATTTTCCGCCGTTTCCGAATGTTGCAAAGGCGGCGGCCATTTCAAGCGTTGTTACGCCGGTGTTTGTTCCGCCAACGGCGAGCGGAGAAAGATCCATATCACTGCTTGAAAGGTTGAGATGGAAATGCTCGTTTGCATATTCAAAAGCGGACTTGACACCAAGCATCTCGCTGAGTATTCTTACCGGAACTGTGTTAAGGGAGCGGACAAGCGCCTCCTGAACGGTGATATAGCTTCCGGAACCGTGGTCACCGTTGAAGTTCCTCGGCCACGGTTCACCGTTAAGAGTGATTGCTTTTTCAAGAATCATTGACGTTGGAGAAATGAGGCCGAGATCCATCGCCGGAGCGTAAACGCCGAGCGGCTTGATTGAAGAACCGGGCTGACGCTTTGCGCGTTTGTCCGTTGCGCGGTTATAAGAGCGGTTGGTGGTCTTTTTTCCCGTTCCGCCAACAAGGGCAACAATGCGGCCTTTATAGTCCATAATTGTCATTGCGGACTGCGGATACCGCCCATATGAATCCTTTGAAGCGAATGGGAAGCCGGTCTTGTTTTTATAGATATCTTCAAGCTCAGACTGAACGCTCTTGTCAACGGCGGAATAAATCTTCAGTCCGCCGTAATAAACCATGCGCCACGCCTCGTTATATTCATAGCCGTATTTGCTCTGCAGGTCGGCAATAACCTGATCAATAACATATTCCTCATACCATGAGTAGATATGCTCATTTGAAGAGGAGCTGTTGTTTGATTCCTTCACTCCGGCGAGTTTGATTTTGGTCTTGAGCGCTTTTTGATACTGAGCGTCGGTAAGCTTGCCTTGCTGGTGCATATAATAAAGGCAGTCCCTTTGCCTTGTGACGGCGGCGTCATAGTTTACATAGGGGTTATAGGAATACGGAGCCTGCGTGATACCGGCAATCATTGCACACTCGGCAACATTGAGCTTGCTGACGGATTTTCCGAAATAGGTTTCCGCAGCGGTCTTAACGCCATAGCAGCCCGCGCCGAGATATACGGTGTTGAGGTACGCCTCAAGAATATCCTTTTTGGAGTAATACTTTTCAAGATTGAGCGCACGCAGAATTTCATTGAACTTTCGGATATAAGTGACATCCTTCTGATCCGTAAGGTTTTTAATGAGCTGCTGAGTGATTGTTGAGCCGCCCTGTCCGTTGAGTGAGGGTCTGACAAGAACGCCGATTGTTCGTATCCAGTCAACGCCGCTGTGCTCATAGAAGCGCTTGTCCTCAAGGCAGACAAAAGCATTGAGAAGGTTTTTCGGAATTTTGTCATAATTGACCCAGATCCGGTTTTCCTCTCCATGAAGGCGCGTTGCTTCAACGGGTTTGTTCTTTTCGTTATAGTAATACATTATCGAGGTCATGCTCTGAGAGCTTTTATAGTTGTCAAGATTGACTATGACCTTTCCGTTAACAACAGTATTGACATAGGAAAGCACCGATGTTCCAACGATGAGAACGGTGAGCATTCCGGAAACAAAAAGGCAGAAAAGCGCAAGAAAGATTGAAAAGAGCACGGGGTGCTTTTTCTTTTTGCGCCTTTTTTTCCTTTGCGGCTGAACGGCACGGGTACGCACAGACCTTTGTTCATTATCGTTTGAGCTTTTTGGCATAAAAACAAAACCTCCGAAGCTTTAATCAGTATATTTCACAAACCAACCCATAGTATTCTTTATTATAGTAAATCTTGGAATTTAAATCAATATAAAAACAAATTATTTAATAAAAAAGTCAGAACTTTTTGTTTTGAAAAACAAAGACCTTCTTTTTCATCCGCTGTTTTTGCAGCAAAAAGGCCGCCTCGGTCGAGGCGGCTTAACCACACGTTATTATGCTTTTGAATTAAACAACAATCGTGTTGCCGAACGATTTTCCGTATGTTTTTCCGTCCTTTGCGTTGAGAAAAGCCGCCGGAACGCTAAAGCTGACCGTTGAGCCTTCGGCAAGATCCTCAATTCCGCTCAGGTCAATGAACACCTGCTGGCAGCCGCTGGCGTCAAGATTGCTTGCGCTGATTTTGCAGGGAATGTTGTCATACTCCTCGTTATCAACGGTAACGGAAATTACAGTTGAGTTGGACTTAAAGTTTCCGCAGGATGGATCAATGGAATAGACAATGCGTTTTCCGCTGCCGTCAACGCCGACTCCGGCGCTGTATATGCTGACAGCCTTCGCCGCAGCGGAGGTTGTTGATTCCGGCTTCTTTTTGGTTGTTGTTTTTCCGTTCTCTTTGCCTGTTGTTTTGTCGTCTTTTGATGTGGCAACGGTCGGAACGGAGGGGAGCGCGGTTGTGTTGACAACCGGGGCGGTTATTGTTGCGGCGGAAAAGCTGATGTCCGTTGTAACCTTCTGGGTTGTGAACGGATCATTTGAAACGCTCTCGTTTGCAACATTGAACGCCGTTGTCATAACGGTCGGCATAGTCATATCCGCAGCGGTTGTGAGAACATAGGTCTCCGGAGAATTTTCTCCCGCCGGACTGCTGACGCTGACGGCAGAATCCTGCGACGGCTGAGAAAGGGAACCGGCCGGAGAGCTTGTTGAAATTGTGTTCAGACTCGCCGGTTCATTTTTATCCTTGCAGGCGGCAAGACAGACAACAATCGCAAAAGCCATGATAAACGGCAGTATTTTGCGCATATGATAGCCTCCAATCTGTTAATACGGACAACAAACAGCATTATACACTTATAAAAGAAAAAAGTCAATCGAAAATGACAAATTTTCTTCAAAGCAATATCACGGTTCAATAAACAATTTTTCATTATCTTTAATATATTTTGCGGCCGAAAGCTTAATAAAACTTAAAAGTCCTTTGTTTTCAAGCTCCCCGTCAAGCCGTTCAACGGCGTCATTGTCAAGAGAAGTTTCCTCGTCATTATCGTCAAACATTTTTGAAACGGGAGCAATGCACCGAGCCTGCTCTTCAAGACCAACGAGAAATAGCGCCGGAACAAGGCGGCTTTTGAGAATCTGCGAATTATTCCGGAAAAACGCGGAAACGGTTTTGTCCGAGACAAAAACGTCCAAGGTATAAATCAATTTCTTTTCATCGGGAAGGGTCAAAAAAGCTTTTTCCATGTCCTCCTGCTTTTGAAGGAAAAGCTGAATTCCAAGCGCTGTCCCCTCAAGCAGTTCATCCTCGGGCGCCGAGTCAACCGCATCTTTTGTCAGCGGAACATATTTTTCTTTCAGGGCTTTCAGCCGTGTTATATATTCCTCCTCAGCCTTATAGCTTTTTCTGTGCTCTGCGCTCGCTTTCACTGCGGCGCGCAAAGCAAAAAACAAAACAACACACGCGCCGATAAAGCCCAAAACGTATCGCCAATATTGACAAAACCACTCAGCCATTCTCAGTCCTCCTTGATGAGATTATAAATATCGCCCTTTTTGAGACCGGTTTCCTTTGCGGCTTTTTTTGCGGCAAAGGAGGAGCTGAGCCCCTCTTCAATGTATTGCTTTGCAAGAGTGACGGCGTCCTCAAGCGTGACCTCGGCCTTTTCCTCCTTTTCGCCCTCAATAACAAGAACAATCTCGCCTTTAAGCGGCGTTTCGGCGTATTTTTCGGCGGCTTCTTTCAGCGTTGTGCGGATTGCCTCCTCATGAATTTTTGTAATTTCGCGAACTATTGCAAGCCTCCGGTCGCCAAGGCAGTCAAAAAGGTCTTTAAGTGTTGCGGAAAGCTTGTGGGGTGCCTCATAAAAAATCATCGTCCGCTTTTCGTGCTTAACGGAAAGAAGGTGTTCGCGGCGGCTTTGCTTGTTCATGCTCAAAAAGCCCTCAAAAGTGAAGCGGCCAACCGGAAGCCCGGAAAGCGCCGCAGCCGCAACAAAGGCAGACGGTCCCGGAATGACTTTCACATCTATCCCCTTTTCTGCGCAGAGGGCAACAAGATCCTCACCGGGATCTGAAACAGCCGGCATTCCGGCGTCCGTCACAAGAGCGCAGTTTTCACCGGCAAGAATTCTTTGGGCAATAATTTCTCCCTTTTCGCGGCGGTTATGTTCAAAATAGCTTATCATTGGTTTTTTGATTTCAAAGTGGTTGAGCAGTTTGAGCGTAACTCTGGTATCCTCCGCCGCAATGAAGTCGCAATCACTGAGCGTTTCAACCGCACGCGGCGAAAAATCGCCCAAATTTCCTATCGGTGTTCCGACAACAAAAAGCGTTCCGCTCATCTTTTTCCCTCCGTGTAATCACCCATGATTTTTAAAAGCTCCTCAGACGGCTTTCCGTCCGGGGTTTCAATATATAAGCTTTTTTCAATATTAATAAAGCTGCGGGCGCCGAGCTTTCCCTCAATAAGAAACAGCCACGGGGCGCCGTCCGCATTTTTTGAAACAAACCTGAGCCTTTTCGGCTCAAGGTTGTGCTGCCTCATGCTCACCATGACATCGCAAAGGCGCTCCGGCCTGTGGCAAAGGCAGAGCCTTCCGCCAAAGCGCAGGAGCTTTGCCGCCGCGGCACAGCAATCATCAATGCCGCACATTGTTTCATGCCTTGCAATTTTGTCACTTTCGCTCGCGCTCTCAATTCCGGCGCCGACTTTTTTATACGGCGGATTCATCGTCACAAGGTCAAACGCGCCGAACGGAAGAACTCCTTTAAGCTCACGCAGGTCATGGTTAACAACGCCGACTCTTTCTGAAAGATTATTGAAAGCAAGCGAGCGTTCAAGCTGAAAACACGCCCTTTTTTGAATTTCAACAGCAAAGAGCTTTCCCGTCTCCTTTTTGCACCAAAGGAGCGGAATAATTCCGCAGCCCGTTCCAAGGTCACAGGCAGTATCGTTTTTTCTGATCTCTGAAAAAAAAGCGAGCAAAACCGCATCCGTTCCAAAGATATGCTCCTTTGAAACAATAATTTTCAGTCCGCCGCCAAGCGGGTCAAGGCGCTCGCCCTCATGAAGTTCAAATTCCGTTTTTCTCACCCCTGTTAAAACTCAAAAAGGCTTATCTGCCTTGTTTCCGGAATACCCTTGAGTGCGCCGACCTGTCTCAGCGCTTCAATGACCGCGCTTGAGGCACCGGCTCTTGCGGCAAAGTCATCAACCGAAACAAAGCGGTCAACTCCTTCCCTCGCCTTTTCAAGGCCGACTGCGGCGCTTTCGCCAACGCCGCTGAGCGCGCTGAACGGCATTCTGATTTTTCCGTCCTCAATTTGATAGACCTTTGCGTCGGATTTATAGATATCAACGGGCAAAAACTCAATTCCGCGCGCCATCATCTCATTAACCGCCTGCAAACCGGGGAACATATTCTGCTCTTTCGGCGCGGCGTCCTTTCCGGCGGCCTTAATTTCCGCCATACGCTTTTTGACCGCGGCTCTGCCCTCAATAACGGCTGCCGCGTCAATGTCTCCGCCGCGGACGGTCATGAATGCGGCGTAATATTCCAGCGGATGATAAATTTTGTACCAGCCGAGGCGCAGTGCTGCGCTGACATATGCCGCAGCGTGCGCTTTCGGGAACATATACTTGATTTTATAGCAGGATTTGATATACCATTCAGGAACATTGTGTTCGCGCATATCCTGCTCCATGCCTTTCCAAACTTCCGCGGAGACTTTTCCCTTGGCAATGAGTCCCTTTCGCACCGTTTCCATGATTTTAAACGCATGGCTCGGTTCAAGACCTTTGTGCATAAGATAGACCATAATGCTGTCTCGCGTTCCGATAACCTCAGAAATTGTGCAGGTTCCGTCCTTAATGAGATCCTGTGCATTGCCGAGCCAAACGTCCGTTCCGTGGGAAAGGCCGGAAATTTGCAAAAGGTCTGAAAAGTTCTTCGGTTGAGCGTCAAGGAGCATCTGGATGACGAACGGCGTTCCCATTTCCGGAATTGTGAGCGTACCCGTTGGGCAGTCAATGTCCTCCGGTGTAACGCCGAGCGGCTTTGTGCTCGTCAGCATTTCATAAATTTTCGGGTCGCAGATGTCCGTCTCCATAACGGGAATGCCCGTCAAATCTTCAAGGTGTTTATAAAGTGTCGGAACATCGTGGCCGAGGTTATCAAGCTTCAGAATGGTATCGTGAAGCGCATGGAAGTCAAAGTGTGTTGTGGTCTGACCCTTTGTTGCGTCATCGGACGGATACTGAACCGGTGTGAAGTCCTCCGCCTCAAAGGCATTCGGAACAACAACCATTCCTCCGGGGTGCTGGCCGGTTGTTCTTTTGACACCGGTGCAGCCGATTGTGAGCCTGGACTCCTCCGCACGGGAAACCTTTCTTCCCCTTTCGTCAAGGTACTTTTTGACAAAGCCGAACGCGGTCTTGTCCGCAACGGTTGCAATCGTTCCCGCCTTGAAAACGTGTGATGAACCAAAAAGCTCCTCGGTGTATTTATGCGCCCTCGACTGATAGTCACCGGAAAAGTTGAGGTCGATATCCGGGCTTTTGTCACCCTTGAAGCCGAGGAAGGTTTCAAAGGGAATGTCATGGCCGTCGCGCTCCATTGGCGTTCCGCATTCCGGACAGTCCTTTTTCGGAAGGTCATAGCCCGAACCGACTTCACCCTTGAGGAAGAATTCGGAGTGTTTGCATTTTGGGCAGCGGTAATGCGGAGCAAGAGGGTTGACCTCTGAAATTCCGGAGGCATTTGCAACATATGACGAACCGACCGAACCACGCGAGCCGACATGGTAGCCGTGATCCTCGGAGTTTTTAACAAGCTTTTGCGCAATCATATAAAGAACGCCGAAACCGTGTTTGATGATTGAATCAAGCTCTCTTGTGAGCCTTGAAGCAACATATTCCGGAACCGGATCGCCGTAAAGGCGCTTTGTTTTTTCCCAGCAGAGCCGTTTGAGCTCATCGTCTGCACCTTCAAGAGACGGCGGATAGTTGCCGCTCGGAATCGGGGTCAGTTCTTCAATCATATCGGCAATTTTTCCGGGGTTTTCAATGACGACCTCCCTTGCCGTCTCCTCACCGAGATAGTCGAATTCGGCAAGCATATCCTTGGTGTTCCGGAAGAAAAGCGGAGCCTGCTTGTCCGCGTCCTGAAAGCCCTGTCCGGCCATGAGAATTGCCCTGAAAACGCTGTCCTCGGGGTCAATAAAATGGACATCGCAGGTTGCAACGGTCATTTTTCCAAGCTTGTCCGCAACATGAACAACCTTCCGGTTCATGTTCTGAATGTCCTCAATGCTGTTGACGAGCGGAAAGCGCTCACTGTCAATCATATATCTGTTGTTTCCGCATGGCTGAATTTCAAGATAGTCATAAAACGAGGCGATTTTCAAAATTGTTTCATCGCTTTTGCCCGTTGCTATTGCGCGGTAAAGCTCGCCGGCCTCGCACGCACTTCCGACAATCAGTCCCTCGCGATACTTCATAAGCTCGCTTTTCGGGATTATCGGCTTTCTGTGAAAATATTTTACGTTTGAAAGAGAGATGAGCTTATATAAGTTTTTGAGTCCCGTGCTGTTTTTGGCCAGGATTATCTGGTGAAAATATTTTGCCTTTTTCTCCTTTTTCCAGTTTTCAAAGCTCTGCTCATCATCGTTGACAAAGTAACCCTCCATTCCGAGGATGACCTTGATTTTTCCTCCGGCGGCGGCAATCGCCTCCGGAAACGCCTGAACAACGCCGTGGTCGGTGATTGCAATCGCCTTATGTCCCCACGCTATTGCGCGCTTAACAAGGAGCTTTGCATCCGTGAGGCCGTCCATCATTGACATCTTTGTGTGAAGATGAAGCTCAACGCGCTTTTCCTCGGCATCATCAATCGGCGGAATCTTTTGAATTGTTGAAATTGCTTTCGGGCTTATGACGGTTTCGCCCGAATACTTGTCATAGGTGAGGTCTCCGCGGACAAGAAGCGTCACCCCGTCTGCAACCTTTTCGAGAATATGGGCGCAGTATTCCTTCTTTTCAAAAATCTTGCAGGAATAGGCGTATGTACGGTCGGTGATGTTGAAGGTAACAATATTGCTCCTTCCATCCCTTGTTTCTCTGACCTCAAGGCCGAAAACATCGCCCCAAACAACGCAGGAGCCGTCCTCAATGCTGATTTCCGAAAGCGGACGCGGCTTTTTTGTTATCCGGCTTCCGAGAACGGGGTGTGCGGTTTCAAAATAGAGCGGAATGCCCTCAATAACCTTGTGCTCTTTCGGCTTTGCCGCCGCAGCGCGGACTTCTTCGGGGTCAATCCCCTTTGCGCGCAGGTTGTTATCCTCGGCGGCTTTGATCATTTCGGTGTATGCCTCGTCCTCAACGGAAAGCTCCTCACCGAAAAACTCAACATTCACTCTTCTTGAAAAGCGGTCAAGAATGAGCCTTTCCATAAAGTCCTTGCAGCCGCAGCCTTCAAGAATGTTTTTTCCGCCGTGGGTGAGGTGAACCGAAAGGGTTGTTCCGTCAAAGGAAGCGGTTGCGCCAACAAAAAAGCCGTTGCTCGCCGCAACGGACGAGTTGACCTTTTTGACAAGGGAAGAAAAATATCCTTCGGAGAAAAGCTCAGACGGCATCCTCGGAAAAATTTCAATTTCAGAAAGGTCAAGCCTTTCTTTTAAAAGCTCCTCGGCATACTCAATTTCACGCTGCAAGACAAGAGCGGAAAACGAAAGCTCAAGCTCCATTTTCCTGCTCTCAAAGTGTATTTTAATGTTATCAATTCTGCAATCCGCAAAGGCAGCGGAAGCCTGTTCGTTTTCCGGAAATGCACCGAAAACCGAAAAAAAACCGTTGTTTTCCATTTTATGTATATTTCCCTTATCTCACAGATTATCTATTTCCTTCATAAGCTCGGAAACCAACTCGGTTTCTTGAACTTTTCTGAGAATTTCACCGTGGCGGAAAATGATTCCGCAGCCGTCTCCGCCCGCTATTCCGACATCGGCTTCCCTCGCCTCACCCGGGCCGTTAACAACGCAGCCCATTACTGCGACCTTAATGGGCTTTTTAATTCCCCTGAGCTTTTCTTCAACTTCTTCGGCAAGTGAGATGAGGTCGATTTTTGTCCGTCCGCAGGTCGGGCAGGAAACCAGGGTCGGCGTATCGTTTCTGATTCCGGCCGCTTTGAGAATATCAAGTCCGGCATAGACCTCCTCAACCGGGTCAGCAGTGAGAGAAACGCGTATGGTGTCTCCGATTCCGGCAGTCAAAAGCGAGCCGATTCCAACGGTGGACTTGAGCATTCCCATCCTTTTTGTTCCGGCTTCGGTCACGCCGAGATGGAGCGGATAAGGACACATTGCGGCAACCTCTTTATACGCTTCAATCATTGTTTGAACATTTGAGGATTTGATTGAAATCACAATATCATCAAAGTCAAATTTCTGAAGGAGACTGACGTGATACATTGCGCTCTCCGCCATGGCCTGCGCGGTCGGAGCGCCGTATTTTGAAAGGATATGCTTTTCAACCGAACCGGAGTTTACGCCGATACGAATTGGAACATTTTTTGCCCGGCAGGCTTTCGCAACAGCTTTGACGTTTGCGTCATCTCCAATGTTGCCCGGATTGATTCTGACTTTGTCAACACCGGCCGCAACACATTCGAGCGCAATTCTATAATTGAAGTGAATGTCCGCAACAACGGGAACGGCAATGTTCTCCTTGAGTGCAGCAATGGTCTTAACGGCGTCCATATCCGGCACTGCGGCGCGGATAATTTCACACCCGGCAGTTTCAAGCGCTTTCGCCTGAGCAATGTTTTTTTCAATGTCATGCGCCTCGGCGTTGAGCATTGACTGAACCGTGACCGGACTGTCTCCTCCGATAAAAATGTTTCCGACTTTAACTTTTTTACTTTCTCTTCTCTTAATCATAAAGCACCGTCTGTATTCCAAAATTCAGCATCACATAAACCCGACTCCGGAGACCCATTTCCAGATATCACTTGCGGAAATGACCGCCATGAAAATAAGAAGAAGAACGAGTCCTGCGGCGTGGATCCAGTTTTCATATTTCGGCGGAATCTTTTTCCTTGTGATGAGCTCAACAAACATGAAGAACAGCCGTCCGCCGTCCAGCGCCGGTACCGGAAGAAGATTGAAAACGCCAATATTTATTGTAATGAGCGCCATCATCATCAGCATTGCGCCGAAGTCTGCGCTTTGAACGCTTTGCTCGGTAACATCGGCAATAACGGAAACCGTTCCTATCGGGCCGGCAAGGTCGTTAAAGCCGTACTTTCCGCGAATGATGTCAAAAAGGCTGAGATAGACCATTCTTGACATTGTTATGGTATATCCGAACGCACCGCCGATAACATTGAAGAAATTCGGCTTTTCTCCGCGGATTGAAAAATCAAAAACGGTCAATGTTTGCATTTTGACCTTTTCAAAGTTTTTTTCTTCATCGCCGCGCAAAACGGTGAAGTCTATTGTGTAATCCTTATCCTTTCCGATTTCTTCCATGAGCGCCTTGCTTGTTTCAACCTTAACGCCGTTAACGGAAAGAATTTTATCGCCGTCTTTGAGTCCGGCTTTTTTGAGCTTTGCGCTGACGGAGGAGATGACGCAGTTTTCATCGTATGAAAAGTTTCCTCCGGTGCGGACGGCGAAGTTGACCTCAGGAAGCTCAACCTTTTTTCCGTCGCGCTCAACAAGAAAGGAATATTTCCCGGTATTGTTGCGCTGCATAAGGAATGTTATGTCATAATCGGAGAAAACACGCTTGGAGTCGATTTTCAGAATTTTATCTCCGGCCTTAAGTCCGTTTTCGCCGTTGCTGACCGCGTTCTCATAGAATTGAGAAATCGTGTTTGTTCCAACAAGCGGGTCTTTTTGGCTTGAGCCGACTCCGGCAACAATGAGAATACAAATCAAAACGCCGAGAATGATGTTGTTCACCGCTCCGGCGGCAACGATAATCATTTTCTGCCAGAGCTTTTTGTTGCAGAACGCACCCTCGTCCTCGCTGTCCTCATCCTCGCCCTCCATGCTGACAAAGCCGCCTATCGGGAAAAGACGCAGGGCATATTTTGTCTCTTTCCCCTGCTTTTTGAAAATTGTCGGTCCCATTCCGAGTGCAAACTCGTTGACCTTGACCTTAAAAAGCTTTGCAAAAATGAAATGGCCGAACTCATGGATAAAAATTATCAGGCCGAAAAAGAGGATGGCAACAAGAATCGGCCACGCTTTGCTCCAGACTGCGGAAAAAGTTACAAGAAGATTCAATTTCATTCTATCACCTGACTTTGCTTTCAACAAAATCTCTTGCGGACGCATCCACCTCAAGGACATCGGAAAGCGTATAATTATCTTTTGAAACACCGTTTGAAACCGCGGCTTCAACAAGCTCTGCAATTTTCAAAAAGCCTATTTTCCCATTCCGGAAAAGTTCATTGGCTTTTTCGTTCGCGCCGTTTGCAATCGCAGGATAAAGGCCACCCTTTTCGATTGCTGAGCGGCAGAGGTTTATGCAGCGGAAGGTTTCATAATCCGGCTTTGAAAAGGTGAGCGTTCCGTAATCGCTCAGCGTCAAACGCTTCACTGGAGAGGGAATCCTTGCCGGATATGTCAGAGCGTACTGAATCGGTATTCTCATATCAGGCACGCCGAGCTGGGCTATCACGGAGTTGTCAACATATTCAATAAGCGAATGGACAATACTTTCACGGTGAACAACAATTTGAATTTCGGACGGCAAAACATCAAAAAGCCAAACCGCCTCAATCAGTTCAAGTCCCTTGTTCATCATTGTTGCGCTGTCAACGGTAATTTTTGCGCCCATGCTCCAGTTCGGGTGATGAAGAGCCTCTGCAACGGTGACGTTTTCAAGCTCCGCCCTTGTTTTTCCAAAGAAAGGTCCGCCGGACGCCGTTAATATTATTGATTTGAGCTCTTTCTTTTTATTCATTCCCTGGAGGCACTGAAAAATTGCGCTGTGCTCGCTGTCAACGGGAAGAATTTTAATGTTGTTCTCCTTTGCGGTGCGCGTAACAAGCCTTCCGCCGACAACAAGAGTTTCCTTGTTTGCAAGGGCAAGCTTTTTTTTCGCGTTCAGCGCCGCAAGCGTCGGCTCAAGGCCGGCCATTCCAACAATGCCGTTGAGAACAGTGTCTGCCGTTTCCTCGGCCGCGCATTCACAAACGCCGCTTTGTCCGCCGAGAACCTTAATATCGGTATCGGCGAGGCGGATTTTAAGCTCCTTGGCCGCATTTTCATCGGCAAGAGCAACCTTTTTCGGCTTAAATTTTCTTGCCTGCGCTTCAAGGAGAGCCGCGCTGCCGTTCGCCGTCAAGGCGGTTACGGCAATCCCGGCCCTTTCGCAAACGTCAAGCGCCTGTTTCCCGATTGAGCCGGTTGAGCCTAATATTGAAAGTTTTTCAGTCATTTTATTTCACCTGTTAAGCGTATATCAAAACGTAAATTCCGTAAAGCACGGGAAGAACAAAAAGTGTGCTGTCAAAGCGATCCATAATTCCGCCGTGACCGGGAAGAAGATTGCTGTAATCCTTAATTCCAACATTGCGCTTGAGCACGGACGCCGCAAGGTCGCCGAACATGCTGACAACGGAAAGAACGCAGGAAATCGGGATTATGTAAAGATATTTCATAGCGCTTTCACCGAAGAAGGCGTGATAGCCGAGTTTTCCCGTTCCAAAAGAAAAAAGGAACAGCAAAAGAACATTGACGGCCGCCGTGATAAGCGTTCCGAAGACGGCGCCCTCAAAAGACTTTTTCGGGCTGATGTGCGGTGTCATCTTGTGCTTTCCGATTTTCCGGCCGACAAGGAACGCAAAAACATCCGTTACCCATGAGCAGGAAAAAGCAAGCATAACAAGGAAAACTCCCTCATGGTGAGACAGCTTTTCCGGGCTCAGCTTTGCAATATCGTTGAGACGGATAAAGCAGGTGAACGAATACGGAATTGCAACGGAGGAAAACAGCGCCGCAACCGAGTCAACATACTTGATTTCCTTGTTAAAAATGACCGCAAGAAAAAGAAGCAAAAGCGCATAAAAGCTGACAAAAACGCCAACGGGCTTAATCGGAATTTCATAGCTGACATAAAACGCGGAAAACGCGCTCACAACGCAGGAAAGAGTAAAGAGCAGTTTGCTTTTTGCGCCGCATGCGCGAAGAAGTTCAAATGTTGCCATCGGTGAAACCGCGGCAACCATGAGCGTATATCCAGGCCTGAAATCAAAGAAGATTGCAAGCAGGAAAAGAATCAGTCCGGCTGAAATTATCAGCGTTGAACGGGTTCTTTCACCCTTGAATTTAATTTTTTTCATTTATTTATACCAAACAGAAAAAATCTGTCCTTTCATTCTCTTTCATACTCCGCCGAAGCGGCGGTTGCGCTTTGAATATTCCTCAATGGCTTTGTCAAGGTCTGAGGGAGTGAAGTCCGGCCAAAGAACATCACTTGAGTAAAACTCCGCATAAGCAAGCTGCCAGATGAGGAAGTTTGAAAGCCGTTCCTCTCCGCTCGGACGGATAACAAGATCCGGGTCGGGCTGACCGGCGGTGTAAAGGTTATCGGAGATTGCCTTCTCCGTAATGTCATCAGACGAAAGAACGCCGCTTTCAATTTCTTTTGAAAGGCGCTTCACCGCGTGAACAATCTCGTCTCGGCCGCCGTAATTGACGGCAATGTTGATGTGGATTTTGTTTTTGTCGCTTGAGCGCGCCTCAACAACGTCCATAAGCTCTGCAATATCCTCGGGCATACCCTCGCGCGAGCCGATGAAATGGATGTTATATCCGGCTTCCTCGTTTTCGCTCTCGCGCTCTTCCATCTCTTCAAGATACTTCCTGAAAAGATCCATAATCTTTCCGACCTCAAAGGCGGAGCGCTTCCAGTTTTCGGTTGAAAAGGCATAAAAGGTCATATATTTTATGCCGATATCGGAGCCGTACTGACAGATTTTTCTGAAGACCTCCGCTCCGACCTTGTGTCCCTCGGTGCGTTCAAGTCCCCTTTTCTTTGCCCAGCGGCCGTTGCCGTCCATGATTATTGCAATGTGTTCGGGCAAAATGATATGTTCTTTTTCCATTTTACGGCTCCTTCTTAAAAAATACTTTTGCTTTGCCATGCGGCAAATATATTTTCCGAATTCTTCAAAAAGTGGGCTGGCGCCAAAGGCGACAGCCCTGTGATAAAAAAATCAGATTTCCATGATTTCTTTTTCTTTTGCATCGGCAACGGCTTCAATATCCTTAACGCAGTTGTCGGTAATTTTCTGAATTTCCTTTTCGCCGTCCTTGAGGTCGTCCTCGGTGATGGCCGAATCCTTTTTCATTGCCTTGAGCTTTTCAATGCAGTCGCGGCGGATTGAACGCGCGGCAACCTTTGAGTTTTCCGCAATTTTTTGAACCTCCTTAACAAGGTCGCGTCTTCTGTCCTCTGTGAGTGGCGGGAAGGTCAGGCGGATAACGGTTCCATCGTTCTGCGGGTTAATACCGATGTCGGAAGCAAGAATGGCCTTTTCAATGCCCTTGAGAACGGACTTATCCCACGGCTGAATAACAAGAACCCTCGCCTCGGAAACGGAAATTGAAGCAAGCTGGCCAACGGGAGTCGGCGTTCCGTAATAATCAACGGTGAGCTTATCAAGAATCTGCGGATTTGCTCTGCCTGCGCGGATGCCGGCATATTCGCTCTTGAGAGCGTTCACGGTTTTACCCATTTTTGATTTTGCTTTTTCAAATACTTCTTGCATAGTAATAACTCCTTTTATTAATTTGAATTGTTTTAAATTTAAGATTTAAATTTTACGGTTGAATATTGGTCATCAGATATCCGATTCCGAAAACCAGCGCCGCCGCAGCAAAAGCAAGATAAATTCCGCCGCAAACACGCAAAAATGTTATGTACTTTTTTGACGGTCTTAAGTTTTCGCCCTCGGACTTCCATTTTTCCGTGCTTTTCCAAAACAGTTCCGGTTTAAAAAGGGAAAGGCATCCGACAACAACAAAGAAAATGAAGAACGGTATCAGGATAATTAAATCCATTGCTTTTCCTTCTTTTTATTCCTGGCGTTTTTTTAAGAAACAATCGTTCCGATTTTTTCGCCCTTAACGGCGCGGACAATATTCTGAGGGTCATTGAGATTGAAAACAAGGATTGAAATTCCGTTGTCTCTGCAAAGGGAAGCGGCTGTGCTGTCCATTACGGCAAGACCCTTTTCAAGAATTTCACTGTGGGTGAGCGTGTCATATTTAACTGCATCGAAAAACTTGTTCGGGTCTTTGTCATAAACGCCGTCAACATTCGTTGCTTTGAAGATGATTTCCGCATTGATTTCCGCCGCACGAAGAGCCGCCGCGGTATCGGTTGAAAAGAACGGGTTGCCCGTTCCGCAGCCGAAGATTACAACTCTGCCCTTTTCAAGGTGACGAACCGCCTTGTTTCTGATATAAGGTTCGGCAACCTGCTGCATTGTGATTGCGGTTTGAACCCTGACGGGAACGCCGAGCTGCTCAAGGGTATCGGCAAGAGCAAGGGAATTCATCGCCGTTGCAAGCATACCCATATGGTCGGCTCTTGTTCTGTCCATTTCACCGCTGCTGCGGCCGCGCCAGAAGTTTCCGCCGCCAACAACAAGGCCGATTTGAACGCCGAGGTCGGCGCAATCTTTAACGGCTTTGCAAATTTTGTTCACCGTTTCAAAATCAATGCCCTTTCCGTCCTTGCCGGCAAGAACCTCGCCGCTGAGCTTAAGGAGAATTCTTTTATATACGTTCTGCATTTTCAATGACCGTCCTTTCAAAAACACAGGAGCGCAAAGCAGAGCTTTGCTGCGCCTCCTGCGGAAGCTTCAGGTAACTATCCGTAATACCTATACGGATATTTTACTAAATATGAGCCGTGCTGTAAAGTGTTTTTTCAAATATTTTATCCGTGCTTATCTTGCTTTGAAAAGGAAGCTTCTGAAAAGCGCAATCATTTTTCCGAACCACTCGTCAATCTTAACAAGAAAGCTTTTTTCCGTTGTTTTTGCCGGAATCTCAACGCCCTCTGTAAGCGAGGTAAAGTTTCCCGTTTTGCGGCTCATGTCAACAAACTGCGGATAACGCGAATCAGAGTGAACATCAACGCCGTTTTCGCTTGTTGCAACCCACGCCGCAAGCTTGCTCGCCTGCTGGTTATAGCCGTATTCAACGTGACGCATATTCTTTATGAACCACGTTCTTTCCGGAAGGATGCCGGTTGAAGCGTCAATAACGCCATCGGTTGAAATGTGGCTGTGCGTTTTATCGGTGCAAACTTTTTTTGAAGAATTAACGGGAGAGGTCAGTGTTTTTCCGTAGTCCGCAACAGATGCATAACCGCTCATGAGATAAGTATCAATGAGACAGTCCGAGTGGTTCTTTGCGCCGCTTGTGAGCGGAATTCCGGCGTAGTTATAAGAGCCGATGATATAGACATTCACGCCGTTTTTCTCCGCGGCTTTTATAAGTTCATCCGTTTTCATTTGGACGTTGTACATATATTCGTCCGTCTTTTTAATGAAGCTTTCGCTGAGATTGCCGTAAGGAACCATTGCCTTTTTTGCTTTTTCATAACACTTTGAATTCATCAGTCCCCAAACTCCGGGGAAGCGAACAAACGTGTCCATAAAGACCTTGGCGTAGATTGGCTCGCGCAGCGCTTCAAGCATTGAAAAGAAGTATGCGTCAATCGCTTTTTTTGCGCCTTTGCCATATTTCTGCATAATGTCTCTGGAAAAACCAACGGAATTATAGGCGAAGTCGCTGCCAATGAGAAATTCTTCAAGATAGTTAACGATTGAGTCAAGCTTGATTTCAA
Source organism: Ruminococcaceae bacterium UBA6416 (assembly GCA_002438505.1). Taxonomy (GTDB): domain Bacteria; phylum Bacillota; class Clostridia; order Oscillospirales; family Acutalibacteraceae; genus UBA6857. The sequence goes on along the minus strand of DJPI01000010.1, from coordinate 7,911 downwards.
GGTTTCCGGAGAAGAGTTCACCAACAAGGTCTGTGCCATAAATTGCGCTGGAGGCGTAAACAACATTTTTGAGCTTGTTTGAACCGTATTTATAAAGATAAGCCGAGGTTATTGTTCCGCCGAAGCTCATTGCAAAAAGAGAAATCTTTTTGCTTTTTGTTTCGTTCATTGCGCGGTCAATGGTTTTTTCAAGGTCATCGGCAATATCAAGTGCGCTCATGCGCCAGTCATAGTAGAAATAATATGTATTCTTCCAGCCGATTTCATCGGCACACGCACGCAGAACGGAAACCTCAAGGCTTTCGCCGCCCTTGAGTTCATTGTATTGGCCAGCTGAGCCGGGAAAGGTTTTCGCCGAGGTGTTATAAACCGGGTTTCCGTTTTCATCACACTTCAGCCCCTCAAAAAGGTCATGGAGCGGCTTTGCGCCGTATTTTCCGAGTATATCCCATTTGTTCAGAGCAACCGATGCCGCAAGCGGGCCGGCGGCGCCGAGAACGGTTTTGATTATTGTTTGAGCCGAGGGCGGAAAAACGCTTTCACCGGTCTCATTGTTAACGGTTGGAAACGCACCCATTCCGCTGACAACAATGACGGGTGTGCGCTCGCTTTCCTGCGCCGCAAAACCGGTCGATGCGCACGAAAAAACAAGCAAAACGCAAAGAAGAAAGGCAACTGTCTTTTTCATTCTTATTCTCTCCTTTTTATGCAATTACTTTTTAATTTTATAATAAAGCTTTAAAATCATTGAACGGATGTTTTTGAAAAACTCTGCAATTCTTGAAAGGAAGTTTGAGTGTCCGTCAAGAATGCTGTGTTTAATCTCCTTTCCGGTGAGCGAGGAGAGCTTTCCGGTGTTGGTATCAAACTCCGAAAACTGCGGAAAGCCGTCTTTGCTTTCAACGGAAACTTCGTTTTCACTTCCTACGAGCCATAAAAGCAGCTCACTCGCCTCGGTGTTGAATCTGAAGCCAACGTGCTTCATATATTTGATGAACCACGTCTGCTCCGGAAAGAGGCAGGAGGAGGCATCGATTATTCCGTCTACTGAGAGGTGTGTGTGGCTTTCGTCCTTGCAGACGGTTGAAACGGGCTTATAATCATCACCGAGGTTTTGGCCGTAAAGCGCACAGGTTGCACCAAAGGATTCGTTCTTTGTTTCAATCAGACAGTCGCTTTGTTCCCACACATTTTCGGTCACGGGGAAACCGACATAGCCGTAGGACGCGGTGACATAAACCGTTGTTCCGCTTTTCTTTGCGCTTTTCATGAGCGTTTCGGCTTTGTTCTGAACATTATAGTGATATTCGTCAATGCGGCTCAGGAAGTCGCTGTCCGCGCCGTTCGGAAACATCTCCTTCTTTGCCGTTTCATAGTATTCATCGGGGCAGAATGACCACATTCCGGGCATTGACGCAAAGGAAACGGAAAGAATGTCACTGTATGCCCTGTCATTTGTTTTGCTTAAAAATGAGGCAACAAACTTGTCAATGACCTTTGAAAGCGCCGGAGTAATTTCAACACCGGTCTGCAAAAGGGAAACAAGGGTCTGGGCAAAAATTTCACCGCGCTCAAAGCTGAAAAGGCGCTCAAGCAGGGAATCAGTGTTTATTTCAGGCTTTTTTGAAAACAGCTCGCCAACAAGGTCAATGCCCTTTGAGGCAACAAGGCAATAAACAATTTTTGAAACATCCGCGTTTTCGTATTTATAAAGATATGAATTTGTCACAACGCCGCCCATGCTGCACGGAACAAGGGTGACCTTTGCGCTGTTCTTTTCCTTTTTAACATTCTTTATGAAATCGTTGAGCTTATCCGCGGTTTCAAGCGGGTCAAGGCGCCAGTCATAGTTGAAGTAATAGACGTTTTCTCCGCCGAATCTTGCAGCGAGAGCCTTTGCAATGCCCTGCTCGTCCTCATCGTTTTCGTTCTCAAGAATTTCGCTGTAATTGTTGACCGAAAGCGGAAAGGACGGCGCTTTGATGTTGTGGCGCGAGTTGCCCTTTTCATCGCAGGAAACAATTTCAAAAAGGCTTTCATATATCTTTTTGAAGCACTTGTCCGCAAAATAATTCCAGTTACCGGTTAAAAGCGACTCTGTCATCGGCAGCAACGAATCGCCGACAACGCTCATGATTGCCTTTGAGGACGGTGAAAAAACCTGTTCTCCGCTTTTACCGTCATAGAGCGGAAATGAGGCCATTCCGCTGACAACAATAATCGGGTCGATTTTTTCCGCTGCAAGCGCGGTTGGAATGAGCAAAAGGAGCAGCACCGCGCAAAGGACGGCGGCAAGAATTCTTTTTGCTGTTTTCATTTTTAATTTCTCCTTTTTATTTTTTTTCAAGCTTTGCGTAATTCGCCATAAGCTTTTTTGTTCCGGATTTTTCAAAGGCAATTTCAAGCATACTGTCGTTCGCCATTTTTTTAACGGAAAGAACAACGCCGGTTCCGAAAACCTTGCTGACAACCGTGTCTCCGGCCGAATATGAGACGGATGAAACGGGTGCTTTCTTTTTCGGCGCAGCCGCACGGTTTTTTGAAAGGAAACCGTTTCCGCCGTATGACGCCGAGCTTTCCGAAAGATCCTGAGTCTTTCGGTGTGAACCGGAAAACGAACCTGAATGACCGGACGCAAAGCCGCCGAAAGAGCCGAACGGCTCCCCGGCAGGAGGATTCCTGCGGCCAACGCGCTCAACCAGATTTTCCGGAATTTCAACAAGAAAGCGCGACGGAAGATTGCGTGAGGTTGAACCGAAAAGCATTCTCATGTTCGCGTGGGAAAGATACAGCTTTTTCCTTGCTCTTGTGATTCCAACATAGGCAAGTCTGCGCTCCTCCTCAACCTCCTGCGGATAATACATGCTTTGGACGCCGGGAAAAATCCCCTCCTCCATTCCGGGGATGAAAACAACCGGAAACTCAAGTCCCTTTGCCGAATGGAGAGTCATCAGAACAACGGCGTCCGTCTGGGCGTTATAGTTGTCAATATCGGTCATGAGCGCAACCTCCTCAAGGAAACCCGAAAGGCTCGGCTCTTCATTTTCCGTTTCATAGGTCACAAGGTTCGTGATAAGCTCGGAGATGTTTTCAAGCCTTTCAGCGCCCTTTTCCTGGTCAAGCTTAATGAAGCTCAGATACTGAGTGCGCTCAATAATCTCCTTGAAAAGCTCATCAAGATGCATTCCGTCCGCCTTTTCATAAAGCTCTTTGATGAGAGAGGAGAAGTCAAGCAGCTTTTTTGCGCTGCGTTTGAGCTGTTCATATTCATCGGCGTGTGAAATGACCTCAAAAAGGCTCACACCGAGGCCAGTTGCAATTTCAAAGGCTCTGTTGATTGTTGTTTCACCGATTCCCCTTTTTGGAACATTGATAATCCGGCGCAGCCTGATGTTATCGTTCGGGTTGTTAACAACGGTGAGATAAGCTATCGCGTCTCTGATTTCGGCGCGTTCATAGAACCTGAAGCCGCCGATAATGCGGTACGGGATTCCGGCTCTGACCATTCCGCGCTCGATTGAGTTTGACTGTGCATTCATTCTGTAAAGCACCGCGTGGTCGGAGAAGGTGTATTCCCCCGAGCTGACGTTTTCTTCAATCGTGTCCGTGATGAACCTTGTTTCGTCCTGTTCGTCATAAGCGGTTTCAATGACAACCTTGTCACCGGCGCCGTTCTTTGTCCAAAGGTTTTTTCCTTTGCGCTGGGTATTGTTTGAAATAACCTCGTTTGCAACATCAAGAATGGTTTGCGTTGAGCGGTAATTCTGTTCAAGGCGGATGGTCACAGCGTTTGAATACTGCGTTTCAAAGCTCATAATGTTTTCAATCGTGGCTCCGCGGAAGCGATAGATGCTCTGGTCGTCATCGCCAACAACGCAGATGTTCCGGCGAGCGCCTGCAAGAAGCTCAGTCAGTCTGAACTGTGCGTGGTTCGTGTCCTGATATTCATCAACCATTATGTATTTGAACTTGCGCTGATAATACTCGCGCACCTCAGCGTAATTTTCAAGAAGCTTCACCGTGTTTCCGATGATATCGTCAAAATCCATCGCATCGGCCTTTTTAAGCTCGTCCTGAAACATTTTATAGGCCGCACCGATTTTTTGGAGCCGAACGTCATTTCCGGCCTGCTTTATATATTCTTTCGGTGAAACAAGATTATCCTTGGCTTTGCTGATTTCAGAAAGAATCGTTTTGAAAGAAAGAACGCTTTCTTTAATATCGAGCTGGCGCTGAATTTCCTTCATGAGCCGCTTTGAATCGTCCGTGTCATAAATCGTAAAGTGCGGCGTGAAGCCGAGCACGCCGCCGTCCTTGCGCAGAATGCGCGTGCAGCAGGCGTGAAATGTACTTGCCCAGATATCGTTTGCGTCCGAGCCAAGGAGCTTTTCAAGGCGTTCTTTAAGCTCATTCGCGGCTTTGTTCGTAAAGGTGATTGCAAGAATCTGCCACGGTCTTGCGTTATCGACCGAAAGCAGGTCCTCAATGTCAAACAGAAGCTCCGTTTCGCCCTCAAGATATCGCTTCATATATTTGATATCGCGCTCGGACGGCTCAAAGCTCACCTGCTCGCTTGCCCACGCTTTGCCATATTTGACAATGTTCGCAATGCGGTTGACGATGACGGTTGTTTTTCCGCTGCCTGCACCGGCAAGAATGAGAAGCGGACCTTCGGTGTGGAAGATGGCTTTTTTCTGCATCTCGTTCATTGACGAAAAGTCTTTTTCAATTATTTTTTTCCTCAGTTCAAAAAATTCCTTAGATGCCATTGATTAACTCCCATGAAAACAGGGCAAACCTGTTCAGTTTATTAATTTATTGTACACGATACGGGCAAAAAACGCAACGGCAAAAGGACACAAAACAAAAAAGAATTTTTTGTGTGATGTGGCCGATAAAAGCCGGGCGTTTCTTGACAACACGCTTGCGGCTGTGCTATCATTCAGGCATATTTTTAATTTTCCGGAGGTTAAAACAATGTCCATTGAAAGAGTACGCAAATATTTTTCCACGCTCGGCATTGAAAGCAGGATTCTTGAATTTCCCGTTTCAAGCGCAACGGTTGAGCTTGCCGCAAAAGCACTGAACACCGAGGGAAAGCGCATTGCAAAAACGCTCTCCTTTCTTGTTGACGGAAAGGCTGTTCTTGTTGTTACCGCCGGAGACGCAAAAATTGACAACAAAAAGTTCAAAACCTTTTTTCATGTAAAAGCCAAAATGCTCTCTCCGGATCAGGTTACGGAGCTTATCGGCCACGCGGTCGGCGGCGTTTGTCCGTTCGCCGTGAACAGCGGCACCGAAGTCTATCTTGATGAATCGCTCAAGCGGTTTGAAACCGTTTTTCCCGCCTGCGGAAGCAGCAACAGCGCCATTGAGCTGACCGTTCCGGAGCTTGAAAAATATTCCGGCTTCAAAGAATGGGTTGATGTCTGCAAATTGCCGGAAGCCTAAAAAACACACAAACCGCAGGTTCATTATTTGAATCTGCGGTTATTTATGTTCCTGTTTCGGAACAGTTTTGAATGATTTTGTGATTGTGTTCCCATTTCGGAACACTTTTTGAATTTTTTATATATTTGTTCCGGACTCGGAACTTTTGTTGACGTTTTGAATAATGTGTGCTATAATCGGAATACTTTTGATGAGGAGGTTTTACTATGGTTGAAAGAAAAGAATATCTTGAAAAGCTGATGCAATGGAAAGATGAAAAAATCATTAAGGTTGTTACAGGCATACGCCGCTGCGGAAAATCAACCTTGCTTTTGCAATATCAAAAAAAGCTCAAAAGCCTTGGAATTGACGAAGAGCAGATAATTTCCCTCAACTTTGAAAATTTGGAATATGAAGAACTTCTCCAATATCAAAAGCTCTATGCCTATATCAAAGAACGTCTTAACGGCAGAAGGACATACATTTTTCTTGATGAAATTCAAAAGGTACCTTTTTTTGAAAAAGTAGTGGACAGCCTTTATCTCCGTCCGGACGTTGATATCTATATAACCGGTTCCAATGCCTATATGCTTTCCGGTGACCTTGCAACGCTTCTCAGCGGAAGGTATATTGAAATCAAGCTTCTTCCCCTTTCGTTCAAAGAATTTCTTGAATGCACAAAAATGCAGCCTGAAAACGGCTTTGCCGAATATCTTCAAAACGGCGGACTGCCTTATATTGCCGCAATGAACCGAACGACCGAAAAAGTTGACGCATATTTTGAAGGTATATACAACACCGTTATTGTTCGTGATATTGAGGACAGGCAAGCGCGAAAAGAAACAAACGGTATTGAGCGAAAAATATCCGATATCACGCTTTTAAAAGCCATCGCCAAGTATCTTTCAAGCGTTGTTGGAAGTTCCGTTTCAATCCGGGGAATTACCGACTACTTAATTTCAAACGGAAGAAAAGTTTCGCCGAACACCGTCAATGACTATGTTACGGCTTTGACGGAAGCATTCATTTTTTATCCCGCAGAACGCTTTGACATTGTTGGAAAACAGCTTTTGAAAGCCAATAAAAAGTTTTACATTGTTGATTTGGGTCTGCGCAACCATATTTTACCTCGCAGAAAATATGATCTTGGCTTTTCGCTTGAAAATATCATTTATTTTGAGCTTTTGCGCCGGGGATACAGAGTCACGATTGGAAAATTTCAAAGCCTTGAAATTGACTTTGTTGCCGAAAAGCAAGGTCAATATACCTATTTTCAGGTTACAGCAGACATGACCGCTCAAGAAACATTTGAACGTGAAATGCGGCCGTTTGAAGCGCTCAAAGACAACTATCCGAAGATTATTCTCACCGCCGACAACCTCACACCCGGAAATTACAACGGCATTATTATTGAAAACATCATTCATTGGCTGACGAGCTGAAAAAGCACAAAAACGCACACAAAGAAACAGGAACCGCCAAAAAGCGGTTCCTGCTCCCTTAAACAATTGTTTAATTGTTGTTAAGATTAGTCTTCGGGATATACCGGAACGATCTTATCGATCTTGTCAGCGATGTCCGGGAAAGCCTTCTTAAGGAAGTCGATTACTTGATAGAAGAACTTAGTGAAAGTACCCCAGAAATTTTCGAATGCAACGATTTCGTCCTTGCTCATTGTTGTTTCCTCCTATTACGCTATATTTATTGAAACAGAACCGTTTCAACATGGGCTTATTATATATCATCAGACTTTAAAAGTCAACAGTTTATTCAAAAAATTTTCATATTTAAGCGCTTTTAATATTTTTTAAGGTTAATGTGCTTAAAAATTCAAAACACAGAGGCTGCTCAAACAAGCAGCCTCCACATTTTAAAATTTCAAATTTTAAAACGATAAGCACAAATTATTTTGTACCGTCAGTAGCCCAGATGCTGTCATCCTTGAAGATGGTGTCCTTAAGGAAATCCCAAACCTTGTCAACAAACTTAACGATTGCTGCCCAGTTATCATTGCACCAAGTAACGAACTTCTCAGCGTAAATCTTAAGATCTGCCATTTCATTTTTCCTCCTTATTACCCAAAATTTCCGATTGCAGGCACATAACCTTTAATCTTGGATACATTTTACACCAAGCTTTAAAATATGTCAATAGTTAATTCAAAAAAAGTTCATTTTTAAGATTTTTTAAGGATAGGTTTTGAATACCGGGTTGTGCGGAGATTTTTATGCGGTGCAAAAGGGGTGGGCTTTTGCCATCTATACATTAAACCTTGAGAAAGGATGAACTTGACCGTTTCCGCAAAAAATCCGCGAGCGAAAATTGGCACAACCTAACGCCTATATAAAGCATTGGGCAAAGCACATACCTAGTAGACTGCAAGAAGCGGATTTGTCCGATTGTGAGGGGGTTTTGCAGTGCGTCTGTTGTAGGCGTGCCGGAGCCGGAAGTCCGATTTTCCCCCGCAAATCGGATTTTCGG
>DJPI01000014.1 GCA_002438505.1 Ruminococcaceae bacterium UBA6416 | reverse complement strand
CATTTTTATGGGGATAGTTTATTATGTGTGAGTTGGTGCTTGAGTTATTTTAGATAATAGATAATAGATATTTTTCCAACGTCCAAAATCCAACATCCGGCTTTACACCTCATCATAGCTGAGTGCGCGGTCAAAGAGCTTGACCCTGCCCTCGCTGAAGCAGTAGCGGTCTTTTCCGGAAAGGGGAAAAACGCAGTCTGGATAAACGGCGCTGTCAACCTTTTGGTTGAGATAAAGCTTCAAAAGGCCGTTGCGTTCCCTGACGGCGCAAACCTGAACAATGTCACTGACGCTTCTTGAGGAAACAAGCGTTCGCTCTCCAACTTTGAAATAGACATAGCTGTTCTTTATTGAAAGGCTCAGCTCATCGCCCTGAGAATAAAGTATACAGTCCTGCTCTCCGTCAAGGGTTGCGCGCACTGAAAAGTCTGCGCTGCCCATGACGGGCTTTTCTTTAATAAGGCTGTTTTCGTAGTATGTGAATGAAACCGGAATGTCACTTTTGTTCAAAAGAATGTCGCTCACTGAAAGGAGAGTAAGACTGTTTTGCTCTGAAAACGGCTTTTCAAATTTCAAAAGCACACTTCTGTAATCGGAAAGGAGAACTGCTTCAATAACGGCGTTTTCGCCGCAGGAGACCGCGTCCGGAATGACGGTTTGGTTGAACATCACCTCAAGGGTGTCTGCGCTTTTTGCTTTGCAATAAACAGCCTGAATTTTTTCGCGGCGTTTTCCAAAGTGAAGAATCCTTGTTTCAAACGGCGAGAGCGTGAGCGTCAGTGTATCGCTGAACGAGAACGAGCCGCTTTCTCCGCTTCTTGAATAGGGGAGTATTGTTGTGACCCCGGCCGCGGAAAGCCTTTCGTCCGCACCGCAGGCCTTGTCGAGCGCAAGGGTGTATTCCTGCGCGTCTGCTCCCGGATTGCGCAGAGCAACAATGCCCTCGTTCCCGTCAAAGCAGCCGAAGCCGTAGACCTGGAAAAGCGATGGCCTTCCGCCGAAAAGCACCGAGCGCGAAAGAAGATTTGCGTTTTCGCGCGCAAAGCTCACCGCCGCATTGCTGATTCTCCATTTGCTTTCATCCATCATGTTGAAGCTGTAATAAAGCTCCCAGAACTGAGTACCCCTTGCCGCGTTGGTGAAAAGGTACTCCCTGAACTGACCGTCCGTCATTTTGATTTTTGCCTCGTTGCCGTATATCGGGTCGTGATTATAAAGATTCGATGGCGGAAAGCAGAAGCCGCGTGTGCGGTAAAAATCATAGTACATGCTGTCGCGATAGGTCAGAGCGCGATCCTTTTGCGGCGAGGAAAGCTTTTTTCCGCCCGGCGCCCTGTCAAGAAAGCCGATGTCGGTGCTGTTTTGCATCCAGACGGTGTTCACCCACTGCAAAAACCACGGACTCGGCGGCGCATAGCAGGTGAGATTGATGAAAAGATTCTCCTTTGAGCTTTTTGAAAGCGCGGAAAAAACCTTTGTCCACCTTTCCCAAAGCTCGCTGTAATAATACATATCGTTCTTTCCGCCGACCATGTGGTCGTGAGACCTGTTGCGGCAGGGCTTGTTTGCAAATCCGTCAAGCTTCCAGTAAGAAAGGGAAAAGCGGTTTTCATAATCGAGCATGAGTGCGCTCACTTTGTCAATATATTTTTTGCTTGCAACGCAGATGTCACGCGCACGGCGGTTGAAAAAGCCGTTTCCGCTTTCTTCAATGCGCTTTGCAAACCTCACGGTGTCGGTTGTGTAGCCTCCGCGCGGACCGAGCCAAAGTCCAAATGAAGAGCCGAACGCCCGGGCAAGCGCCGAGGAGGGGTAAAGCTCGTTTGGAAATTTACTATTAAAGCACCAGAAGCTTTTTTCATAATCATTCCAGCCATCGTCAACAACAAAGCAATCAAGCGGTTTTGAGCCGGAGGAGGTGAGACCCTTTTCAATTTCAAGGAAGGAGCTTTCAATGTTGTCTGCGCTGATGTTCAGCATATGGTCATACCATGAGTTATACTGCGTTCTGAACCTCAGCGGACGGGAAATCTTGCGGATGTATTCAAAAAAATCGGTCTTGCGCTGAACGGTGTCATTGCTGCGGCAGGCGAGACAAACCGAATTGTAAGTTTCAAAAACGCCGTTTTCAAGGAGGGAGACGAGCGGCTTTCCGCTGTACCAACGGACAAAAACCGCGCCGTTTTCAATGTTGTTTTCCGTTCCCGGAAATTCGCAGCCGAAGCAGAGGTCGCCGCAGAACACGGGCTGACCGAGGGAAAGCGCCGTGCCGCTTATGATGCTGTTATCCTGCTTTGGAAGGCTGCTGCATTCGGACAGATCCGGAACAAAATACGGCTCAAGGTCAATGTAATCAATAGCCGCCTTGCAGTCGTTTTCCGTGCAGCGGAGCAAAAGACGCTTGTTTATGTGCCTGTCAAGCAGACCGAGCTCATAAATGAGCGTTATTTTTATGCTTCCGCCCCTGAGCTTAAAGGGCTTGAATTCAAGAAGAAGCCTCTCTCCGGTTTCGGTTTTTTCGTCCGATGCTTTTTCAATTTTAAGCTCGCCGCCGGAGACGAACTCTCCGCCGAAAAGAGAAAGAAAGCGGATTTTGAATTCACTGCTTTCATCAAGCGGAGAAAACACCCGGCCGGAAAGCCGATTTTCAACGGCTGAGGAAACAATTTTTCCGCCCTTCAACGAAAGCTCTTTTGCAATGAAAGCGTTTTCAATTCTGACTTTGCTTTTTTCAATTATGACCGCCATTTTAAGCTCCTCAAAAGTTGTTTTTTTAAGTATACTATATTATTCCGTCTTTTTCAACCTTTTGATTGCGCCGCAAAAAAAGATTGCCTCAAAATTTTTGACGAACGGGAAGAAAACTTTTTTATTTTTATTTCTCTTTTCCCTTGACAAACCGCATTAGTATTAGTAAAATAAAACTACTCAGTGGGAATCTGTGTCTTTTTGGGGCAAGTCAGTGTGGATTTGCCGATATTTTCCAAGGAAAGAGGGTGACGGCATGGGCTCATTCATCGGAACATATGAATATAATCTTGATTCAAAAAACAGACTCGTTGTTCCGGCTCAGTTCAAAGAGCTCATTGGAAACACCTTCATCGTCCGCGCGAAGCCCGGCAAATTCTCCCATATTGACTGCTTTTTCCCCGATAAATTTGAAGAAACGGTCAATGCCGAAATTGCCTCTTACATCCAAAAGGGTCTCCCGACGGACATGGCAGCGGCAATGGCGCGCACCTGTTCTTCCGCTGTCACTGTTGATGCCCACGGAAGAATCTGCATCCCCGGAAAAATTCTTGAACGCGCCCATATCGGCAAGGAAAGCGTTTTTCAGGGCATGGGCGACCGCTTTGAAATTTGGAATTCAAAAATTCATGACGAATATAACGATATGCTTGCCGCCGAGGCGGACAGACTCTTTGAAGCTCAGATGGCGGAAAATCAAAAACGCTATGAATATATGAGCGAGGGCTATATGCTCGACATCAAAAACACAGGGATTAAATAACCCCCAAAACCCGGAGGCGCAATGGAATTTTCTCATGTAAGCGTGCTGCTTTTTGAGGCAGTCGAATCGCTGAATATCAAAAAGGACGGCGTTTATGTTGACTGCACCGCCGGAGGAGGCGGCCACAGCGCCGAAATACTCAAAAAACTTGGAAACGGACGGCTCTTTGCCCTTGACCGCGACCCTGAGGCGATTGAAGTTCTCAAAGAGCGCTTCAAAGGAGATGAAAGAGTCACCGTTGTTCAAACCGAATTTGAAAACATCCGGAGCGTTCTTGCCTCTTACGGTGAGGAATGCGCGGACGGTGTTCTTGCTGACCTTGGCGTCAGCTCACACCAGCTTGACACGGCTGAACGGGGCTTTTCCTTCCATAATGACGCGCCGCTTGATATGCGAATGAGCAAGCAGGGGGTCAGCGCCGCAGACCTTGTTAACACCCTTTCTGAGCGTGAGCTCGAAAGGATTATCCGCCTCAACGGCGAGGAAAAGTTCTCTCGCAGCATCGCAAGAGCAATAGTCCGCGAAAGGCAGAAAAAAACGATTGAAACAACATTCGAGCTTGTTGACGTTATCAAAAGCGCGATGCCCGAGGCCGCAAAAAGAAATCCCGGCCACCCGGCAAGAAGAACCTTTCAGGCGCTGCGCATTGAAGTCAACGGCGAGCTTGACAAACTTGAAAATTCACTTGAGGAAATGTTTTCCGCGCTCAGAGTTGGCGGAAGGCTTTCCGTTATCACTTTCCATTCGCTTGAGGACAGAATAGTCAAAAGAAAATTTGCGGAGCTTTGCAAGGGCTGCACCTGTCCGCCGGAGTTCCCGGTCTGCGTCTGCGGAAAAACGCCGCGCGGAAAGCTCACGTTCAAATCCGTTCTTCCGAGCGAAAGGGAAATTGCCGAAAATCCGCGCTCAAGGAGCGCAAGACTCAGAAGCATTGAAAAACTGAAATAATTTTTTTCGGGAAGATCCGCTTCCCGGAAGGGAAGAGGGAGAAAGATGGCTTCTTCATATGCATATGACCTTGAGTTTGATTATTCCGGCTCGGCCGCTCCGGTTCTTGAACCGCAGGAAAAGCCGCAGCCGCAGCATAACTTAAAAAAACTGAAAAAGCACCGTCCGCGCAAAAGGGAGCTTGAAAAAGCGAGTCACGTCAAAATTGCAAAAATTTTTGTTTTGATGTCGCTTGCCATTGCGCTTGCCGGTGCGTTCTGCAACAGTCTTGTTGCAAGGAATGAGAGCAGAGCCGCGCTTCAGTCGGCGCAAAAGGAAATTGCAATGTATAACGATGAAAACATTGTTCTTCAAGACAAGCTTTCAAAGCTTGTCAGCGCGGAGAACATTGACAAAATTGCAACCCAGAAGCTTGGTCTTGTCAAAATTGTTGCCGCGAATGAAACCTATCTTGATTCTCAGAAGGACAATGAGGTTCTTTTTTCGCAGGGAAAGTAAATATCCTTAATAATAATGAATATATATTGAAAGGGCGGACGCATTGCCTGTTGATCATCGGCTTTTTTGCCGGCGGTTCCCGTGGGTAATACGATCCGCCGATTCAGTATGGAAGGAACTGTTACCGTTTTGAAAAAAGGGGGTTCGGCTCATGCCGCAGGAAGTATCGCAGGGCGTTTTTGAAAAAAACAAAATCCGCAAAAGGAATGACCTTTCCTTTAAAAAGCGCGCAAGGAGCATAACTGCGCTCATTCTTGCGCTCCTTCTTTTTCTGAACCTCGGAAGAGTCGGCTGGATAATGGGGGCTCACGGGGATGAGTATCGCTCGATAGCCCAAAAGAACCAGCTTTATGACACACGCATCAAGGCGGTGCGCGGAACAATTTATGACAGCAACATGACGCCGCTTGTCACAAGCTCTTCTGCCTGGATTCTTTGCGCCGACCCGGCGGAAATCAAGAACACCTTCAAAAGCCTCGGTAACGCCGAGAGCATTACAAATGACTTCATTTCATACCTTTCAAAAAATGTTGCAAAAATTCTCTCCGTGAAAACAAAAACGGTGCTTGAAAGCCTTTCGGACACGGAAAAGGCATATGTCAGGGTTGCAAAAAAGGTTGACGCAAACCAGCGCCTTTCCCTTGATGAATTCTTCAAAAAAGAGTATACCTATGCTTACACGGAATCCGGAAAGGAAAAAACCGTCACGCCGCGCTCATTCTTTTCATATGAGAACGACACCTTGCGCCTTTATCCGGAAAACAACTTTGCCTCAACAATAATCGGTGTTACCGACTCCGACGGCAACGGAATTTCCGGCGTTGAAACATATTATAACACTGCGCTCAGCGGCAAGGACGGACGCCAGGTTACGGCCAAAAACTCAATCGGCCAGGCGCTTGATTCAAGCTATGAAAGCGTTTTTGACGCTCAACAGGGCAACGGCGTTGTCTTGACCATTGACTCAAACATTCAGTATTACCTTGAAAATGCACTCAATAACGCGCTTGAAAACATCAAAGCCAAGGGCGTCTACGGAATTGTTATGGACGTTAAAACGGCAAAGGTTCTTGCAATGAGCAACAAGCCGGACTTTGACCTGAACAACCCGAGAACCATTGTTGACAAGGACGTTGCAAAGGCGCTCAAAAAAGAGGAGGGCAAAAAGGACTATAGCTCAAAGCTCACCGAGGCACTGTTTAATCAGTGGAACAGCTATTGCGTTACGAATAACTATGAGCCGGGCTCAACCTTCAAGATTTTCACCGCCGCAGCGGCGCTTGAGGAGGGGGTTGCAAATCTTAACACAACCTATACCTGCACCGGCGGATACCATGTTGCGGACACAACAATTCACTGCGCAAAGGTTGAGGGTCACGGCTTTCAAACCTTCACTCAGGGTCTCATGAATTCCTGCAACCCGTTTTTCATTGACCTCGGTCAAAAGCTCGGGATTGAAACATATTATAAGTATTTTGAAGCTTTCGGCTTCACTGAGCGCACGGGGATCGACCTCACCGGTGAATCCTATCCCGTCTATCACAAGCTTTCAAAAATGGGCGTTGTTGAGCTTGCAAGCACCTCATACGGCCAATCGTTCAGGGTCAGCCCAATTCAGATGATAACGGCCGCCTGCGCAATCGCCAACGGCGGAAAGCTCATGAAGCCCTATGTTGTTGACAGCATTGTTGACACAAACGGAAACATCATCTCCAAAAACGAGCCAACGGTAAGACGTCAGGTGGTCTCGGAAAAAACGGCCGCAACAGTCAGAAACATGATGGAGGCCGTTGTTGAGGGCGGAACCGGAAAGAACGCATATATTCCGGGATACCGCGTTGCCGGAAAAACGGCAACGAGCGAAAAGCTTGACACAAAGGATCCGGACGATTACATTGCCTCATTCATCTGTTTTGCTCCGGCGAACGACCCCAAGGTTGCAATCCTTGTCGGTGTTGACGAACCGCCGGGAATCTATCGCGGCGGCGGTGTTCTTGCCGCTCCGATTGCAAAGGAGATTATGGAGTCAACGCTCAAATATCTCAATGTTGAGCCTCAGTATACAAAGAAGGAGCTTGAATCCGTCAGCCGGACAACGCCGTCCCTCACGGGTCAAAGCGTTGCAAACGCAAGAATTTCCGCGGCGAACGAGGGCTTCTCCGTCAAGGTTGTCGGAAGCGGAAAGAGTGTTGTTTCTCAGGTTCCCTCTGCCGGCCAGTCGATACCGGAGGGCGGAGTTGTTGTTCTTTACACGGAGAATGACTCAAAGGTTCAAACCGTCAAGGTTCCGTCCTTCACCGGGCTTTCCGCGTCCGCGGCGAACAATCTTGCCGTTTCGGTCGGAATCAACCTTGTTCTTTCCGGCCCGGCTCAAACCGCCGGAGCAACGGTATACAAGCAAAGCATTGAAAAGAACACAGAGGTTCAGGCCGGTTCTTCCGTTACGGTGTACTTCCAAACAACCGCAAACATGGATGACTGAGCAACCGCTTGATAATTGCAAAGGAGATTTATGAAGCTTTCAACCTTATTTCATTCGATCGGCCTTGCCGGTCTCAAAAAGGACGTTGAAATCAGCTTTATAACCGATGATTCAAGAAAATGCAGAGAAAAAACGCTCTTTGTCTGCAATGAGGGCGCGGAAAAATTTATTGAGGAAGCAAGAAAAAACGGCGCCGTTGCCGTCCTTTCCCGTTCCGGAGCCGGGGAAAGCTATGAAACAAATGACACACGCAAAGCATACAGCACGCTTTGCCGCTGCTTTTTCGGATATCCGGAAAAAGCGCTTCGTCTTATCGGGGTTACCGGAACGGACGGAAAAACAACAACCGCGTCAATGATTGCATATATCCTGAACCTTTCCGGAAGGAAAACGGGGCTCATTTCAACCGTTTTTTGCAGCGATGGTGAGGAAAAGTCAGAAAGCACAATGACAACGCCGGACTGCTTTGAAACGTCAAGAGTTCTGCGCAGTCTTGCGGATAACGGCGGCGAGTTCTGCGTTATTGAAGCCTCCTCTCAAGGCCTTGTTCAGCAGCGGCTTTCTGGCCTCCGCTTTGAAACGGCCGTGTTCACAAATCTTACGGAAGATCACCTTGACTATCATAAAACTCCGGAAAACTATAAAAATGCAAAAAAAATTCTTTTTGAAAGCTGCAAAACGGCGGTGCTCAATTTTGACGACCCGCATTTTGAAGAGTTCTCAGCCTGTTCGGCCGGACGGGTGCTTTGCTACTCGGTCAAAAGCGATGACGCGGATTTCACGGCAAAAAACATTGCCGTTTCACCGGAGCACATTGATTATGTTCTTGTTTCAAACAGCCTTATTCACAGAGTCAGGCTGAACCTTGTTGGTGAATTCAATGTTCAAAACTCTCTTGCAGCAATAATCACCGCGCTTGAATGCGGCGCGAGCCTTGAAGAGAGCGCAAATGCGCTGAAAAATTTTTCCTTTGTCAAAGGCCGCATGGAAATACTTGACACGGACACACCCTTTAGGGTTATAATAGACTACGCTCATACGCCCGATTCTCTCAAGCGTGCGCTCATTTCTCTGCGCCGCTTTTGCAAAGGCAGGCTGCTCGTTCTTTTCGGCTGCGGCGGAAACCGTGAAAAGGAAAAGCGCCCCGTGATGGGGAAAATTGCAGCTGACTGCGCCGATATGGTTTTTGTTACAACGGATAATCCGCGGAATGAAAACCCGGCGGACATAATTGATGAAATTCTTTCCGGAACCGCCGGAACAAAGACGCCGC
The DNA here is from genome assembly GCA_002438505.1 of Ruminococcaceae bacterium UBA6416. Lineage (GTDB taxonomy): Bacteria > Bacillota > Clostridia > Oscillospirales > Acutalibacteraceae > UBA6857. Next base: position 14,519 of record DJPI01000014.1, on the reverse strand, counting down.
TTTTTGTTTGTGAAAACCGGGAGGATGCAATAGCCCTTGCGTTGAAAACGGCAAAAAAGGGCGATGTTCTTCTCCTTTGTGGAAAAGGACACGAAACATATCAGCTTTGTTCAAACGGAAAGGTTCCTTTTGACGAGAGAGAGATTGTGAAAAAGCTTCTTTCAAAAAACGCAGAATAATTTAAGGGGATGTTTAGAAACATGAACAACACACTTTCGGTTTTAATTTCCTTGGGAACGGCTTTCATTGTCACGGCTTTGTTGGGCATAGTATTAATACCGCTTTTGCATAAGCTCAAGTTCGGCCAGAATATTCTCACCGATATCGGGCCGCGCTGGCACGCAAAAAAGCAAGGTACTCCGACAATGGGCGGCCTGATGTTCATCATCGGAATTTTTGTTTCCGTTGCGGTCACGCTCATAACGGCGAAGCTCACCGGATTTTCCGTCTTTTCGGCCAATGACGTTGTTTCCGCCCAGGAGAAAACAAAGCTTTATGCCGGTTTGCTGCTTGCGCTTGGAATGGCGCTTGTCGGCTTCACCGATGATTACATCAAGGTTTCAAAAAAGCGCAACCTCGGCCTGACGGAAATTCAAAAGACCGTTCCTCAGGTGATAATCATAGCGGCGTATCTCACAACAATGGTAATGAGCGAGAACACCTCAATGTTCATTCCGCTCGTTGGAAAAATCAGTCTTGACTCGCTTTTCGGAATCATATTTTTCTATCTTTTCGGAGCGTGCGTAATATACGGAACCGCAAATGCGGTCAATTTTACGGACGGCGTTGACGGCCTTTGCGGCTCGGTCACGGTTCCGGTCGGCGTTGCGTTCGCCGTCATTGCATATCTTGTGAGCAACACCGGCTGCAGCATTCTTGCGGCGGCTCTTGCCGGTGCCTGCGCCGGTTACCTCATCTGGAACCATTATCCGGCAAAGGTCATGATGGGAGACACGGGCTCAATGTTCCTTGGCGGACTCATTGCGGCGCTTGCGTTTTCCGTCAACTGTCCGCTGATACTCATTCCCGTTGGCATTGTTTATGTTATTGAAGCGCTCAGCGATATTCTTCAAATCGGCTCAATCAAGCTGCGTCACAAAAAGATTTTCAAAATGTCTCCGATTCACCATCACTTTGAAATGAGCGGCTGGAGCGAAAAGAAAATTGTTACTGTCTTCAGCGTTGTGAGCTTTGCCGGTTGCATTGTCGGCGTTATTCTGATGTGTTTCACGGTCAACTGAAACCGTTGACGAAAAATCAAAAAAGCAAACTTGAAAGGAGCGGATACGAATGAGTGAAAGAGTCAGAAAGCTGCCGGAAAAAAGGCGCGCCGTGCGGAAAATTCCGCTTATCGGTCAGCTGTTTCACACCGGCGGACTTGACGTTGTTTTCTGTTGCTTGATTATGATTCTTTTTGCGTTCGGAATAACAATGATGTATTCCGCAGGCTACGCTTACGCCAGTGCATACACCTCAAGCCCGAACAGCTTTTTCAAAAGTCAGCTCATCTCCGGCGCAATCGGCTTTGTGATGATGTTTTTAATCAGCAAGGTTGATTACAGAATCCTCAACGGGATTTTGACTCCGATTGCTTTTTTCGGAACCGTTGCGCTCCTTGTTTATACCTACTTTGTAAATATTCACAATGACATCAAGCGCTGGATAGTCATAGGCTCGCGCCAGTTCCAGCCCTCTGAAATCAGCAAGTTTGTTCTTGTTCTTGTCATGGCATATCTCATCTGCATTTTCTATAAGCCGCTCCACAGCGAAAAAAACAAACGCGCAATGCCGTCCGTCAAAAGGCTCACAAGGCCGGAAAGAGCCGTTTTTTCCTTTTTTGACATGAACATTAAGTGCACCATTGTCCTTGCTTTTGTTGTTGCGCTTTTCTGCGGCCGTGTTTTCATTGAAAGCCATCTGTCCTGCACAATTCTTCTTTTCTGCATGGGCGTTTCAATGATGTGGCTCGGTGGTGTTGACAAAAAGTGGTTTGTTCTGCTCGGCATTGGTGCGGCCGCGGTTATAGCTTATGTTGTTTTTATCAATCCGGAATTTGTCAAATCCTTCAGCAACTATGCCTATGAACGCATCATGACATGGAAAACGGGTGAAGCCTTCGGCAACACAACGCGCTGGCAGACCGAGCAGGGGCTTCTTGCAATCGGCTCCGGAGGCCCGTTCGGGGTCGGATTCGGAAATTCAAAGCAAAAGCAGCTTTATATCCCAGAGCCGCAGAACGATTTCATTTTTGCCGTCATCTGTGAGGAGCTCGGCTTTTTCGGTGCGCTGATAGTCATTTTGCTTTTTGCGGCTCTCATCTGCCGCGGCTTTATCATTGCAACAAAAACAAAGGATCTTTTCGGTGCGCTGCTTGTTACGGGAATTATGATGCAGCTCGGCTTTCAGGTCATTTTGAACATCGCCGTTGTTACCGATACGATTCCGAACACCGGAATTGCGCTCCCGTTTTTCAGCTACGGCGGAACGGCACTTGTCATTTTGCTTTGCGAGATGGGCGTTGTTCTTTCCGTTTCAAGAACGTGCAGAATTGAAAAAATATGAAAGGAAAGCGGCGTTTTCGCCGCACGGATATAGATATGAGAATAATTTTTGCCGCCGGAGGAACGGGCGGCCACATCAATCCCGCCCTTGCCGCAGCAGGGGAGATACGCGAAAGATTTCCGGACGCTGAAATTCTCTTCATCGGAACAAAGGATAAGATGGAGGCAAAGCTTGTTCCGGCCGCCGGATTCAATTTCAAAACGATTGAAATTTCCGGCTTTTACCGCCAGCTTAATCTCAAAAACATCAAGCGTAATCTTGTCACGCTCTCACACCTTCTGAGCTCCTCAAGGGAGGCAAAAAAAATCATACTTGATTTTAAGCCGGACGTTGTTGTCGGCTTTGGCGGCTATGTCAGCGGCCCGGTTGTCAGAATGGCGGCAAAGCTCGGAATACATACCGCAATTCATGAGCAGAACGCCTATCCCGGAATCACAAACAAGGCGCTTGCAAAAGAGGTTGACAAGGTCATGCTCACAACCGAAAACGCCGCAAAGTATCTTGAGCCGAAGAATCCTCCGGTTGTCACCGGCCTTCCCGTCCGCGGAGAAATGCTCAAGGCCGACCGCGCCGTCAGCCGTGCAGAGCTCGGTGTCCGTGATAATCAAAAGCTGATTCTTTCAATGGGCGGCTCGCTCGGAGCCGAGGCAATCAATAACGCAATGGTTGACCTCATTGCCACACACCACACGGATAAGAACCTGTATTTCCTTCACGCAATGGGTCAGTTCGGCCTTTGGGTTCCCGATAAGCTCAAAGAAAAAGGCGTTGACCCGGACAAAGAGGAAAATGTTGAAATCCGCGAGTATATTAACGATATGGCGCGCTGCATGAGTGCCGCAGACATTGTCATCTGCCGTGCCGGTGCAAGCTCCCTTTCCGAAATTGAGGCGCTCGGGAAGGCGTCAATCCTTATTCCGTCGCCCAATGTTGCGGAAAATCACCAGTACCACAATGCAATGGCTCTTGTTGAAAAGGACGCTGCCGTCCTCATTGAGGAAAAGAATCTCACGGCCGAATCGCTTGAGGAAGTTTTCTCCTCTCTTATAAACGATGAGGAAAGAATAAAAACCCTTGCCGAAAACGCAAAAAAGCTTGCAATTACCGATGCAAAGGAAAAAATTGCCGATATAATCATCTCTCTTGCCTGAAAGTGACACACAAAAAACGCCGGTGGCATAGGATAGGCTGACGGTTTTTCCGTTCAACTATTCTTTGTTGGGTGTGGTGTTCTGTGAGTGAAATTATCGTTAAAGGAACAAAGAAGCTTGAAGGCGTTCTTCCGGTTCAGGGCTCAAAGAACAGCTCTCTGCCGATTCTTGCGGCATGCGTTCTTGTTGACGGAGTCAGTGTTCTTCATAACTGCCCGTTTTTGTCCGATGTTGACGCTGCCGTGCGGATACTGCGCCGCCTTGGCTGCAAGGTTACGCGTGATGGACACACTCTGACCGTTGACTCGAGAAGCGTTTCCTGCTTTGATATTCCGGAGAGCCTTATGCGTGAAATGCGCTCATCCATTGTCTTTCTCGGCTCGCTTGTTTCACGGTGCAGGAGGGCAAGGCTTTTCACACCCGGCGGCTGTGAAATTGGTCTGCGTCCCATTGATTTGCACCTTTCCTCGCTGCGTGCTCTCGGCGTTTCAATCGAGGACGAGGGCTCCGCGCTCAGGTTTGAGGTCAGAGAAAAGCTTGAGGGAACAACAATCAGCCTCTCTTTTCCGAGCGTTGGCGCAACGGAAAACATTATTCTTGCTTCCGTTTTTGCAAAGGGAAGAACAACTGTCCTCAATGCCGCGCGTGAACCGGAAATTCTTGACCTTGCCGATTTTTTGAATAAGTGCGGCTGCAAAATCTTTGTCGGTTCCCAGGGCACGATTGTGATTGACGGAGTTGAAAAGGCTCATTCCTGCGAGCATACAATCATACCGGACAGAATTGTTGCGCTTACATATATGTCTGCCGTTGCCTGCTGCGGCGGAGATGTCCTTTTTGAAAAAGCGGACACAGCTCACTTCCTTTCCGCAACGGGCGTTTTTGAGGCCGCAGGCTGCCGCCTTGAAACAAAAAAGGACAGCGTGAGAATTGTTTCAAACGGGAAACTCAACGCGGTGCGGGACATCAGAACACTGCCTTATCCGGGCTTTCCGACCGATGCTCAGGCGCCTGTGAGTGCGATGCTTTGCACAGCCGAGGGAACTTCGGTCATTGTTGAAAATATTTTTGAAAACCGCTTTAACCATGTCGGCGAGCTTGTCCGGATGGGTGCGCGGATTAAAGTTGAGGGCAGGGTTGCAATAATTGACGGCGTGAAAACGCTCCATGGCGCCAATGTCCGCGCCGTTGACCTCAGGGCAGGCAGCGCCCTTGTTGTTGCCGCCCTCGCCGCAGAGGAAAAAACAGTGATAAGCGATATCAGGCATATCGACAGAGGATATGAGGAAATAGAAAAATGTTTGCGCAGTCTTGGAGCGCAGATTGAAAGGAGTGCTGAAATTGGATAACGAAAAGAAAAATAACCCCGACCGTCCGTTCAGCACCTTTGACTGGTCAAATATGATTGACCCGAACGTGAACCGCCCTAAGGATATCACCTCCGATATGTGGGTGCCGATAAGCGCCGGAAAGACCCACCCGGATCGCCGCCCGTCAGGCAATCTTGTTGACAGACAGAAGGAATTGAAAAACACCGCAAAAACTTCCGGTTCAAAAAAGAAACCAACACAAAAAAGAGGAGGCGGCAAAACCGCTCGGCCGCCGGAAAAGAAAAAGCCGCAAGGCGCAAAGCCTGCGCAACAAAAAGCTCCCCCGGCCGTGCGGAAAGAATCCGCCAAAGCAGGGGAGCGCCAAAAGTCCTCTCCGCAGGAGAATGAGCGCCGGAAAGCCGCAAGGGAAAGGCAGGCCGAGCTTGAAAGGGCGCGCAGGCGCCGTGCATATGAAAACGAAAAAAGGCAGTATGAAAAGGAAAGCGAAAGCTATAACCGCCAGCGGTACCGCGGAAGCTCACGCGAGGAGCTCAGCCGCAAACGCGCCGGAAAAAAGCGCAGAAGCAAAAGCTTCTATGCCGTGACAATAACGGCCGGTGCTTTGCTTGTTGCCGTTGTTGCAACGCTTGTTTATTGCTTTGCCGTCGGCTCGCCCATCACGACTATTGAGGTGAGCGGAAAGAGCGTTTACTCTGCGAATGAGGTTGTTTCCGCCTGCGGTGTTATCACTGGAGACAACATCTTCACCGTGAGCGAAAAAAAGGTGGATGCCGTTTTGCGCAAGGCGCTGCCATATATTGGCTCGGTGAAAATTGAGCGCAAATTTCCGGACAGGCTTGTTCTGAACGTCACTGCAACAAGCGAAAAATATTTGATTTCCGGAAAGAGCAGCTACATCTGCCTTGATAAAGACGAAAAAATTCTTTCAGTCAAAAAGCAGAAAACGCGCACCGGTGTTTATCGCCTTGACGGCTTCAAGGGTCAGAGCGTTCAGCCCGGAGAGGTTTATACGCCCTGCAAGGAGGACGAGCAGCGCTTTGAAAGCGCAAAGCGAATTGTTGCCTCGCTTGAAAGCTCGGAGATTAAAAAGGCAAACGTCATCAAGCTTGACTCGCCGGACAACATTGTTGTGGTCTATGACTCACGCTTTAACATTTTTCTCGGAACCGTTGATAACGTCGAAAACAAGCTCGCGCTCGCCGCAAATGTCATCAAAAGCAGCGTCACAAAAAGCAATACAGGCTATATTGACGTTCGCTATGATTCACGAGCATATTTCAACGAAGGAAAAATGAATCCAAACTAAGAAACAAGGGACTGCTTCAAAAGCGGTTCCTTTAATTTTTGAAAACAAGACAATACCCATTTGTTAAACCTGCACAGAAACTTTTTTAACAATCTTTTAATTTTCTTGAATTCTATCGACATTTGTTGGATGAAATGCTAAAATTAATGGGTTAAAGGTTTCGTTGAATATACTCCATTTTGGTTGGGATATTCTTCGGAGCCGAAGAAAAGATTTTTTTATGAAAAGGGGTATGGCTTTGAAAGCTACCGAGAGTGTGAAAAACTATCCTTCTTCTCTGAGGATGTACACTAATTACGCAACCAGAGAAATCAAAAAGGTCTGCAAAGAGGTCGGTCCTCGCGCCTCAGGCACCGAAAGCGAAAGAAAGGCTCAGGAGCATTTTAAAGAGGAAATGAAAACCTGCGCCGATGACGTTCAGCTTGAAGAATTTGAAATGCACAAATATGCATTCATGGGCTGGGTCGTTATTGACGGATTGTCAATGCTTCTTGCGCTTCTGTTCTCCTTCCTCAAAATGCCGGTTGTATCACTCGTTCTTGCTGTGATTGCGCTCGTTTGCCTTTTTGCGGAGTTCCTGATGTATTGGGAATTTCTTGATCCGCTTTTCCCGAAGGCGATTTCAACAAATGTTATCGGAAAGCGCAAGCCCACCGGCGAGGTTAAAAGAAGAATTATTTTTGCCGGCCACGTTGACTCGTCATATGAATGGACATACACCCATCTTGGCGGAAAGAATCTTCTTTTCACCGTTGGAATCTATGCCGTTGTCGGAATGATTTTTGTTTTTGTTGTTTCGCTCGTTTCCGTAATCAAGGGCGGAGCCGTGAACGCCGAGCTTGACGGCTTTGTTAAGATTCTTCAGTATGTTCAGCTTGCGTTCATTCCCGGCTTTATTGCCGTTTTGTTCTTCACAAACTTCAAGCTCCCCGTTGACGGAGCCAATGACAACCTTTCCGGCTGCACAACGGCAATCGCCGTCCTCAAATTCCTTGAGGATAATGACATCCGTTTTGAAAACACCGAGGTCTGCGCAATGACCGCAGGCTCGGAAGAGGCCGGTCTGCGCGGATCAAGGGCATACACCAAGCGCCACCTTAAAGAGCTTCAGGAAGTTGAAACCGTATATTTCGGAATGGATACTCTGCGCGATTATGAAGACATGGCAATCTACAGTCGTGACATGACCGGCACCGTAAAAACCGACCCGAGGGTCTGCGCACTCATGAAAAAGGGCGCTGAAATGGCCGGTCTTGACCTCCCGTATTCATCGGTATATCTCGGAGCATCGGATGCCGCTGCCGTTTCAAAGCTTGGTGTTCCGGCCGCAACTCTCGCTGCAATGAACCCCGGCCCGCCGAAGTATTATCACACAAGAGAGGATACAGCTGATAACCTCATCCCCAAGACCGTTGAAAAGGGTCTTGACATCTGCCTTCAGTCTCTTTTCCTTTATGACGAACAGGGACTCAAAGAAAGCTATTAATCATTTTTATCGGCCGTCCGTTGCGGGCGGCCGTTCTTTTCCTTTCCGGCTAGGAAAAAGCATGAAATATATTTAAATTTTTTCCTCTTTGGTTGACTTTGAGGCAAAAAGGTTGTATTATAACAAAGTGTATAAGTATGTGATAATAATCTGAGTTTTGTTCCGGCGCTCTTTTCTCTTTTTGCCGGGGATTCAAGAAAAGCGAAAGAAGGTAATGCTCTTGAAAATAAAAAGGCTTTGCTCGTTCCTGCTCGTCCTGCTCATTACGGCAGGTCTTGTCTGCGCGCCGTTTTGCGCTTCGGCTTCCGTTACGGCGAACAGCGGAAAGCTGCAGGTTCTTCCCGGACATCCGCGTTCGGCTTCTCCGGTATACAGCAAGGCGTGGCTTGACAATGTTGTTATCCGTGACAGCGCCTCGGCAGTTACCACCGCTCGCCTTGTTCCGCAGGATGCTTATCCCTATAGTCATACCTTCAGTGAGTTTGTGACCGAGGTCAACAATTACTCGGTTCTTAACCTTATCAATGAAAAAACCGTTGCGGAAGCATACGGTGATGTTGTCACTGTTATGTATTACATGGTCACCGCCCTCGGAATGACGGAGGATAGCGAGACCATGAAGAAATATATAAGAAGCAAGGGTATCACAATTCCTCCGCTTGAAACCGCCGAGGATGAAATGAAAATTGCCGTTGTTTATGCTGCCATTAAGTATGACGCGGTTTATACCCTTTATCAGAAAAAGATTACTCTGCCTCAGGGCATTACGCTCGACAACGCGATTTGTGAAATTCTTGCCGCGCTGACCGGAACCTTCCTGCCCTCGGGCGTTGATACCCTTTCCGGCTTTGCGGTCAACAGCATTAAAACATATATTTCTCAATTTGACTCAATACCCGTCAGCAGCAATCCGGGTAACGATGAAATTTTTCATTGGGCAAAGGTCGTTACCGCAAAATCCAATGACTATGAGGTTCCGGTTGAGTCATATGAAGCTTTGACCGAGGAAGAAAAAGAGTATGTTGATTACGCCTACTTTGCTTCAATTCTCGGCCGGGTATATGACGTTAAAATCGACCCCATGAAGCTTGTTGTTGCAGACAGAAGCGAGGAGAAAAACAGCGTTCAGTCTCTCATCCTTCAAACAATGCTTGATGATTCCGGCGTTGATTATTCGATTGACGATTCCTGCGAAACGCTGTTCAAAGCCGCCTGTGAATGCGGAAGATTTCCTCTTGACGAGCAGTTTTACAGCGACATTTTCAGCTATGATCTCTACATTGCAAACGACTGCCAAAAAATCTGGTTCACTCCGTTTGCTCTTGCCTCTCAGGTTGGCGGAAACGATTCCTATCTTAAAATATATCTCGGCGAAAAAGAGATGAGCCCGAGTCAGACTGCCGCCTATGTTCCCGATATTTCCAAAAACAACGAGGTGATTAATCTTAAGGTTGTTTACGAGGAGCCGGGCAGCACACCGGAGACGATTCTTTATAAGTTCAGAATTGTCAGAAAAGCCGCCTCTTCCGGCGCTTCGGACACCACTCAGGGCAGTCTCACCGGTGAGGTTCAAAAAATGATTGAGGGCGTTATACCTGTTGATAACGAGAAGGCCAACTCCATCGTCGGCGGCGTTATGTCTCAAATTGATTCCGCCCTCACAACCGCCGCTGTCGGCGCCAATGACGGCGTTTTGACAACCTATGAGACCGGAAGCACAACGTCCGGCGGATATGATTCAAGCCCGAAAAAATCCTCTGACGGCGTTGATTTCGGCTATCTTGCCGAGCTAATGAGCGAAACCTATAAAAACGCCGAGCAGGCCTCAAGCGCGATTGAAAAGTTTTCTCAGCAAAAACAGCAAAGCGTTTCGTTCGTTCAAAAAACGGTTCAGACCATTAAGGAGAATCCTGAGGTTGCCGTTGCGCCAACGGGCATTATTGCTCTTGGCGGCCTTGCCGGATACATCTATACAAAGCGCAAAAAAACGCTTGAAAAAATCCGTTCCGGTGATGAAAAACTGGATGAGGAAAACTCTATTGATGAAAAGCCGGACGAAGAGAACTGGTTTGAGGATTAAATTCTGAATAGCGAAATGCCGGGCAGGTGACTTGAAGCTGCTCGGCATTCTTCTTTATCTGTGGATGTTTAATCGTGTTTTTCCTGCTTTGCTGCTACTGACGTTTTGTTCCGCAGGGTGCGTTCTTTTACAGCCCTTTTTGTTTGTTAGCAGTTTAACCTCATGCTCTGAATTTATGGTTGCTTGCTCTGCCGCAGGTACTTTTGTGGCGATTGACAGGTACAATTCCACGGAACGAGACAAAAGCAAATAATAGGCAGAACATATGGCTTAACCACTGCATTAAAGAGTTATGCGCAACAAAAAAGCCCCTGTCGATTCAGGGGGGATTCATAAACTTAATGGGGGCTGTCTCGTTTTTTACGAGACAGCCCCCTCTTAATTTATGCGTTTATGTATTTATAAATCAAACGTGCCGCTTCGGCTCTTGAAATCTTGTTAAAGCTCAAAACATTCTGAACTGTAAGGAGAAAGGCCCTTACCCAATTTAAAAAGCCGTGCTGCTTAATATTCTTGAACATTGTTAAAGCAAATTCAGCTTTTGAAACCTCAGCGCTACTGTCACTGATTTTATAGTCTCCGGTAATTGCATTGACGGACTTTGAAAGGTCTGCCTTTGTCAAAATATCATCGGGGGAGAAGGTGGTGTCGCTTGATGCGGACATATAGCCGTTTTTAATGACATATTCAACTTCCTTATAATACTTGTGACCCGGAGTTACATCGGTAAACTTTGCGGAAATTTCCTTGTCGGGAAGAGCTTCAATAATTTTGTTAGCAATAAAGAGCTGTCCGTCTGCATCGGGATGAGAGTCGGTATAGGTTGCTCCATCGGGATCAACATAAATATAGCCGAATTTTTCAACACCGTCAGTCATCGGCTTATTGCCGACAGATAAAATGAGTTCGGTAATTTTTCTCGTTGCGGCAACTTCAATTGCGCTCTTTTCCTTAACTTCAATAGGTTCGCCAACGTAGCCATCGTAATCATAGTTCCTGCCCTTGCGGGATGTGTCGCCCATTCCGACAACCATAAGTGTTACATCGGGATTAAGGTCATAAATGTCCTGAATCATAATGTCCCAGTTACGGCAAAATCTTCCATAGCCCTTGTCGATTGCTGAGGGCAAAACCTCAAGCAGCTGGGGAAGCGCACCTGCAATGCGTGCAATTTCAACAATATTTTCAATTTTGCTTTCGTCAACCTTATTCTTTAACAAATCCTCAACCATTTTTATGTATTCATCGGCGGCATTGTTGGCTTCAAGAACATCTTCAAGAACCCAGCCCATATATGCACCCCAGTCGTTTCCGCCGATACCGATTGAAATAAGGTCAGCGTTTGCAACGGCGTTTTTATATGCCTGTCTGATTCTTTCATCGCCGGGTGCATAGCCGTACTTTTCGTAAACATGAAGCTGAGAGGGATGGAAAAGATAAGGATCATCGCAAGTGGCTGCAAACTCATCTTCAAGCATGTAGCGAACCTCAACTGTTCTGAAACCGGGAGCCGCAAAAGCGGTCATGCTCTTATCTTCGATTATCGAGTTGGCAATGATATCACCGTAGGAGCCGGGAACCCGGTAATACGTTGAGTCGTAATATTTGTTCATAAAATCCTTGTCATACTGAGTTATTCCATCGCGAAATCCGCTTGCTGCGCTGTCTCCCAAAAGAAGATAGTTTTTGTACTGTCCGTAGTGAGCGTTTACCGCATCGGTGTTAAGCTCTGCCGCAAAGCAGGTGAATGTGCCTGAAAGCATCACAACCGCAAGAATAACGGCAAAAAATTTTTTTACTGTTTTCATCTTGTACCTCCAAAAATTAATTTATAGAGTAATTTTAACATATCCTGCAATTTATTACAATATGTATTTTAATTTTTTTAATTTTTGGTCAAAAACAGTTCCAACATAAGATTGTGCATTTCTGCTTGACTTTTTTGCGCATTTGGTTTAAAATACTAAGGATAGCTGTTACTGACGTAAAGCGGAATGCTTTACTTTTTTATACGCTGTCTTCGAGTAACATTACTGCAATTCTTTTGATGGTTTTTAGTGGAAAATTATTTTTAAAAGAAGGAGGTGCTGCTACTTTGGGAGATTGGATCATACCTGTGATCGTTGCAATCGTTTGCGCGGTCGCATTTGGAATTATCGGCTTTATTCTCGGCGGTATTCACAGGAAAAAGACCGCTGAAGGTCTCCTCGGCTCTGCGAATGAAGAGGCCACCAGAATCATAAATCAGGCGGTCAGCGAGGCTGAGACAAAAAAGCGCGAAGCTATTCTTGAAGCAAAGGACGAAATTCATAAATCCCGCACTGAAACCGAACGCGAGCTGCGTGACAGACGCAATGAGATTCAGCGCCAGGAAAGAAGAATTATCCAAAAAGAGGAAACCCTTGACAAAAAGGTTGACTCTCTTGATAAGAAAGAAGAACTGCTGAACAAAAAAATCAAGCAGTCTGAAACCCAACTTGCCGAAGCAGAAAGCATCAAAAGAAGTCAGTTAGAAATGCTTGAAAAAATATCGGGCTATACAAAAGAACAAGCCAAGGTATATTTACTTCAGTCATTGGAAGAAACCCTCACAAGAGAAAAAGCGGTCAAGGTCATGGAATATGAACAGAAAATTCGTGACGAGTCTGACGCTCTTGCAAGAGAAATCATCACAACGGCCATTCAGCGTTGCGCTGCCGACCATGCATCGGAGGCGACCGTTTCCGTTGTTGCTCTGCCCAACGATGAAATGAAGGGCAGAATCATCGGCCGCGAGGGCCGCAACATCAGAACCATTGAAACAATCACCGGAGTTGACCTCATCATTGACGATACACCGGAGGCCATCACTCTCTCCTCGTTTGACCCCGTCAGACGTGAGATTGCGCGCATTACCCTTGAAAAGCTCATTGCGGACGGCCGCATTCATCCCGCGCTCATTGAAAAGATTTATGAAAAATCGAAGCGTGAGGTTGAGTTGACAATCCGTCAAGCAGGCGAGAGAGCCGTTGTTGAGGCCGGAGTCAACGGTGTTCATAACGAGCTTGTCAAGCTTCTCGGCCGCCTTAAATACCGCACAAGTTACGGCCAGAACGTCCTCAATCATTCGCTCGAGGTTTCCTATATTGCAGGCCTCATGGCTGCGGAGCTCGGCGCAGATATCAAGCTTGCAAAGCGCGCCGGTTTGCTTCATGATATCGGCAAGGCCGTTGACCACGAGCAGGACGGTTCACACATTGAGCTTGGCGTTGAGTACGCCAAAAGGTACAAAGAAAATGACATTGTTGTCAACGCCATTCAGGCGCACCACGGCGATGTTGAGCCCAAGAGCATAATAGCCTGTCTTGTTCAGGCTGCGGACGCAATTTCCGCCGCACGTCCCGGAGCAAGAAGAGAGAATCTTCAGAATTACATCAAGCGTCTTGAACAGCTTGAGGCAATTTCAGAATCGTTCAAGGGCGTTGAAAAGGCGTTTGCAATTCAGGCCGGCCGTGAGGTCAGAATCATTGTTAAGCCTGACAAAATCAGTGATGATCAGATGGCTCTGCTTGCAAGAGAAATTGTTAAAAAGATTGAAGACGAGCTTGAGTATCCGGGTCAGATTAAGATCAACATGATTCGTGAAACAAGAGCCGTTGACTACGCAAAGTAAAACGTAAAACAACAAACAAAAGGCTGCCGCAGTTTTCCGGCGGCCTTTTTTGAAAGGGTAGGGAATGGAAATTCTTTTTGAGGACGCGGACGTTATAGTCTGTATAAAGCCGGTCGGAACGCTCTCGCAAGGGAACGGCGCCAACAGTTTGATAACGCTCCTTGCAAAGCATACGGGCGGTGATATTTATCCCGTTCATCGCCTTGACCGTGAGGCGGGCGGAGTGATGGTGTTCGGAAAAACAAAGGCTGCTGCTGCGTCACTTTCATGTCAGGTTGCCGAAAGGGGACTTGAAAAGGAGTACTTTGCGCTCCTTCATGGTGTACCGGAGTCAAAAAGCGCGGTTCTTGAGGATCTGCTTTTCAAAGATTCAAAGAAAAACAAGGTCTTTGTTGTTAAGCGCGAGCGAAAGGGTGTCAGGAAAGCCATGTGTGAATATGAGACACTTTTGAGCGAGGAGAGAGCGGAGCCATATTCACTTGTCAGAGTCAGGCTCCACACCGGGAGAACTCACCAAATACGTGTTCAATTTTCCTCTCGTGGCTGTCCGCTTTTTGGTGACAGAAGGTACGGCGCAAGAGACAGCGAAAAGGTCATGGCTCTTTTTTCGTGCAAACTTGGCTTTTTTCACCCGAAAACGGGTGAAAGACTTAGCTTTTATTCCGACAAAACGGAGAGTGTCAGGTTGAACAACACGATTGAGGCGGCCAAAAACCGGCCTGATATTGAATGAAAACTTTTGAATTATTAAGCATTCAAAAGTTTCCTGTTCGCCCGATAAATTATAAATTTGACCTTGACAAAACGGTGCATATCTGCTAAAATTTATCGGTAGCAAAAGGTGGAGCAATTTGCCGTCTGGATTTGGAGAGTTGTCCGAGTGGTCGAAGGTGCAGCACTCGAAATCTCCTTTGGCTAACGGAAGCCAATCTTCCGAAAAGCCTTTAACCG
>DJPI01000043.1:7460-8797 GCA_002438505.1 Ruminococcaceae bacterium UBA6416 | reverse complement strand
CCAAAAAGACGCTTTTCATACGGCGCACTTGGAGTCCGAAAATCCGATTTGCGGGGGAAAATCGGACTTCCGGCTCCGGCACGCCTACATCATCACTTCTGCAAAATCCCCCTCACAGTCGGACAAATCCGCTTTCTGCAGTCTACAAGGTATGTGCTTTTCCCAATGTTTTATGTAACCGTTAAGTTCTGCTAATTTTCGCTTGCGGATTTTTTTGCAGAAGCGGTCATGGTGCGCTCGAAAACCTGAAAGAAGAGGAAGAGCAGGATTCCAAAAGTTAAACCCGACGCCAAAAATCAAAGCCGCAAACATCATTGAATCATTGACGTTCGCAGCTTTTATATCACTTGTTTTTTTTCTTTTCTATTTTTCAAAACCCGTTCAAGAACAAGACTGATAATGATTGCAATGACAACGCCCACCACGGCGGCCATCATGTCAAACAACGTGTCAAAAAGCGGATATTGGCCGACATTGCCCGCTCCGCGGCCGAAAAGCTTGAAAAACAGCATATCAAAGCTCGGGCTGTCGGTATAGCCCTGGTTGGTTGAACCGGCAATGAAAAAGTCCGCAAGAAATTCAAAAATCTCCCAGATAACAATTATCGAAAAAGAAAAGCCGACTGAGCTGACAAGTGAGGCGCGGCGGCTGAATTTTTCCTTTGGAAAAAGCGCTTTCAGAAGCTCACTTCCAAGGAACACGCAGCACATTCCGGTAAAAAAATGCAGCCATTTGTCATAGAACTTGATGACACTGTAGGTACTGACGCAGTTGTTGAAAAAACAGCCGACAAGAACAAACAGGTCAATGAATGTCTGAGTCCGGAAGGTCAGCCGCCCAAGCAGCAGCTTTTGCGGAAAGACGGCGGAAAAAACCGGAACGGCAAAGGTTGAAAGCGTGTTAAGAACAATCGCAAGATAAAGCGCCGGAGGAACCTTTCCCGGCATTTTGAAGCAGGCATAAATCATTGTTAAGCGTGCTATCCACCAGAAAACATATTCAAAAATGTTTCCCTCTCCTTTGAGCCGTTCAAGCTGAGAATATAAATGTGCTCTTATTTTAACTTTCATGTCCGTTTTGTTTCGGCCATGCAGGCCGTGCTCCTTTTTTAAAATATGCCGCACCCGTCCGTCCAGGACGTGAGTTCGATAAACCAAACAAAATTATATCAACCTGACTTTTATTAATCAATATATATTAAGCTTTTGTAATAAAGTCTTTACATTTTTTGGGCTGAGACCGGCTGAAAGCCAGAAAAAAAGGCTCCGGAAACAACTCCGAAGCCTTGAAAATTTTTGAAAAATTTATCTCTTTGAGAACTGCGGTGCACGACGAGC
>DJPI01000043.1:0-7421 GCA_002438505.1 Ruminococcaceae bacterium UBA6416 | reverse complement strand
TTTCTTTCCTTCATTCTGGGGTCACGGGTAAGGAGACCGGCCTTCTTAAGCGGAAGGCGAAGCTCTGCGTCATACTGAAGAAGAGCTCTTGAAAGACCGTGGCGGATTGCGCCGGCCTGACCGGTAACGCCGCCGCCTGCAACGCGGCAGACGATGTCGAACTTGCCGTTGGTGTCAGTGATATCAAGAGGCTGACGAACAAGGAGCTTGAGAGTTTCAAGGCCAAAGTAATCATCGATGTCTCTGTCATTAATGGTGATTTTGCCGCTGCCTGCATAAACGCGGACTCTTGCTATTGACTTTTTTCTGCGGCCGGTGCCGTAAAAGAACGGAGTGGTTTCGTACATTTTCATTTCCTCCCTTTCAATTAAAGTTCAACAACTTCGGGCTTCTGAGCTGCATGAGCGTGTTCTGCGCCCGCATAAACGCGAAGTCTGGTGAGAGCCTTGCGGCCGATGGTGGTGTCGGGGATCATGCCCTTAACAGCCTTGGTCATTGCAAACTCGGGCTTTTCTTTCATAAGGGAGCTGTACTTGACCTTTTTCATGTTACCGATATATCCGGTGTGATGATAATACATCTTCTGGTCAAGCTTTTTGCCGGTGAGAACAGCCTTATCGGCATTGATGATGATAACGTGGTCGCCGCAGTCCGCATGGGGAGCGAAGGTGGGCTTATGTTTTCCGCGGAGAAGCTCGGCAGCCTTTGCGGCAACGTGACCGAGATGCTTTCCCTCGGCGTCAATGACATACCACTTACGGGTGATGTCGCCGGCTTTCGGCATATAGGTTGACATATTCTTTTCCTCCAATCAAAAATCTGAATGCCTTGAAATTCTATCACAAGAGGTTTTGTTTGTCAACAGCTTTTTGAAGAAAAATTGAATTGTCTTTGCCGTGCTCGTTTTTTCTCGCTTTTTCTCCTGTTTTCATATGTTTTGCTCACGAACTATTTTTATGTTTTTTATCGCGGTTTGACTTTTTCCCTGATATATAATATAATTATCGGCAGGTATAATTAAAGGAGCGCTTTGAATGACAGACAAAGACAAATATATTTCCCCGCTTTCAACAAGATATGCAAGCGATGAAATGCAGCAGATTTTTTCTCAAAACTTTAAGTTCAGAACATGGAGGCGGCTGTGGATTGCCCTCGCAAGGGCTGAAAAGCAGCTCGGACTCGGCATCACAAACGAACAGATTCAGGAGATGGAGGCGCACAAAGACGACATCAACTATGACGTTGCGGAAGAGCGCGAAAAGCTTGTCCGCCATGACGTCATGAGCCACGTTTATGCTTTCGGTGTTCAGTGTCCAAAGGCCGAGCCTATCATTCACCTCGGCGCAACAAGCTGCTATGTTGGAGACAACACCGACATAATCATCATGCGCGAAGCGTCAAAAATCATCCTCAAAAAGGCCGCGCAGGTTTTGCGTAATCTTTCCGCCTTTGCCGAAAAATATAAGAACCTGCCCTGTCTTGCCTACACCCACCTTCAGCCGGCTCAGCTGACAACGGTTGGAAAAAGGGCAACGCTCTGGATGTATGAGCTTGCGCAGGACATTGAAACACTTGAATTTCGCCTCAAAAACCTCAAGCTCCTCGGTTCAAAGGGAACCACCGGAACGCAGGCAAGCTTCATGGAGCTTTTCGGCGGCGATGGAGAAAAGGTTAAAAAGGCCGAAGAGCTGATTGCAAAGGAGATGGGCTTTGAAAGCTTTGTTCCCGTTTCCAGCCAGACATATTCAAGAAAGGTTGATTACTTCTTCCTTTCCGCGCTGTCCGGATTTGCCCAGAGCGCATATAAATTTGCAAACGACCTGCGCATTCTTCAGTCATTTGAGGAGATGGAGGAGCCGTTCGGAAAAAATCAGATCGGCTCGTCTGCAATGCCATATAAGCGCAATCCCATGCGCTGTGAACGCATCTGCGCCCTTGCGCGATATATCACGGTTGACGCGCTCAATCCGGCGCTCACGAGCGAGGTTCAGTGGTTTGAGCGCACACTTGACGACAGCGCAAACAAGCGCATCTCCGTTGCTGAGGCCTTCCTTGCGCTTGACGCCGTTCTCGGGATATACATCAATGTTACAAGCGGACTTGTTGTCTATGAAAAAGTTATTGAAAAGCGCGTGATGGAAAAGCTGCCGTTCATGGCAACGGAAAACATTATGATGGAATCCGTCAAGCGCGGCGGCGACCGCCAGCAGCTCCATGAAATCATCCGCGTCTATTCCCATGAGGCGGCGGCAAAGGTTAAGCTTGAGGGCGGAAAAAACGATCTCATTGACCGCATTGCGCAGGACGAACGGATTCCGCTTTCAAAAGAGGAGATTCTCTCCGAGCTTGCGCCCGGAAAATACACCGGAAGAAGCGCCGAGCAGGTTGAAGAATTCCTCTCCACGGTCATCAAGCCGATTCTTGCGCGATATGACGGCGAAGAAATCAAAAGCGAGCTTTCGGTCTAAAGTCGGTTTTTACATTTTGGATAACAAAGCAGCAAAATATTTAAAGCAAAGCAAAACCAGAGGTACTTTGACGGCACCTCTGGTTTTTTGCATTATTCAGATCAAATTATACTTTTGCCTTGCCTGCGCAGCCAAGAACGGTGTTGATCTTGTGTTCAACCATGCCCTCAATCGCTTCACGGGCGGGTTTGAGGTACTGTCTTGGGTCAAAGTGTTCGGGATAAAGGGCAAAATGCTCTCTGATTGCGGCGGTCATTGCAAGACGCAGGTCGGAGTCAATGTTGATTTTGCAAACGGCCATTGTTGCGGCCTTTCTGAGCATCTCTTCGGGGATGCCGATTGCGTTCGGCATTTTTCCGCCGTACTTATTGATTTTTTCAACAAACTCCGGAATAACCGATGACGCACCGTGAAGAACGATTGGAAAACCGGGAAGCTTTTCCGAAACCTCCTCAAGAATGTCAAAGCGCAGCTGCGGCTTCTGGCCGGGCTTGAACTTATATGCGCCGTGGCTTGTTCCGATTGCGATTGCAAGCGAGTCAACGCCGGTGCGGGTCACAAAATCATAAACCTGGTCAGGATCGGTGAAGCAAGCCTTATCATCGGCAACATTAACTTCATCCTCAATTCCGGCAAGCTGACCGAGCTCGCCCTCAACAACAACGCCGTGAGCGTGAGCGTAATCAACAACCTTTTTGGTGAGCGCAACATTTTCTTCATAGGGAAGATGTGAGCCGTCAATCATAACGGAGGTGAAGCCGCCGTCAATGCAGCTTTTGCAGGTTTCAAAATCGGGGCCGTGGTCAAGGTGAAGAGCAATCGGAAGTCCGGTTTCCTTTTCCGCAGCTTCAACAAGCTTCACAAGATAGGTATGGTTTGCATAGGCTCTTGCGCCCTTTGATACCTGAAGAATGAGGGGAGCGTTGAGCTTTTTGGCCGCCTCGGTGATACCCTGAATGATTTCCATGTTGTTGACATTGAAAGCGCCGATGGCGTAGCCGCCCTCATAAGCGTCCTTGAACATCTGAGTTGTTGTTACTAATGGCATAATATCCACTCCTTAAATGAATTTGAAATGTCTTTCCGCATAAAAGTATAGTCAATTTGGAGTATATTGTCAAGGCTGATTTCAGATTTTAAACTCTCCGTCAAAATCTTTCCGTTTTAAGCGTTTCTCAATATCAGATGCACTGTAGAGAACCGCTGTTACAATAATATAATTGCCGCTTATAATATAAAAAACCGAATAATTGTCAACGAGCATTCTTCTTAATCTCTTGGATTTCCATGGTTCAACATCAATAATATGAAATCTTTCCGGCAAATAAGAAAGCTTCAATACCGCGTCCGCTATGCGGTTATATTGACCGATTGCATTTTCCGGTGATAAGAGATTTCCTGCAATATAATCGTATATTTGCGCCATATCAGATAAGGCTTCGTCCGTGATTTTAACTTTGTATTCTTTCATATTCAGCGGCTCTTTCTGAATTCATCAAATGCTTTTGCGGCATCGTGCGTTTTTCCTGCCTTTGCCTCATCAATACCACGCATAAGTTTTTCTTCAAGCTGCTTTTGCGGCATCATGTCCGCATTGACGCTGTCCGGTGCTTTGGGAAGCGTTACGGCAAACGGTATTCCGCCGGTAAGGTAAATCTGATTCAAATACATATCTATCGCCGTTGACATAGGTATTCCGAGAGCAGAAAGCACGGTTTCGGCGCGCTCTTTCACGGCCGGATTGACCCTTAAATTCAAAGTTGCTGACTTTTCCATAATAACACCTCCGATAACGTAATTGTAACGCAAATGACGTTACTTGTCAAGCGAGGGTTTATATGTTTTATCATAAACCGCCGCGCGGAAAATATACTCCGAAAAATCAAAAAAGGCTGCCTTTGAAAGACAGCCTTTGGTGTTCTGATTTTAATTAACCGGGATAGAGCATCTTGTACTCGAACTTCGCGGTTGCGCTCTTGTCCTTAAAGATGAGAATGTTGGCGTGCTGAACCTCAGCGATGGTGATGAGGGTGTAATCCGCCTTGGTCATCATCTTTGTTGCCTTGTCATAGGTGACCTCGCAATAGCTTCCGTCACACTTGAGAACAACATTGTCATCCGTTGTGCCCTCTGACCACTTGAGAATGCTGATACCCTCAACGGTGGGCTTGACGTCCTCCATGACATTGAACATATTGCCCTGAGCATCTGAGAACTTCTTTGAGTTGGTTGTTGCAATGGGAACAAGCTTGATTGTTGCGGTTCCGTCACCGTTGTCAGTGTAGGTTGCGGTTGCAATGTCCGCAGCAGTGGTGAGACACTCAATGCTCGGGTTATCATCGGAATACGGCGGAAGCGGCATATCGGTACCCTCAGCCTTAACGAAGCTCTTTCCGGCGCTCTTGATCATTGCGTTGTCCTTGCCGTCAATCATAACCTCAACAAGCTCCATTGTGTCATGACCCTTGAAGGTTCCGGCCTTTTTGGTGGTGTTGTATACGGTTACATATTCGGCAACAATGTCCTCTTTTGATGAAGAGGAGGAAAGCTCCTTTGAATCGGCAGGCTTTGAGTCAGCCGGTTTTGAAGCGTCCGCAGGCTTGCTTTCAGCAGGCTTTGAGGTGTCAGCCGCCGGGGTGCTTGCCTGGGTTGAGGACGGAGTGGGCGTGGAGGTCGGGGTCGGGGTCGGATTGTTGTTAACCTGTGAGGACGAACCACCCTGGTTGTTGACCGTGACGTTCAGCTTGATTGTGCAGCCGGACAGCGCCGAAACCGCAAGAACAAGGCAAAGCACAACAGAAATAATGCGCATTGTTTTTTTCATGATTTTCTCCTTCTTTTTGTTTGAAGATTTTTGCACTGGCGCTTTCGTCAAAAATGACGAAACGCAGCATATTTATGTACTAATTTTATAACAAAGCGCCCTGCTTGTCAACATCTTTGTCCAAAAACAGAGCGCTTTTTATTCACATTGGATTATTTTTCTTTTGACAGCCGGTTTTCAAGCAGTCTGTAAAGCGCTTTGAACCACCTGAGAGTAGCCTTGAAGAGGGCTTTGATTCCGGTTTCCTCTTCTCCGAACTTCCAGTTCATGATGTCTGTCGGTTCGCCATCCATCGGAACAATTTCATCTGTGGGCGGAATAGCTTTAAGAAAGGCCGGGAAGTTCGGGTCTGTCTCGTTCGTGAACTCGGTGTCCGACTCAAGGAATCTGAGCGCAAGGTCTTCAATCTGCTGCGGCCATGAGCCGTGACGCAGTCCGCGCTCCGCCCATGTTGTTTCCGGGAAGAGTGCGGTTGAAAGGTCAATCTGGCGGTCGGGAGAGATGTATTTTCCCTTTCCCTCGGCAATTCTTGCGTTCACATAAGCGTCATCAAACTGACCGGCAACGCTTGATGTTGTTGCGCCGAAGCTTGCGGTGTCAAAAGCAACAATGTCGTCTCCGGGTCTTGCGCTGCCCGCATAAAGCGGAATCTGCTGATAGCCGTATTTTGCGATAACGCCCACACGGCAGCCGTTCTCCTTTGCAGTGAGAAGGATTTCCGGAATGCGCTGGCGGACAACTCTGTCATATTCATCAAGCTTTTCAATAAGTCCGGCGTACTGAGTGCGCATTTTGCTGCCCTCTTCTCCAAAGACCATTTTGATTGCGTCCTGATAGTCCGCAGCCTTAACCGTTGCCCAATAGCCCGGCCAGGTTCCGAGCGAGACCATGACAAAGCGCGGAATCATCTCTTTGTAAAACCTTTTATAAACCGAGGTGATATAATCAACGCCAAGCTTCAGCGTTCCGTTTTTGACCATTACGTCAACGGTTGCGCCAATGAACTCTCTGACGAATTCATCCATGCTTTTAAGTATCTGCGGACCGGCACCGTTTGTCGGGTTGGCCGCATCGGCGTAATAGCGGTTAACGGCCTTGACGTCAATCTCCATCTTGCCGGTGACAAGGTCGCTGTAAAGCTCGCAGCCGTTGCCGACCGTTGAATCAAAAAAGACAGACTTGATTCCGTCGGAGCCGTATTTTCCAAGGTATGCAAGAATGAACACACCGCCGAGGCAGACTCCGTAAAGCGAAACCTTTTTTGCGCCGGTGGTTTCTTTAACCTTTTCAATATAGTCATGAAGCTGCGTTGCAACATAGAGCGGATCAAGGCGCCAGTCATAGCGCAGCTGATAGTCGCGCAGAGCGTAATGACCGTTGATTTTTTTGGTATCGCGCAATGTGCTTTCTTCCATTTCCTTTTGAGCCTGAGTGGAAATGCCAGTACCGTTTGAAGGCTCGCCGTTTTCATCAAGCGTTGAGTTTTTGAAATATTTTTCCGGAACGGCGGCAAGAGCG
The DNA here is from genome assembly GCA_002438505.1 of Ruminococcaceae bacterium UBA6416. Lineage (GTDB taxonomy): Bacteria > Bacillota > Clostridia > Oscillospirales > Acutalibacteraceae > UBA6857. Next base: position 611 of record DJPI01000043.1, on the reverse strand, counting down.
TCATAATACTCCTCCCACTTGTTCAGAAAGACCGCATTCGGATAATACGGAAAAACTGCGCCGGCAATGTCCTTAACAAGCTCTTTTGCGTCAAGGCTCAAGGGATAGACCTCATTGCCGTCCGAGCCGACAATGTGTTCCGCATCGCCGCGCACCATAACAACGGGAACCTCGCCGTCCGCCGTGTCGGCGGCAAAGCACGGAACAACCGTCAGTGCGGCCATTACGATGCAAAGAAAAACGGAAATCAATTTTTTCATAATGCTCCTCCTGTGAACAATCCATATTTTATGGCATTTTTACAGGCATCCGTTTTGCAAAAAACGTCCATCTGCCTGTTATGATATCAGTATAACATTATGAGACAAAAAGTTCAACCGTTTTTCTTAACAAATTGATAACAATTTATTGATGAATTTTTAATGGAGTTTAAGTCGGCATTGGGCAAGGCCATGGCTCGGCACAGGCCGACCCGTACGAGGTTGAGGTTTATTTTTATGCGGTGCAAGGAGTGAGGTCATTGGAACCTCAAGCGACCCACGTACGATGCCGAGGTTTATTTTTATGTTCTGCAAGAGATTGGGTTTACTTTGCTCCGCAGGGTTACTTTT
>DJPI01000037.1 GCA_002438505.1 Ruminococcaceae bacterium UBA6416 | reverse complement strand
TTAAACTTTTTCAAAAAGTTTTTGGTGTGATATTTTCAGCTTCCACTGTTCCCTTCCGGAAACAGTGTCGCTATTCTATCACCTTCCCCCTCTCTTGTCAACCCTTTTTCTCCCTTTTTTTACCCTTTTTTTAGCTTCTGTACACTTCTCCGGGTGTGTTTGGGGCGCATTGGCAGACGTGCCACTATATGTTGCGGTGATTGCCTTTTTCACGGCCTTGGCTCAAAATGCAGGCCGGTAAGTCCTCATCTTCAGCCCGTTGCCCTATACCATAATATATATTGATTTTCTCTTTCAGTTGTTCCAGCCTTTTTACGTTTATCCGTCAAAAATATTTTTTCAATTTAATTTAAATTACTAGTTGATTTTTTTAAAAATCTATGTTATATTGACACTGTAATGGGATTAGATTTATTATGAAGGAGGTGAACTCAGTATCAAAACAATCCCATTAGATACGAATGAAAACAAAAAATTGTTAAAAAAATTTATTAAGGAGGTACCCCCCCCCCCATGAAAAAGCTACTAAGCATTCTTCTCAGTATCCTAATGCTGCTGTCTGTTTTCGGCGTTGCCGCAAGCGCAGCAGGCAAAACAAGTACCACTGTTAAAAGCTATAAAGATTATAAATACACCGTTCTTAAAGACGGAACGGTAAGCATTAATAAATACACGGGCAAAGCGGCAAATGTCTCTGTCCCCTCATCAATCAAAGGCAAAAAGGTTACGGAAATTGGAAGAAATGCTTTTTTAAGCAATAAAACCCTGGAAAGCGTTTCCATTCCATCAAGCGTTAAAACCATTGAGCGCGCAGCGTTTTCCCAGTGCTCAAATCTTGCTTTGCTAAAGCTCGGAAACGGCCTTAAAAACATTGGCATGAGAGCTTTCTATTGTTGCAGCAAATTGAAAGCCGTCTCAATTCCGTCAAGCGTTGAAACCATTGGACGCGCAGCGTTTTCCTGCTCAGGTCTGGCGGACGTTAAGCTCGGAAACGGTCTTAAAACGATTGAAAGAAGCGCGTTTTCCGTCTGTAATAACCTCAAAACAATAACCATTCCGTCAAGCGTCAGAACGATTGGAAAAACAGCCTTTGCATACTGCGCGCTGACATCCGTTAAAATTGAACCCGGCGTTAAAAAAATCGGTGATTCCGCGTTTCGCCGCTGCTTCTCCCTTTCAAAAATCGCCCTGCCCAACACCGTGACCTCCATTGGAAAATCGGCATTTGAGGACTGCTACTCCCTTGAAACGGTTAATCTTTCAAAGAATATCAAAGCAATTCCGGATAGCCTTTTCAGCGATTGCAGAAGTCTGAAAGCCGTTAATCTTCCGGACTCGATAACCTCATTGGGCAAAAACGCATTTGCTTACTGCAACTCGCTTGAGGAAATCAATATTCCGAAAAAGGTTACCGCGATTCCCGATTATATGTTCGTTGAGTGCTTCAATCTTAAAGAGATTGAAATTCCCGATTCCGTAACAGTCATCGGAAAATCGGCGTTCAATTCTAATTCCAGACTTTCAAAGGTCAAATTCCCGTCAAAGCTTGTCTCCGTTGGAGAAATGGCTTTCAGCGCCTGCTATTCGCTTGAGGAAATCAACCTTCCGGATTCGGTGACGCGCATTGGCGACTCCGCATTCCAAAACTGCTCAATCAAAACTCTTGTTCTTCCGAAGGAGCTGCGCTCAATCGGAAGCTGTGCATTCACAAGTCCGGCAGGTGTTCCGGAAGCGGAGGGAAAAACCGGCCTTGAAAGCGTTGTGTTCAACGGAAAGCTGCGCTCAATCGGAAGCCTCGCCTTCCACGGCCAGAGCCTGCTTGAGGAAATCAATCTTCCGAAGAGCCTTAAAATCATCGGCGATGCGGCGTTTGAGGACTGCACACTGCTTGAAACAATCAGCGGCGGCGCCGGACTCAAGCAGCTCGGCTCAGGCATTTTTAACCGCACCGCATTCTCCGCTAATAAGAAAAACTGGAGCGGTAACGAGCTTTACCTCGGCAAAAACCTCCTTGCTTTTGACAAGATGCCAACAGGCAAGTACAAAATCAAAGAGGGAACAAGAGTTGTTGCAAACGGCATTTTTGATGCCTGCGAAAACCTCAGGGAAATTTATATTCCGAAAAGCGTTATCGGCGTTGCCTGCAACGAAAGCGGCTTCAGATACTACTGCATGAACTGCCCGAAGCTCAAAAAAATCACCGTTGCAAAGGAAAGCAAGAGCTTCAAGAGCGTTGACGGCGTTCTTTATAACAAAGACCAAACAATCCTCTACCGCTATCCGGCGGCAAAAACCGCAAAGAGCTTCACCGTTCCAAAGAGCGTCAAAACCGTTTATACCGGCGCGTTCAACAACTGCAAGTATCTCACCGCGGTCACCTTCCCCTCCGGTTCAAAGGCGGAAATTCAAAGCGGCGCTTTTGAAGGCTGCAGAAAGCTCACCAACGTCACGTTTTCAAAATATAACAAAATTTCGGCGGAAGCCGGTTTCGGCCATTACCGTGTTTTTCTTTCCGAAAACGGCCCGATGAAGGACGTCTATATCCGCAACATGAAGTTCAAAGGCTATAAGTCAAACAAGTCATTGACAAGTTTTCTCAAGACACATGGCTACACAAAGAACTTCATTTCCCTTGATAAAAAGAGATAACTCCTTTCGCATACATAGAAACAAGAGCTGCCCGCAAAAAGGCAGCCCTTGTTTTTTCTCCGGAACAAAAAAACACCCGAAACCGGCATTCGGTTTTTTCCCGTCTATTCAAAATATTAACATTTATTACATTGACTGTAAAATATTGACTGTGATATGATAGAGGCGAAAAGAAATGCGTTTTTGCGCATTAAGAAAGGGAAGAAAGTATGAAAAAATTCTTATCACTGTTTCTTGCGCTCGTACTCTTGATGAGTACCTGCATAAGTGCCTCAGCCGCGTTCAGAAAAAAGAACATGACGCTGCGTCTTGTTGTTCCGGAAAACTGGGAGATGGATATCGGCGACAGCAGAAGCGTTGAAGCCGTTTTTTCCGCCTCGGTTTCAAAGCGCACCCTCACCTGGAGCGCCGAGCCGTCAACCGTTGCAACGGTTGACTCCTGGGGCCGCGTGACCGCCGTTTCAAAAGGTACGGCAAAAATCACCGCCGGAAACCCGGACGGCCTTTCAGACACGGTCACGCTGAAGGTTGTTGAAACTCCGACCGAAAAGAAAATCACAAAGTCCCGTCAGGACTACGCCGGAGCAGCCGTCAGCGAGGGAACAAACCTTCAAAAGGTTGTCACACGCTATAAAAACGGAAGCAAAAAAGCGCCCGATTACATCAAAAACTCGCTTGATTACAAAAACGCTCAGCAGGCCGTGACAAAGGACGGCGCAAAATGGAGCATTACAAACTATGGCGTTCTCAGAGTTGACGAAAACGCGAAGAATCCGCGAGACAAAGAGCAGCGCTTTATGGGCGACAGATATTTTTATGCCGCAGACACAACGAACGGAAATGTTCTTGCAATCTATCCGGACGGTGAGAACGGAATCTGGACGGTTATGTCTCAGGGCTATACCCACATTGAAATGAAAGACATGAGCGGAGAAGAAAAGGCCGCCGTAATGAGCGAGCAGTCGCAGAAATATGTTGCAAGGCGCGGCATGGTTTCCGATGCGGTTCTTGACAAAGAGACCGGAACATGGAAACCCGTTGAAAGCGACAATGACGGCCTTTGGACCTCAATGTACGGCGCAGGCGAGCTTATGCGTTATGCCGTTTTGCGCAATGACCCCACCGCAACAAAGGAAGAGGTTGAAGCGGCAAGAAAAACCGCATATCTTTCAACCGAGGCCGTTTTGCTCCTCACATACATCTCAATGAGAACCGGAACGGTTGAATCGCTCGTTCATTCTCAGCGCAACGGAAGTGTCGGAGACGTCAATGTCGGAAAATGGTATTCGTCCGATGTTTTGAAAGCCGGCGGAGACTACTCCCAGAATGTTCCGGAGCAAAGCCCGGCTTCAGCCTTTGACTCAATGTATAACAAATACATGAAGTTCGGCGTCAGCTCATATCTCATGAACAAAAACAACCTCAGCGTCCTTGTTCCCGGTGATTGGACGGAGCTTGGAAAAACTCCGGTTGACAACGCCGCAACGCGAACAAGACTTCTTGAAGGCTTCTGGTCAAGAACATATTCCTTCACCGATGAGGGCAATGAAATTGACGGCTATATCCACTGGAAACACAACGGAGACGGAACCGCAACCGGCGTTTCAACGAAACACAGCGACAAGCCCGGCTATCTCCTCAACGGCGAAAACCTCCGCGGCGTAACAGTCGATGCCTCCGGAAAGATTCCGGAAAGACTTTGGAATGACCTCATCGGCTCCGGCTATGACGTCAGTGATATCATCTATAAGGGTGACACCAGCGCGGACGAGATTATCGGCCACCTTTTCATCTATAAGCTGGCTTATGACATTCTCGGACCGGAGGACGCCGAAATTAAGGCGCTCATCACCCGAACCATGGACTCCTTTGCTCAGCACATTGTTGACAACGGCTATGCCCTTTGCGATGGCAGCGGCCAACCCACAACCTGGGGAAAATTCAGCCGCACATACTTCCACAACGGACAGGTGCTCGGCGGCGCTCCGCTTCAGACCTCTGTCATTCTTTCCGCATTCAAGCTTGCCGCCTATGTTACCGGCGATGAAAAATGGGAAAATGAGTACCGCATGGCGGCTCTTGACCCGGCATATGAATACGCAAAAATCATGACGCAGGAGCTTGAGCGATACAATATGTCGATTCTTGAATATGCAAACAGCGTTTCTCCGGTGCTCGGCTTCATTCTCCGTCCGCTTGTCAAGACCGATTTGTTCAAGTTTGTTTATCGCCTTATCCTCAACTATTCCGATGAGGAAATGGCAATGCTTGCATACTATCTCCTTTTCCAGATGGAGGATGATGAAACTCTCCTCTCATATTATAAAGAGGGTCTGAACGATTGGTGGTACTCAATTTCACACAGTGAAAACCCGCTTTGGTATTACATTTATCAGCTTGCATATCCCACTGAGGAAAAGACCGATGTTTACGGCAACAGCCTTGTTGAAACCGCCTCATGGTCGCTGAACCGCCATCCGATTGACTGCCGCCGCTATCTTGCTTCAAACAACAACCGCGATGACATCACAATGCTTGATTTAAGCGCCGCCGGAATTGACGGAACAGAGCCGCTTTCATATGACCAGAATGTTAAAAAGCCGCTGTTTTACAACAACAAAAACGGCGTGCTCCAAATTGTCGGTGCGGTCCTCTGCGGCGGAAAGCTGCCCTGGAAGATTGCCGCTCCGGACGAAAGAGAGCTGCATAAATTCAACGGTTCAAGTTATCGCCTCGGAACCGTGTCTCAGTCAGACGTTATGGAAGGCTCAACAACCTACACTCTCCCCTACTGGATGGGAAGATATCACGGCCTGCTTAAATGATTTTTTCAAGCACCCGATGATTGATTAAAACAGAAAACAAACGCCGCGCTTTTTTGCGCGGCTTGTTTTTGTTTTATTTTCTTTTATTTTATTTCTTAAGTACAGTATCTTTCAGTACTTAATATTCAGTACTTTATATATCAGTATTTAATTAAGGCCGGTTTTCAGTGTACTGATTTTCAGTGTGCTGTTTTTCAGTGTACTGATTTTAGGGTTACTGGTTGAAGAAGTTGAATGTTAGAATTTAGAAAAATATCTATTATCTATTATTTATTATCTTTTATCTATTATCTAAATTATTGAGGTCATGGGCGGTTACGAGCCGATGCCCGTACGAAGTTGGAGTTTGGAGTTTTGCGAGAATTTTTATGCTCTGCAAGAGGTTGGGTTGAACGGGAGCCTCGCGAGACTCCCCTACAATGCCGAAATTTATTTTTATGCTCTGCAAAGAGATTAGGTTCTTTACTATCTTTACTTTTAGCCTTGAGAAAAGGCTGAGCCTGACCGATTTTGCAAAAAAATCCGAGAGCAGGAACAAGGCAGAACTAACGGTTATATAAAGCATTGGGAAAGGCGCGTACCTAGTAGACTGCAAGAAGCGGATTTGTCCGACTGTGAGGGGGTTTTTGCAGGAGTGATGATGTAGGCGTGCCGGAGCCGGAAGTCCGATTTT
>DJPI01000069.1 GCA_002438505.1 Ruminococcaceae bacterium UBA6416 | reverse complement strand
GTTTTACTTTTTCCGTTTTTTATTGCCTGCTTAACTATTTCTTGCTTTTTTCTTGCTTCTTGTGTTATCATGTTCATGAGAAGTACTTCTTTCTTTGGTTAATGTTTTGTGGTAAATCCATTATACCATATTTTGAAGTTACTTCTCTTCTTTTTTTGGGTCACATCATTTTAACACATACATTTTTCAAAATTTTTCAAGACTTTTTCGGTTTTTTCTTGTGAAAGCCGGTATCGGCGTTTTGAAAAGCCCGAAAACTTAAAAACACACTCTCATTAATCAAAAATGAATACCGGCGAAAGGAAAAATATACGCCCCTTTCGCCGGTATTAAATCAAAGATACTTCATTTCAAGTTTTCCGTCATTTTCCTCAATGCTGATTGCGCTGACGTTTTCTTCATAGTTATCAATGATAATTGAGGCAATCTTGTCCTCAATCTCTTTTCTGATAATATTGCGCAGGTCACGCGCACCGCGCTTTCCGCCGACAGCCTTCTTTGCAAGATACGCCGGAACAGCATCGGTCCAGGTAAGCTTAATCGGCTTTTCCTTAAGTGAATCGCGCAGTTCATTGAGAAGCAGGACGGAAATCTTTTTGTAGTCATCTTCGGTCAGGGAATTGAACACCGCAATTTCATCAACACGTCCCAAAAACTCCGGACGCAGAAAATCTGAAAGTGCCTTTGTTATACGCTCCCTGGTCGCCTCGCCTTTATCCTTTCCAAACCCGAGGGCACCGTTTTTCTGTTCACTGCCTGCGTTTGAGGTCATGACTATTATTGTGTTTTCAAAATTGACCGTTCTGCCCTGTGCATCGGTTATACGTCCTTCGTCAAGAATCTGAAGAAGAATGTTCATAACATCGGGGTGGGCTTTTTCAATTTCATCAAAAAGTATAACGGAATACGGCTTTCTTCTGACCTTTTCAGTGAGTTGACCTGCCTCGTCATATCCGACATAGCCCGGTGGTGAACCTATGATTCTTGAAACGCTGTGTTTTTCCATAAACTCGGACATATCAAGCCGAATCAGTGTTTCAGGTGTGTTAAAAAGCTCCTTTGCAATTTGCTTAACAAGCTCGGTTTTTCCAACGCCTGTGGGGCCGACAAAAATGAATGATGCCGGTCTGCGCCTCGGACTAATCTGAACGCGGCTTCTTCTGATTGCCGCAGCAATGGCCTCAACAGCCTCGTCCTGACCGATAATACGCTCTTTAAGAGTGGCCTCAAGATTTGCAAGGCGCTTAAGATCGCTTTCAATGACCTTGCTTGCCGGAATACCCGTCCAAAGCTCAATCACCTTGGCGATATCCTCCTCTTTAACGGCGTTATCGGAAGCTTTTTCAGCAAGCTGCTTTTGCTCATCCTCACATTTGACAATTTCAGACTTGATGTTGGCAATGGCTTCATAATCAACATTTTCCGTCTGCGCATAAAGATCCTCTTCATCAAGTTTCAGGTCTTCAAGCCTTTGCTCATTGAGCTGATAATCGCTTATAGCCTTGTTTCTGAGGTTGGCGCAGGTGCAGGCCTCATCAAGCAGGTCAATGGCCTTATCGGGCAAAAATCTGTCAGTAATATACCTTTCAGAAAGAACCACGATTCTCCTGATGAGCGCGTCCGAAATGCGGACACGGTGATAGTTTTCATAATAGCTCTTGATGCCGAGCAGGATTTCCGTTGCATCCTCGATTGACGGCTCCTCAACCTTTACGGGCTGAAAACGTCTTTCAAGCGCAGCGTCCTTTTCAATGTTCTTCCTGTACTCGGTAAACGTCGTTGCGCCGATAACCTGAATTTCTCCGCGTGACAACGCCGGTTTGAGGATATTGGCGGCATTCATTGAGCCCTCGGCATCACCCGTTCCAACAAGGTTATGAACCTCATCAATGAAAAGAATGATGTTTCCGTTGGCCTTGACCTCGTCAACAAGATTTTTGATTCTGCTTTCAAACTGGCCGCGGAACTGCGTTCCGGCAACAAGCGCCGTGAGGTCAAGCAGATGAATCTCTTTGTCTGCAAGCCGCGCAGGAACCTCTCCGCGTGCAATCTTCAGCGCAAGACCCTCCGCAATGGCGGTTTTTCCGACTCCGGGCTCACCGATAAGGCAAGGATTGTTCTTTGAACGTCGGCAGAGAATTTGAACAACTCTTTCAATTTCTTTGTTTCTTCCGATTATATTGTCAATTTTTCCGTCTCTTGCTCTTGCTGTGAGATCGGTGCAGTAAAGAGTGAGAAACTTGCGCTTTTTTGCAGCGGCTTTACGCTGCTTGCGGGTAAGCTTTTCTCCCGAAGGTGCCGCGGACTGAACGGACTCCGGCTCGCTTTTCTCGACCGGCGGTTTCATATTCATAAGGCCGTTTTGAAGCCCGTTTTGCAAATCTCCCAAAAGACCCTGTAAGAACGGAACGGTCGGAGACCCGCCGGCTTCAAAACCACCCTCCTCGTCATCGGAATCAGGAAACATATCGCTAAACTGCTCCGAAAGAGCGTCAACATCCTCCTCGGTTATCCCCATGCTGTCCATCATCTGCTTAATAGGTCCGATGTTCATCTCCATTGCACACTGGAGGCAAAGACCCTCCGGAACGGTTTTTCCGTCAATAATTTTTGAAATAAAAATCACCGCAGGCCGTTTCTTGCATCTGCTGCAAACTACTTTTTTCATGTAATACTCCTTGAATATGCATTATAAAAAGTTAAAGTCAAAACATAAATTACTTCTTAATTTTCTGCGCCTTCTTTTCCCTGAAGTGTTCGCGGAACTGTCTGTATGTTTCGGGCATATAGCTTGCAAACGCAAAAACGCAGGTGCAAGCGGCAACCACAACAAGTATGCCGGTTAAAACATCCGGCATTGACCAGAGATTTGTGAGCACACCGACCTCAGGACCGAAAGCGATTATAAGAATCATAACGCCGTAAAAGGTGAATGTTGCAACCTTGCCCGGCATTTCGGCTGCGCCGGGACGAATGTTCATGAGGAGCATTACAAGTCCTCCAACAACCATTATTCCCTCCTTAATAAGGAAAACAAGAAAGACCCATCCGAATGCGTTAATGGTTGTGTTTTCAGCGTTTCTGAAGCAAATGAACAGGATAACAGCTATGGTTATCTGAGTGAGCTTATCCGCAACGGGATCCAAAATTTTTCCGAGGGCGCTGACCTGATTGAATCTGCGCGCAATTTTTCCGTCAAAAAGGTCAGTAAGTCCGGAAATGGCGATAATTGCGATTGCCCAAAGCTGATTGCCGTTGAGATACATCACGGCAAAAACAGGAATAAGAGCTATGCGGATGACCGAAAGAAGGTTCGGTATTGTGAGACAGCCTTTGAATAAATCTTTGATCATAATTTTTTACCCCCTTGAATCAGACCGGAATATATCCGCTGATTGATTTCAAAAGTCCTTTTACAGTTTCTATTATAATCGAATTGTTTGCCGCGTCAATAAATTTTTGGTTACCTGTCAGCCCGGCGATAACACCGACAAGAAGAGCAACAATGATAACAACCAAAACGCCCTTAACGGCTCCGAGAACAAAGCCGAGACCTGAATTGATCTGCTTGATTGCCGGGAGCTTCTTTATCACCTTGTCAAGAAGCCAGACAACAAATTTTAAAACAAACGAGAACACAATCGTCAAAGCAATAAATAGAATTGTTCTGATGACGGCCGTACCGATGGGAGTTGCAATATTCGTCATAATGTTTTTAATGAGATTTTCACCGGAAACATCAGCCTGCGAAACCTGCTGCATGAGCTGCTCCTTATTGACTCCGATAAGCTCCATAACACCGGAAAGCGAGTCGGGAATCGAATCTATTGCAGAGCTTAGCTGCACAGAATAATCGGCAGAGGCAGCATTTCCGAGTGAAGCCGTTACCCGTTCGCGTATGTACTGCTCAAAGTACTGGGAAAAAATTTGGGGCGCAAAGGTTGAAGAGCAAATTTTCGCCGCAACAAAGGAAATAACGTATCCGGCAAGGTCAAACAAAGTTGCAAAAAAGCCCTTCCTTGCGGCAACGACCGCAACAAGAACAAGCACCCCCACCAGAAGAATATCAATAATATAAGACATTTTTATCCTCCGAAAAGTTAAAATTAACCGGCGGTCAGCCAAGTAAGCACACAGCTTGACGGTTAATTCGTTTATTACTCAGTGCTTACTTTGTTTTCACAGATTATAGCACACAAATCCGCAATAAACAACATCAAACCAATATTTTTATTCTGCCAGGCTAACACTTTTTTTGCCGCAGTTAATTAATAAGAGCCGGACTAACACTTATAAAGTGTATTGAGTGAATAGCAAAATATTCTTCCGGAGGCGACCGTAATTCCGAGTCCGGCAGTTTCAAGGTCGATTATTTTGCTTTCCTTTCCAAAGGAATTAAGACAGATTATCTGCGAACCCGAAAGAAGGTATGCCTTTTTACCGGAACAAAAAATGTCAGTAATTTTGTTTTGTGTTTCATAAACATATGCAACCGAGCCTCCGGGTGCAAAACACTTCAATTCATAACCGCTGAACGAACCGAACTTTGCCGTAAGCGTTACGTGATATCCGCTTTCATCGGTATATGAATCAAGAAGCGTTGAAGTGTATTTATCATTCAAAACAACCGGCTCGTCTTTTCCTGCGTCAAGAACGAGGTTTGCGTTGTTGCAAAGAAGCCCAAGCCTTCCGGAGGAAACAAAGCCGATGTTCACGGCGGCCGAGCCGTTTACCGTATATTCCCATTCTGTCTTGTTTGAATAAATATCAAGAAGATATACCTTTGTTTCAATCTCCCCCTCCGATGCTGAAAGCGCCGCGCAGGCAATCTCTCTCTTGTTTGACGCAATATCCACAGAAACAATGTGATCCTTCATACAGGCCCAGCTGAACTTTTCCGCTCCGTTTTTGTCATAATAGGTAAGAACGCAGGCAGCCTCACTGCTCCTTGAAGCAATGGTATAGTTTCCGTTGTTCGCAATCTGCGCGGTGATTATCTGCTGAGAGTCCGGACTGTTTCCGGAATAAACAACCTTACTTTTTGAAATTATCATGTATTTTCCGCTCAAGCGATCAAAAACAATTCCGAACTTTCCGTTTGTTTTGATAACCGGCTGTGAATAATTCAAGACAACGGAAAACTTGAGCTTGCCTGATGGCGAAACACAATACAGCATTTCATTTGTCAGAACGCAAACATCGGAGTCAACGGCCTCGATGTCAACAATGCTGCCGCCGGAAAATGAGAGAGGAAAGCCTGCGCCGCTCTGTGATACTTCGTTATTTGCCGCATTATTGGGGCTTTGCTCACCGCTTTTGATGGTTTGGGCGGTTGTTTCACTTTCGGTTTTTCCGGCTGATGAACCGAGCTTTGCCGCAAGCACTGCTGCCAGAACAATGATAGCCGTAAGTGCCAAAGCAACGGCAATGCTTCTGAAATTCGCTTTCCGCTTCAATTTTTCAGAATTTTTGTCCTGCATTCTCAATCTCCTCCGGATAAAAAACTTTATTGAGATACAGACCTTCAGGCTTTGCCGTAACACCGGCAAGACTGCGATCTTTTGACTCAATTATTTTTTTGATAGAATTTTTTTCGATATTGCCTTCGCTAATTGAAAGCAAAGTTCCAACCATAATGCGAACCATGTTGTAAAGAAATCCGTCTCCGCTGACATAAAATATGACAAGATCTCCGTCACGCCTGAGTCCGCAGTTAAAAACAGTGCGCACGGTTGTTTTAACTGTGGCTCCGCTTGCGCAGAAGGCCTTAAAATCATATGTTCCAATAAATTGCTTGGCCTGTTCGTTCAAAATCTCATTGCCAAGAAAGAACGGATAATGAAGCGCGTAATTTTCAAGAAAAGGATTCCTTGTTTTTCCGTTCCAGATTTTATAGATATATTCCTTTGAAAGGCAGTCATAACGCGAATGAAAAGCCTCCGGAACATCAACGCAGTCCGTCACGGCAATCCTTCGCGGTAAAACAGCATTAAGGCCGCGCAAAAGCTTTTCACAATCAATTTTGCTTTCGCTTCTGAAATTGCAGCAGAACATATTTGCATGAACACCGGCATCGGTACGGCTGCACGAAACAGGCTTAATCTCCTCACCGAGTATTTGCTTTGCGGCGGCTCTCAGCTCCCCCTCAACAGTGCAAAGCTCGGGCTGAAGCTGATAGCCGTGGAAGCAACTTCCGTCATACATAAGCGTCAGTTTAATGTTTCTCATAATCACCATAGCCTTTCCATCTCAGAATTTGCATTATTTTAAATTCAGAGGGACGTTTTTTGATTATCGGGATTTTCGGCCAATCGTTTCAAATCAATCTGCCAAAATAATGATTAAGGACAATAACTCCGACAAGTGAAGCGGCAAAAACACCGAGCGAAACAAAGTCTCCAACGTGCAGCTTCATCTGCTTCATACGCGTTCTTCCCTCACCGCCGTGATAACAGCGGCAGGTCATTGCAAAGGACAGCTCATATGCGCGCCTGAACGCAGAAACAAAAAGAGGAATCAGTATTGGTATCATGGCCTTGACACGGCTAATGAATTTTCCGCTTTCAAAGTCTGCTCCCCTCGCTTTCTGCGCATTCATGATGCGCTCAATTTCCTCAATAAGAGTTGGAATAAACCTCAAAGCAAGCGTCATCATCATTGCAAGTGAATGAACCGGAACATGAATCAAAGCAAGCGGAGAAAGCAGCCTTTCAATGGCATCGGTGAGTGCAGTCGGAACGGTTGCATAGGTCAAAAGCGAGCTGCACATAATGAGGCATATTATGCGCACAGCCATAAACAGTGCAGTAAAAATTCCTTTTGTTGTTATTGAAATCTTCCAAAATGAAAGGAGAACCGTGCCTCCGTCAATGTAAAAAACATTAAGAATAACAGTAAAAAGAATTATCGGCAAAATGGGCTTTATGCTTTTGAAAAACATTTTGAACGGAACCTTTGACGCTGTAACGGAAACAACAGTCAACAAAAGCATCAGCGCAAGCGATAAGAAGTTTTTGCAAAGAAAAATTATAACAATAAAAAGTACCGTCAAAATAATTTTCATCCGCGCATCAAGGCGGTGAACAAAGGAATCGCCTTTGTAATATTGTCCAATCGTGATATCACTGAGCATTGTTACCCCTCCCTTTAAGGAGCTTCAAAAGCTCTTTTTCCGCCTCGTCCAATGTGTAGACATCAGTCCTGACATTGTATCCGGCATTTTTAAGTTTCAGAAAAAGCTGAGTTATCTGCGGAATATCAAGTCCCATTGAAAACAGCTCATCGGCGTGTGAAAAAACATTTTTCACTGTGTCGTAATACGCAAGGCGCGAGCCGTTCATGACAAGAATTTTTGTTGCAATCCTCGATATATCCTCCATGCTGTGAGAAACAACAATAACGGTTGCATCGGTTCTTTTTTTATAATTCACAATAAGGTTAAGAACGGTCTTTCTGCCTATTGGGTCGAGACCGGCGCACGGCTCATCAAGAACAAGTACCTCAGGCTTCATCGCCATCACTCCGGCAATGGCAACACGCCGCTTTTCACCCCCGGAAAGGTCAAACGGAGATTTTTCAAGATAGCTTTCATCAAGACCGACATACGCCATGGATTCTCTGACTCTTGTTTTGATTTCCTCGTTGGAAAGACCCATGTTTTTCGGTCCGAACGCAATATCTTTTTCAACCGTATCTTCAAACAGCTGATATTCGGGATACTGAAAGCATACGCCGACTTTGAAGCGCACCGCACGAATATTCTTTTTGTCTCGCCAGATATCATTCCCGTCAAGAAACACGCTTCCGGAAGTCGGCTTGAGAATTGCATTGAAATGTTCAATAAGGGTACTTTTCCCCGAGCCTGTGTGGCCGATTATGCCAACAAGCTCTCCCCTGTTGATTTTTATGTTTATGTCATTAATTGCCGCGACCTCGCTCGAAGTACCTTTCGAGTAAAGGAAGCTCAAATCCTTTGTTTCAAGAACGACTGAGTCCATTATGCCTCCAAAATTGCCTTTATATTTTCAAACAGCTCATCAATATCGAGTGCGTTATCCGGTATTTTAATTCCGTCTTTTGAAAGTGTTTTTGAAATTGCTGTTGCCTGCGGAACATCAAGACCGATTCTTCTGAGCTTTTCATCGTTTGAAAAAACCTCGCGCGGCGGAGCGTCAAGAACAATTTTGCCCTTGTCCATGACAACAACGCGATCCGCCTTTGCGGCCTCGTCCATATAATGAGTTATAAAAACAACGGTTATTCCAAACTCTTTGTTGAGCCTTTTAACAGTGCTCATAACTTCACGCCGACCGCGCGGATCGAGCATGGCGGTCGGTTCATCAAGAACAATGCAGTCCGGCTTCATTGCAATTATTCCTGCAATGGCAACACGCTGCTTTTGTCCGCCCGAAAGCTTGTGCGGCTCAAAAAGACGAAAGTCATACATTCCAACATTTTTGAGAGCCTCATCAACCCGGCGCCTTATCTCACCCGGTTCAATGCCGAGATTTTCAGGACCAAAGGCAACGTCATCCTCAACGATGGTTGCAACAATCTGGTTATCCGGATTCTGAAAAACAACGCCGACCTTTTTGCGGATATCGAGCGTTTTTTCTTCATCTGCGGTATCCTCGCCGTCAACAAGAACCTTTCCGGAAATTGGAACCTCAATGGCATTGCAAAGCTTTGCAACGGTTGATTTTCCGCAGCCGTTATGACCGAGGACGGCAACAAAACTGCCTTTTTCAATTTTCAAATTGAAATGTTCAATTACATCCTCGGAAACTGCGCCGTCTTCATTTGGATATCCGAAAGTTACGTCTTGAAATTCGATAAAAGCTGACATTAATTATTCTCCAAAATTATTTTTTCCAAAAAGCGGACGCGCCGCACGGCAAGATCATTTCGCTGTTCGTCACGGGGAGTCCGATTTCCGACGAGGAAACCGTTCCGCCGAAGCGCGGAACAACAACAGAACCCAAAATATATTGCATTACGGACGGCGAAAGACCTGTCGTATATGAGTTAATAAGAACGGCGATTGAGCCGGAATAAAGAAGCCTGCTGCAAAGTTCAACAAAGTTATATACCTCATCCTCAAGCTTCCAGACCTCGCCGCCGGGTCCTCTTCCGTATGAGGGCGGATCCATGATTATGATATCGTATTTGTTGCCGCGCCGAATTTCACGCTGAACAAATTTGATGCAGTCATCAACAATCCAACGGACACTTTTATCGGCAACTTCACTTGAAACGGCATTTTCCTTTGCCCAGGAAACCATACCCTTTGATGCGTCAACGTGAACAACGCTTGCGCCCTCTTTGAGGCAGGCAATCGTTGCACCGCCGGTATATGCAAAAAGATTGAGAACCTTAACCGGTCTTTTTGCCTGCCGAATAAGCGTTCTAACCTCATCCCAGTTAACCGCCTGTTCGGGAAAAATTCCGGTGTGTTTGAAGCCCATTGTCTTGATGTTGAACGTCAGATCTTTATATCCGATTGACCAATACGGCGGAAGCTTTGTTTTAACCTCCCAGGCTCCGCCGCCGGTTTTTGAACGGTGATAGGCCGCATCGGCCTTTTTCCAAAGCGGATTGCTTTTTGGAGTTTTCCAAATTACCTGTGGGTCAGGACGGATAAGAATAATATCATTCCATCTTTCAAGCCGCTCTCCGTCCGAACAGTCAATCAGCTCATAGTCTTTCCAGTCAAAAGTATTCCTCATTTTAAAATCCCTTAAATCAACCGTAATTTTATAACTTCAGCAATCTCTTTTGCAAGAGTTTCAATCTGCTTTTTGTTTTCGCCCTCAAGCATTACGCGAACAAGCGGCTCTGTTCCCGAAACGCGAACAAGAACGCGGCCGGTATAGCCGAGCTGCTTTTCCGCCTGAGCGATTGCGTTTGCAACCTCTTCGTCATCGGCAAAACGTGCTTTACCCATTTTTGAAACGCGAACGTTAATCATCGTCTGCGGATAAACTTTCATGCAGGAAGCAAGTTCGGAAAGCTTTTTGCCGGTCTTTTTCATGATTCTTAGAACCTGCAAAGCAGTAAGCTGACCGTCGCCCGTTGTTGCGTAATCGAGGAAAATGACGTGGCCGGACTGTTCGCCGCCGA
>DJPI01000064.1 GCA_002438505.1 Ruminococcaceae bacterium UBA6416 | reverse complement strand
CTGTTCCCTTCCGGAAACAGTGTCGCTATTCTATCACCTTCCCCCTCTCTTGTCAACCCTTTTTCTCCCTTTTTTTACCCTTTTTTCAGCTTCTGTACACTTCTCCGGGTGTGTTTGTATGTTTTGACTGTTTTGAGCACTATATATTGTGGTCTTTGAGGAATTGCTGCCTTGTTGGCTAAATGTAGGTGGTAAACAATTCCGGCGAAGTACAAGCGCGATGTTCTGACCCAGACTATACTTCATGTTTTTCTTATAGAACAATCTGATATATATCCATTGAATATGAAGAGCCAATCGAGCTTCTTGCTTCAGTGATTTTTCCTTTAAGTGTTATCATATTGCCGACAGATAACTTTTTAGCCTCGGTCAGCTGCTCATCAGTTTTAATCTCCGCTCTTACGACATACAACGACCACCCACTGCTGTCCGGTGTCAGTGTTATGCTTTTACTGTCAATTTCGTCAACGTATCCTGTAACAGCAAAATACTTTCCTTTATATTTTTCCTCTGCGGTTATTGCGTTTTTTTCCATGTCATCATCAAGTTTTTTTACTGTCACAGAATGGTATTCAATGTCAGGATCATCATATATATATTCATGATAATACACTACCACTTTATCTTTTTTATTGAATACATCTCCAACATCATAATCCTCATTTCCGGCAATAACCACCTTTTCGGTTCTGCCTATATCTACCGAATCCCACCAACCGCTGTCACAATCATAAATTGCTTTTTTTGTTACGTTTGTGAAGCCCATTTCTTTGAGTTCGCTAATGACTTCTTTATGATCACCATAAAAACTGTCGTTTGTAAGTTCTATTTTGCCTTTACCTAAAGACTTCTTGGTAGTTGGTGGTACAGTTGCTTCTGTTGTTGTTTCTGTCGTTGTTTCTGTCATTGTTTCTGTCGTTGATGTTTTTGAAGTCTCTTTAGTTGCTGAAACTTCTCCGGTAGTATTTTCTGCAGTTGTTTGGGTGCTGGCAAAAACTTGCGACATAACAGACAGTGAATCAGTTTGTTTCTGATTTCTTGCATTGGAGGAAAAAGCAGCACGTATTAAAATCAATGCTAATATAGCAATTATAACAAAGGTCAATCGCTTATTCCGTGTGCAAACCGCCTTTATTTTTGATGTTAAGCTTTCATTAATATAATTCTTTTTGTCTGTGGTCACATTATCATCGGGCTTATGCCCAGTGGCTTTATTTATATCAACATTTTCCCCAACCCAATATGATGAATTCTTGTCATGAGGAACTGTCTTTATATTTGTCGCAGCGTTATTATTTCTTTTTCCCGACATATCTGTTCCAATCGAAAAATTATTGGATTTGTTTGTATTCGTATCAACCACTATCTTTATTCCACAATGTGTGCAGTATTGAGAACTATCATCTAATTTTTTTCCACAATTCGAGCAGTACATACGTCTCTCCTTCAGTTCAAATTAAATTCGGCAATTACCGTATCTGCATTATAGCACCTAAAATGTAGAATGTCAATCATAATTTTATGTGTTTTGAGCACTGTAAATGATGTCGATCGACTTCTATAATTTTATTGAGGTGTTTATTAATGAATATCAAACAAAAAGACAAATATATTTTATTGGGTCTGAATATAGCCCATTACCGCAAGCTTAACGGTTTTACGCAGGAAAAGCTTGCCGAAGCACTTAACCTTGACCGAACAACAATCAGCAAAATTGAGCTTGCAACCAGCGGAGTCTCACTTGACGTCATTTTTGAAATGTGTGACCTTTTTTCAATTTCACCGTCAAAGCTTTTTGATTTTAGGGATTGACATTAATAAATGTAACTCTTTTTCTACCAAATAAAACCAAGGACTGCCGCAGGAATATCATTGTGGCAGTCCTTTTCGCTTATAAACATCTTTGCGGCTTTCTATGATACATAAATTATTCTCGATAAAGCGTTTTTCTTCATACAAAATCTTTGAGCGTCACCTTGATTTTCTTCTGTCCGAAAATGTTGTCCTCCTCCAAAAGATAAAAATCAAGACTTTCAATATACTCGGCAAGCGCCTTATCGGTCATATTATTCTTTCGACACACAAAATATGAGGATACTTCTTTTGTTTCGCCGGGAAGAATGTTGACGGCTTTCATGTACGGCTCTAAGTAGCAAATTACATCGTTATCCTTTTTCGGAAACAGATACAGCGCAGATGTTGTCAATTTGCTCGGATTATAAACCACAGCAGTAATCTTCGCAACGCAGTATTTGTCCGCAGGCGTTGAGTCAAACTCAAAATCCTTACGCATATAATCAATATAACCATTATTTCTATCACTCTCAAACTGCCGAGATGCGCTCTCCAAATCTGCGTCCGTAAAAGAAGCGCCAACTTCAATTTTGGCATCTGTAACATCAAACGGCAGATATATTCCAAAGTATAAGGCTACACCGGCGATGGTCAGAACCGCAATAATGCTAAAAAGAACTGCAAGAATCCTCTTTGTCTTCATATAAAATCACCCTTTATTATATCTTAGTATCTTCAGCTAAAATCAAGTCTATGAATTGTTTCATTTCCGCGTTTCTCGTAGACCCACTTAAAGAAAGTCTGAATATCTTCATTTTTCTTAGAATCAGAATGGCATGAATACCAAACATAATTATATCCATTTGAATTCTTTACTACTTTTGTAATTATAATTGAATGCTGATTCCCGCTCTGCCAGACCTGTCCAATTTTTGCATGTTTACGCAATTTATACTCTAAATTGCTATTTTCATTTGCTTTCTTGTTGGGTACATATTGTGTACTTCCGGATGTCCCAGAGGTTAATTTTCCTTGAAAGTAATTGCTTCCAACCGCAGAACGTGATTTATGAAATGTTCTAAAGTCAGAGACAAAAGCCCAAGATTCAGAATATTGCCAGTAATTCAAACCGATTGCTCGAGATTTCTTAATCATGTACCAGTGGTTTGGGGAAGTATCTAAAATCCAGTTTTTAATTAGCGATGGAGTTGTTGTGAAATTTGAATTAATATATGAATAGACTCCACCTACCGCTATTGCCTGAGAGACAAAATTCGTACAATCATTATTGCCAAGGTTTTTATATGCTTAATTATGCGATTCGGCATAATTAAGAGCATAGGCAGTCGCATTTTCTCGGTTATAATTTGCATAACTAGATTTTGGCTGTGGAAGGACAGCTTTATTTAAATTGGTGTTCAAAAGGTTTCTCAACTCACTAAAGTGGTTGTATGTATCTGAGTCTTTTTGTCTCGCCTTGTCAAGACGTTTTATCAAACTGACCTGTTCATTGATTTTTTTGTCTTCTTCATCATAATATTCTGCCGCTACCGCGCTTTGCTCTTCTTCAGGGATGCTTTCTGGATTGAATACAGCATATGTGCTTAACTGTAAGACACAAAATAAACATAGAATTAATCCCAACATCAGTATTTTTTTAATGCTTGTTTCTTTAACCTTCTTCATCTTATATTACCTCCTTTATAAAGTAAATATTCTGCCTGTGCTGTTTATGTAGACAAAGTAGTAAAAACAGAAAATAGTTTAACATCTATGCCGGTCTTATATCTTTACTCCTTTCTTCACTACTATGATTTTCACCGACTTTCTTGTTTAAACCACTCACTACATTTTTACATATTTATTGTATAATAATTTTTATTTTTTGACTATTAGTTTTTTGGCTATTAGTTTGAATGTATTTTTGTTTAAAATATACAATTATTGCAATAATTACAATATTTATCGCCTGTACACTCTTATTTATGCGGTTGCGCAAAAATTCTTGCAATTCCATGATATCGGATGGGACTGGATTAATTATGGAAATAAAATACATATTAATAGGGGCTGTTCTGAAACCACTCAGAACAGCCCCCAGTTTTGCCTGCAAGTAACAAAGCCCTGTTGCAATGATTTAATAATGTGAAACGCCGCAGGTGCACATTCTGTTCTTTCCGAATATTTTTTGGAAAAACAGACCGATTTTAAAGAAGAACTTTGCAATTCCGCCCTTATGACAGGCGCAGGAGCAGTTTGCAGACGGATCGGGCTGCGGCGGATTGACCGGTTCGGTTTTTTCCGTTTCATCAACTATCGCGTAGTAGCTGAAATGATTCGCAGCAAAAACAATATATCCGTCTTCAAACCGCCTTTCCGTTTTTTCAAGCTTTCCGTCATCCGTAACGTGATAGACAACGGTCTTTTCCGGGTTGTAACCGGCAGGCAGCGGAATTTTGACAAAGACCGGCTCACTCGGCTGAGCAGCTTTTCCGTCAACCGTTGTTGTGATATCAAACAATAACTTCTGATACTTGCCTTTTTCCGCGTTCAGCGTCTCATACTGAGCTCCGCCAAAGGTCTCCGTAACAGCAATTTCAACAGTACCGTCATAACTGTTTTCCGGATATTCAACAACAATTCCTGTTTTTTCGTCCTTGGCCTCATTCAGCGGCAGTTTTTCAATCACTTCTTTTTCGGTGAATCCGCAAACATGGCAAAAGCGCTCTTTCTCACCGGTTTCTTCGGCGGTGGCTTCTTTTGTCACCGCCCATTCGCCAAAGGAATGCGTCGCCTTTTCCGCAGCCGTTGTCTCACGCTTACCGCAGGCCGAGCATACTCTTGTTTTTTCGCCTTCAGAGGTGCAGGTCGGTTCAACAGTGAATTCCCAGTCACCATAACTGTGAGGCAGCAAGGGCAGCTTCGTTCTGTTGAAAACTTTTCTGCATCTCAAACAAACGTCAAATTCCTCGCCTTCAACCGCGCAGGTGGACTGAATTGAATCATGGCTGAAGTCATGTCCGAGCGGCTTTGTTTCCTGCGTTTCGCCGTATCCGCAAAGACTGCATGAAACCGTCACTTCTCCGGCCTCGGTGCAGGTTGATTCTTTTATTACCGTCTGAACTGAAAACGTATGCTCAGCAAGAGGCAATTCTTTAAAGTTAAACTCTTCTTTACACCTTGAGCAAACGTCTTTTTCAAAGCCCTTTTCGGTGCAGGTTGATGTTTTTGACTCGTGCTTCAGGTCATGGCCGAGAGCCGGAATTTCCTGAGTATCAACATATTTGCAGACATTGCAGGTTCTTTCTTTCGTTCCTTTTTGGGTGCAATCCGGCTCTTTTGTTACGGAAAACTCTGTAAACGTATGCTCGGCGAGAGGCAATTCTTTAAAGTTAAACTCTTCTTCACACCTTGAGCAAACGTCCTTTTCAAAGCCCTTTTCGGTGCAGGTTGATGCCTTTATTTCATGCTTCAAATCATGGCCGAGAGGTGCAATCTCCTGAGAGTCGATTAACTTACATGAATTGCAAACGCTGATTGACTCACCCTTTTCGGTGCAGGTCGGCTTTTTTATTACAGTCCGGCCAATGAAATCATGCTGAGCGAGCGGAAGCTCTTTGAAGTTAAACTCTCCATTGCACCTTGAGCAAACGTCTTTTTCAAAGCCTTTTTCGGTGCAGGTTGATGTTTTTGACTCGTGCTTCAGGTCATGGCCGAGAGCTGGAATTTCCTGGGTATCAGCATACTTGCAGACGCCGCAGGTTCTTTCTTTTGTTCCTTTTCGGGTGCAATCCGGCTCTTTGGTTACGATAAATGCTGAAAAAGTATGTTCCGCGAGCGGAAGCTCTTTAAAGTTAAATTCTTCTTTGCACCTTGAGCAAACGTCCTTTTCAAAGCCCTTTTCGGTGCAGGTTGATGCCTTTGTCTCGCGCTTCAGTTCGTGACCGAGAGGTGCAAGCTCCTTTGTTACCGTTGTTTCGCAATCTGAGCAGAGGCCGCTTTTTTCACCCTTTTCGGTGCAGGAAGGCTCTTTTGTAACAGTCCATGCATTGACACAATGGGTGTGGCCCTCGCTGACGTCAACAAACTTAAAGCCGTATTTGTTTGCATAGGTTTCCGCGTCTGTTCCGGGATAGCCCTTGATTTCAAAGCCGTCATCCTTAACAATGCTCGGATAGCTGCCAACATAATCATAAAGTTCCTGTCTTGTTTCCCCGGTGAAGTTGAATTTTCCGAACTTCCAGCCGAATGAAGTCATGTCGATTCCGCTTTCCTCACCGGAAAGCGTAACGCCGATTGTTTTAATACTCTGCGGAAAAATCACCGACTCAAGATTATTGCCAAAAGTGGCCGGCGAGGTGGTTTCCACTCCGTCAGGTATTCTGTATGAAACATCCTTTTTGTCTGCCGGATAAGCAATCAAAGTTTTGACACCCTTGTCATACAGCACACCGTCCACCGATGTGTAATTCTTGTTGTTTTCACTGACTTTAAATTCTTCAAGATTCCAGCAAAAAGCAAAAGAAGTATCACCAATGTTTTTAACACTCTCCGGAATTGTTACGCGCTGCACAGCGCAGGCCGCAAAGGCACCTTCGCCTGTAATATCCTCAACTCCGTTTTCAATCACAATCTCCTTGAGATTATATGCAAAAGTAAACGCCATATCCGGAATTGTTTTTAAGCTTCCGGGAATGGTTATGCTTTCAATGCCGGAGAAGCAAAAGGCTCCTTCGCCAATATACTTAACGCTGTTGCCGATGTTGATTTTTTTCAAATTGCCGCACTCCATGAAAGCACTTTCGCCAATATATTCAAGGCTGTTTCCGAAATCAAGCTCGGTTATACCGGAAAATCCGGTGAAAGCGTATTCCTCAATCCGCCTTATTCCGTCCGGAAAAACAATTCCTTCAACCCTGTCAATAATTGCAAAGCCGCCAAACTCGCGTCCGCGAAAAGCATAGCTTCCGATAACCGTGACATCATCCGGAACCGTAATCACAAGCGGCTCACCGGCATCAACACCGGCCGCCTCGCAGTAATCGCAGACCCCGTCAGCGTTTTTATCTCTATGTCCGGCCGCAGGAATGGAAGCAACCCTGAGAATTCCGCAGATATTGCAGACAAGTCCAATGCGTCCCGGTTCGGAACAGGAGGGCTGCTGAACGAGCGCTAGCGTGTATCTGTGATAACGTCCGGCGTTTTTAAAGGTGAAGCCGTTTTCTTCGGCATAGTTTTGCGCAGCAGAATCGGGTGAGCCGAAAACGACAAATGAGTCGTTTTTGAAGTAAGCCCTTTCCTCTTCATCATATATATCATATTCAGCACTTCCGTTATAGCCGAAGGCGTTGTTTCCGATTTGCTTGACACTCGGCGGAATGTTGACCCTTTCAAGCGCGCAGCCGGCAAAAGCTTTCTCTCCGATATATTCGGTCTTTCCGGTCGGCTCTTCATCGACCCTGCCCTGCGTGAAAGCAAGCATTACCGAACTGAGCTTTGAACAGTCCTCAAACGCACTGTCGCCTATCTCGGCAGCCGCAACGGTAGCCGATTCAAGCGACTTGCAGTTTTTGAACGCGCCATAACCAACCTCAATAACATTTTTCGGAATGCTGACTTCCTCAAGGCCTGTTTTTGCAAAGGCAGCACCTCCGATAAACTTGACACTGCCCGGTATTGAAATTTCTTTCAGTGATTCACACTTATAAGAAGCTCCGCTGCCGATTTCAACAAGGGATGATCGCAGATAAACTTCACTGAGCGCGGTGCAGTTTTCAAACGCATGGCTTCCGATTCTCTCCAGACTATACGGAAGCACAACGGTTTTAAGTTGCCTGTAGCCCCCGAATATATACGCACCAATATCTGTTATTCCCTCTTCAACCGTAAGAGATAACACATAATGTTCAATATCAGCCAATGTATTGTCATATTCGTAATATGTTTCGCCGCTGCCGCTGAGAACCAACTCTCCATCGTTATAAAGCCTGAATGTAACATCACCTCCGCACTTTCCGCTGTAAACTGCCGCGTCCTCCTGACAGATGTCGCAAACACGATCATTGTTTTCATCAGTATGGTGGGCTTTCACTGTTCTGTGGCCGCTCACCCAAAAGCCGCAGTCATTGCAGAACACGCCCTCGGTGTATCCGTCCTCTGTGCAGGTTTCCGCAAGCGCCGGAACCGTTTTGTGTGAAGTCTCGCCATGCTCACAGGCGGTTTTGAAGAGGAATTCATTCTCAAGGGCATAGCTCTCCGCCGCAGTATTGGCATAGCCTTTGATTACAAAATTGTCAATCCGTTCACTGTACCCGTCTTCATCATCACCGTTGACCCAATACCAGCCGAGAGCCTCTGAACCGATTGTTTCAACATTTCCCGGAACGGTGACTTCGGTCAAGGCCGGGCAATAATAAAACGCTTCTTGTTCGATTACTTTCAACGATAACGGGAATTTGATTTTACTGAGCGCCGTGCAGTCGCGAAAAGTACCGTATTTAATACTTTCAATCCCCTCCGGAAGAGAAATTTCTTTGAGTGCCGTGCAGTAAGAAAACGCGAAATACTCAATAACCTTCAAAGATGAAGGAAAAGTGATGCTGCTAAGCGCCGTGCAGCCGCCGAAAGCGCTGTCATCTATCTCTTCAAGCCCCTGCGGAAGAACAATCGTTTTGAGCGCTGTGCAGCCGCGGAAAGCGTCAGCATTTACCTTTTCCAGCCCTTCCGGAAGCTGAACCTCCTCAAGCAAAGAGCAGTCCTTGAACATATAATTTCCAAGCGAGGTTATTCCGCTTTCAACGGTAAGCTTTTTGATATATTTATAATTTTTGGTGAAAGGCGAGCGTTTGTTATACTTGTAATTTTTGAGCTTTCCCGTTCCTCTGATGATGGCTTCGCCGTCGGAATAGATGCTGAAAGTTGCGTTTTCTCCGCACTGTCCGCTCAAAATTGCCGCGTCCTCCTGACAGATGTCGCAAACACGGTCCTTGTTTTCATCAGTATGATGGGCTTGCACTGTTTTGTGGCCGCTCACCCAAAAGCCGCAGTCATTGCAGAACACACCCTCGGTGTATCCGTCCTCTGTGCAGGTCTCCGCAAGCGCCGGAACCGTTTTGTGTGAAGTCTCGCCATGCTCGCAGGCAGTTTTGAAAAGGAATTCATTCTCAAGAGCATAGCTTTCCGCCGCAGTATTGGTATAGCCTTTGATAACAAAATTTTCAACGGCTTCGTTCTGATACCAGCCGAGAGCCTCCGAGCCGATTGTTTTCACACCGCCCGGAACGGTGACCTGAGTCAAGGCCGGACAATTATAAAATGCATTCTCCCCAATCATTTCAAGGCTCGCCGGAAAATTAACGCTTTCAAGCGCAGTGTTCGCAAAGGCCGAGGTGCCGATGAGAATCAGCCCTTCCGGAAATTCAATGTTCTTCAGCTTTTTGCAGCCATCAAAAACGGAGTACATTATTTTTTGAAGCCCTTTTCCGAGGGTGACGCTTTCAAGCGCAGTATTTGCAAAGGCAGCTTCACCGATTGAAGTCACACCGTCCGGGATGACAATTTTTTTGAGCTTTTCGCAGCTGCCGAAAACCGAATCGCCAATCATCGTAACACCCGACGGAATGGTGAATTCAGAGAGTGAAACACAATAACAGAACGTCCAGTTCCCAAGGTCTGTGACGCTTGACGGCAAGCTCACTTTTTCAAGATTGCTGCAATCGGCAAACATTGCCGTTCCGAGCTTTGTTATTCCGTCCTGAACCGTAACGGATTTGATTTGCTCCTTATATTCATTGAACATCAAATTTGCATCGCACAGCTCATAAAGCTCGCCGCTGCCGCTTATTTCAAGCTCTCCGTCAAAAAAGAGCTTATAGGCGGCACTGTCTCCGCACGCTCCGGAAGTTACCGTTGCCTGTTCGTTGCAGAGATCGCAGACGTGGTCTTTGTTTTCATCAGTATGGTGAGCCTTAACCTCCGCATGGCCGGATATCCAGTCCTTGCATTCATTGCAGTATATTCCGGCCGTATAACCTTCTGCGGTGCAGCTTTCTTCAACGGCGGAATATATCACATGAGAGGACTCCCCGTGCCGGCAATCAACCTCAAAATCGAATTTATTTTCGATTGCATACCGTTCAGCACATGTTCCCCTTTTTCCGCGGATAACAAGCCTACGATCCGTTGGCTCCCAGCCAATCCACGGATTATAGTTATAACCTATTGCTATGTTGGCGATATACGTCACGCTTTCCGGAACAGAAATGCTTTTCAAACTGGCGCAGTTAAGAAACGCGCCGTCTTCAATCGACTCAATTCCGTCAGAGATTATAACATTTATCAGCTTTTTGCAGTCAAGAAAGGCCTCGCCTGAAATTTCAACAACGGGATAATCATCTATTGAAGCAGGAATTGTCAAATCCTCGCCGAGTTCATCGGCTTCATAGCCGCAGACAGCCGCCTTTCCGTTTTCATATTTTCTGTAAATAACGCCGTCTTTACTGACTTCCTCATAATCAAGTTCTTCCCAATCATAGCTTTCCGCGCGCGCAGAAAACCCAAAGGAAGCAATTATTTCCGAAAGTTCAAGACCCGTTAAGGCGGAAAGCGGAAACGTGCTCAACATGAGAACAACGGCAACAAAGCAGGCCGATGCCCGCTTTATGCTCTTTTTTGCTTTCATTAACTTCTCTCCTTTGTTTTATGAAATTCTTAAAGCGCACCGCCGCGCGGTCAAGGTGCAGCGCACTTTCGGCGCGGCGGTTTTTAAAAACGGTTCACTCAGAAAACTTAATAGTGCTGCGCTCCGCATTTGCACTCCTTGTTATGCCTGAAAATCTTCTGGAAGAACAGGCCGATTTTAAACAGGAACTTTGCAATGCCGCTCTTATGGCAGGCGCAGGAGCAATTCTCTGACGGGTCGGACGGTGTCGGCGGATTGACGGGTTCACCAACGGCCGCGCCGCAGTTGTCACACTTTCCGTCATTATTTTCATCAATGTGGCCGGTTGCTTCGGTCACGGAGTCAACATAGCTTTCTCCGCAGACGGAGCAGGTGAAGGTGACATATCCCTCGGTCGTGCAGGTTGCCGGTGTAACTTTTTGAGAATACTTATGACCCAAAGGCGCAAGCCATTCAACGTCTATAACCTTTTTACAGTCGTCACAGATAAGCTTTTTGCCGCCGGTTTCGGTGCAGGTTGCCTCTGTAACCGTTATCCACTTGGCGTTGTGCTCCTTTGCGGGAATAACGTCCTCTTCAACCGCCTTTCTGCATCTTGAGCAGTATTTCCGCTTAAGCCCGTTTCTTGTGCAGCTTTCTTCATTAATGGTGATCCATTCGCCTGTAAGGTGTCCGAGCTTCGGAATGTCCTTATTCGCCTCATAGCTGCACCTTGTGCATTTTTCCTGAACATAGCCGTCCTCGGTGCAGGTTGCGTCATGCAGCTTTGTTTTGAGGTCGTGTCCGAGCGCGTCAATGGGTTCAGACGCTATGACCGCCGAGCAGATTGTGCATTTCTGAGCCTTAATACCGTACTGTTCACAGGTCGGGCTTTGTTCAACATACCAGTCACCGGCAACGTGTTCATGGTCTCCGGCCGGAATGACGGCGCTTTCCTTTGCCTGACACTTGCAGCAGATTCTGTACTTTGAGCCCTCGTGTTCAGTATCCGCAGCTTTTTCAACAAGCCAATCACCAAAGGAGTGCTCTCCCGGTTCGGCAGTCACTTTCTTTTCAACATGACCGCAGACCGAACAAGTGCTAACGGAATAACTGCCAACGGTGCAGTCGCCGTTCTTTTCCTCAACGGTAAACTTATGCCCCTTTGCAGCAACTTCATCTGTTTTGTATGAATCATTACACATTGTGCAGGTATAAAGAGTGAAGCCCTCTTTATCGCAAGTCGGCTCAATGTCCTTGACCGCATAGGAATGCTCAATCATATCGGTTTCATCGGTCAGATATGAATGTCCGCAGAGCTTGCAAGTGTGAAGCGTTCCGCCGTTCTTTGAGCAGGTTGCCTGAACAAAGGTTGTTTCATATTCATGCTCAAGAGCAGCTTTTTCATCAGTAAGATATTTTTCACCACAGGCTTTACAGGAATGAATCGTATAGCCAATTTTTCCGCACTCCGGCTCAACGGTTATGGATTCATAGCTGTGACCCGTTGCTTTTGTAATATCGTCTCTATATGATTTTTTGCACTTGGTACAAATGTGCTCTGTATATCCGTCACTTTCACATGACGGCAAAACCGTTGATGAAGTGTAAGTGTGTTCACACCATTCGAGCCTTCTTGATTCTGAAGAATATCCACAGTTTTTGCAGGTAAGTTCTTCAAGTCCGGGTTCTGTTTTTGCCGCTTCCCTTTTGACTTTCCATTCAAAATCGTGCTCTGTTTTTTCAATGCTTTTTGTGTTGAAAATGCTTTTGCACAGCGAGCAAACTTCTGATTCAATACCGTTTTCAAAGCAGGTTGGACTCTTTGTTTCAACCCATTGTGTTTTGTGAACGGTTTTAACTGAATATCCGGTGCTCAGACCGTCATAGCAAATTGTTATTGTTTTTTCGCCCGGTGTGCTGTCATATCCGTCAACGCTGTAAGACGAAATTTCTCCGGTGTTTCCGGCTTCATAAACGGCCATAACCACAAGTCCGCTTAAATCAAGAACATCGTCCTCATAATATTCGGTTTTGTCGGCTTCCTCGGCAATATATATTTTTATTGCCCTGTTCCTGACAACCTCAAAATCATATGAGGCCGTGATTCCGTTTTCAAGCGTTGCCGTCACCGTAACATTTCCGCAGCCGACAAACTCAATGACGCCGTCCTTGCTGACAGCGGCAACATTGCTGTTTGAGCTTGACCATGTTATGCTCTTGTTGAGAGCGTTCTGCGGATAAACGGAAGCAGTCAGCCTTGTGCTCATGCCCTCATAGACTCTTGTTGCGTTCTCCTTTGCTTTTGAAAGCTTGGAAAGCCTGCGCGGACTTGCTGCGCTTGAATTGTCAAACGTCAGCTGAATACCCTCGGGCTGAACCGTTTCGCCGCCCTCAAACCTTGCCGTA
Source organism: Ruminococcaceae bacterium UBA6416 (assembly GCA_002438505.1). Classification (GTDB taxonomy): domain Bacteria; phylum Bacillota; class Clostridia; order Oscillospirales; family Acutalibacteraceae; genus UBA6857. The sequence continues at coordinate 22,960 of DJPI01000064.1, read as the reverse complement.
ATTGCTGCAAGGTCATACATTTCAAGAATATACTCAGGGTCTCTGCTGACAAATTCTCCGTCAACATACCAGCCTTTGAAAACGGCGCCGGGTGAGGGTTCCGCTTTCAGCTTGACATCATCACCGGCAAAATACAAACCATCAGCGCTGCTTTGGGTCACCGTTCCGTTGCCCCAGCTTTCAACGGTCAGCTTCTGCTTTTGAGAAACGGTGAGTATCCTTGTTTTTGAAACGGTCTCGTTCTTTTCTTCATTTCCGAGAGTTCTGATTGCAAGATATTTGCTGCCTTCAAATTCAACGGACGCGTCCGGACTTCCGGCAAAGCTCTTTCCCTTTGACCAGTCAACACTTTCGTCCGGAGATGAAACGGGCGATATCTGATAGCTGTACGCGCTCAAAAGGTTGCTGAAATAATATTTTCCGTTTTCATATTTGACCGTGACAACCTTGCTGAATTCTCTTTGTGCAAAAAGATTGAGCGTTGTAATTTCCCCGGCAACGGTGCCTCTTCTTGCTGCCTTTCTCACTCTCAAAACGGTTGAAGTGGTTTTAAGCTTGACGGGAATCGGGTTTGCGGAGCACCGCTTCCATCTTCCGTCCGAAAGGCAATATTCATATGCGCTGTCAAAGGACTCATTTGTTTCCGATGTCTCATAGTTGAATGTTACGGCCGGAGCCTTCGGCTTTTCAACGTCAACCTGCTTTTTAACATTAAAGATTGCATCGCGCGCTCTTAAAATGTTTCCGTAAATATAATCATAAAGTTCTTCAATCGAGTTATATGACGTTCCGAATTTTGCGTTTGCCGCCTGAAGAATTCCATAGTCATATTTCTCATCACTCTTAATGAGGGTTGCATTGTTTGCCTCAACAGCCTTTTTATACGCCTGCTCGCCAAGAAGCCTTGTGTTGCACAGCGCTTTCAAAAGGTAAAGCACGTCCTCTGCCAGATAATTTATAAGCTTTTCCTTATATCTGAATCTATCCGGCAAAATGTTGTTTAGCAGCTTTATCAGCCATCTGTTTTCAACGGCTTTGACCCTTGTTGAATATGCAAGATACAATGATGAAGAAATATATGTAAGCATATTATAGGTGTCCGAATTTTTGAAATAATCGGAAATTTTGAACGCTTTGTCAATGATGCTGACAGCGCCTTTAAAGAGAACATAATAAACATTTGCGCTGCCCAAAAGAGCCTGAATCACCTTTTTCAAGCCCTCTTTAACTCCGGAGTCAATGACAGCCTCAACTTTTTCGCGCAGCATTTCAAGCTCGGCGCTGTAATTTTCATCAAGCTTTCTTTGAAGGTTCTTTGCGGCGCTGATAACCACCTCACGGGCATCAAAGCCGAAAAGCTTGTCTGCAATATACATTGATGAAAACAGAGGACTTCCTGTTACAGCCGTCGCCTGGGTCACAAAGCCGATAAGGTCATCCTTATCCGGAGTGTCAATCACCGAGTCAAGAATCAGGTGTGCCTCATAGCTGTGAGCATAAAGCCTGTAGATTCCCTCCATGTATTTTGCATACTCATAACTCTTCAGCGCTTTCACCGGCTTAACAACAAGGTTGTCAAGCATGTCCGCCGACATTCCGGCAACATCTGAAAGGCTTTCAAAGAAGCAGCCCGCAATTCCTTCATCGGATATTATTCCTGATATCTGATCCTTCAAAACTCCCATGGCGGCTCCTCCGACATCGGGAGCTAGCTCATTGATGATTGAATTGCGCAAGCCCTCAGGTCCGCTTGATTTCAGCGTTGAGGCCATTGTTGAAAGCGTGCTTGAGCTGCTGAGTGCGTTATTGACCGCCGCCTCAACGCGGCTTCCTCCGTCATGAGCTTTATTTTTGAGAAGATTAAGAGCTTTTTCGGCCGTCTCAACATACTTTGTGTCAATGAGAGTGTCAACACGGTCACTGAGATCTGAATCCGTGATAAGCTTAAGAAGTATTGCTTCCGCAATTTCTTTTTGTTCCTTTTTGGTTATCGAATTCGTGTCAAGAGTAACCAGCTTCAGCTCGTTATATCCGATCTCAAGCATATTTTCAAACCAGCCGGAGTTCTTGACATAAAGATAATTGCCATCGTTAACAAGATAATCAAGAGCGTTTGAAGGAGTGACCTCCAAAGGTGTTCCGGCGTCACCGTTGGCTTTTTTAATCTGGGTAACAATTTTTCCGCTTGAAAGCGTTGTTCCGGTGTATGCAAGATATATCTCCGGACAATGCGCGTTCAACGCGGCCGATGACACCGCACCACTGAACAAATCATTTGAAAAGTCACCAAGCAGTGACACAAGACCGGCAACAACCGAAACTTTTCCGATTTCCGCGGTTATTGCTTTTCTGGCCTCGGAAACAGTTATCTCATTTGCAATGTATTGAGCGACCGACTCAAACAAAAGGTCAACGCCCTTGTCATAATATTCCTTTGTTGACGGAATAAGCGAGCCGAGCTGCAAATATTTTTGATAAAGCGCCGGAGAGTCGGAGTATTTCATTCCCCTGAGCTCTTTGTATGCGCTCTTAACAACCGGAAGCATATCAATCGAAACGGTTGTTCCCGCCCGTTTGAAGCCCCAGCTTTCAAACGGGAAGGCGGAGGCAATATCATTTTTATTGCAATAGTTGATAATGTTTTTAAGAGAGGTGTCTGCTTTTTTGTTCGTCAGCGGAGCCGCAAAGGTATATGCGTATATATTTTCCTTTGATGCATATTTTTCGCTTTTTGTCAGGCTTTCGGCAACAATGTTTGCAACGGCTGCACCGCGTCCGTGGCCGGTGAGCCAGAGCTTTGTTGTTCCCTTGTCATAGTTTTCAAGATACTTGTCAAGCGATTTGAGCACCTTGTCCGCTGAAGATTTGAAGCCGTAATGATAGTTTCCGTTTCCGACATTGAAATTGCTGTTGAGCTCCTTGAAGCTGTCCGGCGCGCCGCGAACCACAACCGCAACGGTTTTATACGTCTTTTCGCCGATTGCCATGTCCTTTTCCGAAATACTGTAAGCCACATAATCGTTGAGATACTGCGTTTCGGACGATGTGTAATTATAAGCGGTGAAGCCGCCGTAACCGAGCTCTTCCATGAGGTTTTTCATGGACTTCTTGCCGCTGTAGGCGTTTGCGGCAAGGTTCGCCGAGGCAATGGCAAGACCGTCATTCACACCGGAAAGTGAATTCTTTTCAAAGAAGCAGTCATGATAGACAAATTTGTTATTGACATTTTTTCTCTTTCCGGAGCTTATTTTGCTGTCATAGGACACCGTGTAAGTATGATCGGAAAGGTCATATGCATACGAATAAACGTCAGTGCCATTGGTATTATTTTTTATTGCTTCTTTTAATTTTGTGTATGAATCCTCCGTTTTGAAAAGGTTCATATGAACGGATTTGACCTCAACATTTTCCGCGTATCCGCTGATGACCTCTTTACTTGCGTCAATGAATTTTGCAATGTCATCATAGTCAACAACATTGTAGGCAACATACTCATAATAGATTGTATCACCCGGAGAAAGCGTGTCAATGTCTGTTTCAACCGAGCCGTCAGCATTCCATGTGAAAGGAATATACTGCTCAGATCCGTCTTTATAGCGTACTCTGGCGTTGAGCATTGCCGCTTCAATGTCAAAATCGTTTTCGCCGGTTTTTGCGTCAATGCCCTTTGCACTGCTCTTTGCGGACGCGGTAACATTTGAAACAATACCATCAAAATCAAGAACCGGGTTGTTGACATCAACGGGAGAAATGTTTTCAATTCCGAAATTGAAATAAAGCGCGTTGTACTTGATTTCATCATTGACATCAACCTTGAGTTTGACCGATGAAAGGCCGAAAACCTCAATCGGCTCGTCTGTTTTGAAGGTTGCCGAAGTCGGCTCGTCAAAGACGTCAAGCTTTCCCTTGAAGTTTGCGGAAAGGTCATATTTTCCCTCGGTGTCACCCCTGAGAACCCAGGACGCGGTCTTTGTCTCCTGACCGACAATTTCTCCAAGCTCAACGTCCGCCGTTTCCGACCAATCGCCGGAAAGTCCGCTCATCAGCGTCATTCCGTTCGGAACATTCAGGTGAACGCTGCAGTCAACAAGCTTGAATTCCGCTGATGCATTGTTAACAACATTCAACCGGACATCAAAGAACTCTTTGACATAGCTTGCCTTTGCCGGAATGTCAATGACTGCAATCACTTCTTCTTTCTTTTCGGTCGGTATATATTTCATTGAAGCAATTTCCCTTGTCTGGCCTGCGCTATCAGTGAAAGTCGGTCTTTTTTCATTTCCGCCCGAATCTTTTATGGTGTAATTTATGATTTTAGAGTCGTTTCTGTAATAGGTTATCGGAATTTCAGATTTTCCGTACTTCAGCCTGACCTTGACCTCATAAACGTGCGTGTTAGCCGGGTCATATACATCAATGCCGGCTTTTTTGATTTCACCAAACGTCATTCTCGTTACCTCGAACTTTCCGGTAACGATTTCTTGCTTGATTACAGTCAGCGTAATTGGTCTTGTTGCGTTCGGAAGGACGGTTACGGTCTTTTGAACCGGAAGATATCCGTCCTTGTATGCACCAACAACGTGGTCGCCCTTGTCCATGAGAAGAGATGCCGTTCCGTTATCATCGGAAACAACCTTTTTCTGTGACTCTTCGCCAAGGTTAAAGTATACGGGAATTTTTGAAACCGGGTTGCCGTTTTCGTCAACAACCTTAACCTTTATTGTTCCAACAGCCGTTCTTTCGTTGACTGTAACGGTTGTTGATGTGCTTGAGGAGGCGCCCTCATTATCGGTAACGGTGAGTGTGACGGTGAAGCTTCCGGTCTTTTTGAACTTTTTGACCGGCTTAACATCATCGGAAAATGTTCCGTCGCCAAAATCCCACCTATAGGAAACGATTGACGAATCATCGCTTGAGTATCCGGCGTCAAAGAACTCCTCAACGCCTATTTCCATGACATCAAAGCCGTAAATTACCGCTGTCGGCGCCTGATTGACCCTTGGCTTTTCCGGGTTTTCAGGGTTTTCCGGATTTTCCGGATTTTCCGGTGTTGTTTCTCTTTTATAACTTATAGTGTTTGTGCAATACGTTGCAAAGTTTCCAACCCTGTCATGGACTTCAACCAGGTAGTGATAATTTCCTTCGGAAATATAATCATAAAAGGTATAGGTTGCGTTTTGCCTATATGTACGCTCTCCGAGTTTATCTGTATAACCGCTTTCATAGACGCGATAGACCTTGTATCCGCTGACATCGGTGTCCTGCGAATTTTTCCAGCTTATTGTAACTCTGTTTCCATTAAGCGAAGCATTAAGCTCCGTAAGAGTCGGAGCAACCTTGTCAACGTCATAAACATATTCGGCGCTGTATTCCGAGGTCAGCCCGGCCATGTCCGTTGCTTTGACCCGAAGTTTAATCTTGTCTCCGTCCTTAAACTCATCAATCGGAAGGTCGGCTGTTTTTCCGTCATGCTGCCGCTTTATATTCTCATACTTTTTCAGAACTTTGAATTCGGTTTCATCGTTAACGCAATACTCAAAAACAATGCTGTTCAGGAAGCTGTTGTCCCAAGCAAAAGCCTCAACCGTTCTGGAGTTCGGTCCTATGACGGAGCCGCTTGCAGGATTGACCTGTATAATTTTGGGCGCGGTCAAATCCTCGGCAAGCTTTGCAGAAACAACGTCTGAAAAGTCTGAAAGGTTTCCCGTTGTGTCAAGCACACGAAGCTTGTAATAATACACCGTGTCGCGTTCAACATTTGTGTCGTAATAATCAGTGTTTCTATAACCTGTTTTGATAAGCGAATACGGTCCGTTCTCTTCCGTTGCTCTGTAAATCTGATAATACTCCCTGTCATCCTCCGGAGAGTCGAGCCAGCTGAGATAAATTCTGGTATCAGAGCCGCCCGCAACAAAATCTCTCGGCTTTCCGGGTGCGGTTTTGTCAACGATATATTCACAGTATGCGGCCGATTCGGACATATCACTTAAATTGCCGGAGAAATCCTCCGCAACGGCGCGGACAAAAATGCTTCCCTCGTCATATTTATCAAGAGAAATTGTGTAATTGAGTCTGACCGCTTTTCTGCGTGAAGAATATGTTGATTTTTTGATATCTTTCCAGTTCACCTTATCGGTTGAAACCTGAATTGTGATTGCTTTAACTGCGCTGTCATCCTTTGCTTCCGCGGTGAAATTGATTGAATTGTTGTGTCTTCCGGCTTTCGGACCGAGGTTGGTAATGACCGGAGGGGTTTTGTCTCCCTCTGTTCTCACAGTCAGGTCGTCTGAATATTCACCGATGTTTCCGTGAACATCAACGGCAGCAACTCTGAATGTATACTCCGTGTCCGGATAAAGATCGCTTAAATTATAACCAAGGGTTTTAACGCTTGAAGAAACGGTTACATATCTGTCCGCACCTTTTTTCTGAAGAATAAAGTGTGAAGCGTCATTGGCTGAAACATCTGACCACTTAAGCGTAATTTTTGATGTCAAAACCTCAATAGCCTCAAGACCGGTGACCTTTTCGGGGCCGGTATTGTCAACGCAATATTCATAAATCATCGGCTTGCTTTCATTGCCCTGAGCATCATAAGCAAGAGCTTTGAATTTCACAACGCCGTCAGGAATTTTTGTTGTGTCAACGCGGAAATAAAACGGTGAGTAGGTACGCTCATTGACAAGCTCCCAGTTTTCGCCGTCAACCGAGTAAAAGAGCTTTGCCGATTTGACTTGAAGGTTATCAACGGCTGTTACGTAAACCGAAACATTATTTCCGTAAATATAGCTTCCGTTTGACGGTGAAAGCTTTGTAACGGTCGGCGGCTCCTTGTCCTTTGCGCGCGTTCCAACCGCAATTTCGGACGGCTCGCCAACAAAGCCGAAGCTGTCCTCGGCAACAACATAATATGAATAAAGGACGTCATCGCTTACACTGCTGTCAACATATGTCAGTGTTGTTCTTCCGCTGATTGTTTTAATCAGTTTGAAATCGCCTTCGTTTTCGGCCTTTCTGAAAATCTTATAAACGGTTGAGTCAACCTCTGACGACTGTGACCACGAAAGATTGATGTTATAAAAATCTTCAACAGCATTGACATTGACAATTTTTTCCGGCTTGGACTTTCTGACGCGGATTTTTCCCTCAAGCTCCGCTGAAGCGCCGTAAGGATCCTCAATGGAAAACACTACCCGATATTCGCCCTCAGCAACGTCTTTAACATCCCAGTCAACGCAGTATTCAAGCTTATCCGTTGATGACGGTCCGGTGAGAAGCTTTGATTCGCCGATAAAGGTTCTTTCTCCGTCATCTGATATCAGATAGAGCTTTCCTTTAATTTCGTTCCCATCAAGATCATATCCGTTGCGGTTATTCTTAGCCGTGATAAGAACGCGGCCGTCCGTTTCGGCAATCATATTGTTCAAGTGATATGAACGGATTTTTTCAAGCTGAGGAACAGCAGTGGCCGTTTTGAGTTCGGTTGCCGCCGTCTTTTCACCTGAGGCGGTAACACCGTAGACCGTGTATGTGTAATCCCCGGCCGCAAGATTGCTGTCGATATATGAAAGTTCTTCTGTTTCGGCAATCTGAGTTCCGTTTCTTTCAATGACATATTTTTTAACATTGTCATCAATATGCTCCGACCACGAAAGCTTGATAGCCTCGGAAAGTCTCACGCAAGCGGTCAGGTTTTTAATATTTGACTGCAGCATATCAGTTGAAAAAACTGCCTTGTTTTTATATTTATCAAACGCGCTCACATATGCGTCATAGCTTTCCGCCGGAACATAAATTGTTTTAAGCTTGTTCATTGAGTAAAACAAATCGGCATATCCGAGCGACGGCACCTCGGCGCTCTTGAAAGCTATTTCCTCAACGCCGCTCATTTTATAAAAAGGATTTTTGCTGTAATATGAGTCTGTCACTATTGTTTTAACTTCTTTTCCGATAACAAGACTTTCAACTTTTGACAATCCGCCAAAAGCATAGTTTTCAATTTTTGAAACACCGTCCGGAACGGCAAGTTTTCCGGTTATGCCGGTGCAGCCATCGAATGCGCTCTGCGGTATGCTTTTAAGGTTTTTTGAAAGTGTCAGTGTTCCGTCAAGACCGGAGCATTCATAGAAGACATAATTACCCAATTCCGTTACGCTGTCAGGAATGACAAGGTTGCCTTTCAGTCCGGTGCAGCCGGAAAAGGCAAAGTTGTCGATTCTCTTCACACCGTCTGAAATTGTTACAGATGTCAGGTTTTTATTGTTATAAAACGCACGATAACCTATGCTCTCAACGCTGCTTGGGATAATGAGTTTTCCTTTCAGTCCACTGCAGCCATAGAATGCACTATACGGTATGTTTTTCAGATTCTTTGAAAGCGTCAGCGTTCCGTCAAGCCCGGAGCAACCGGAAAAGGCAAAATCACCCATTTCAGTTACACTGTCAGGGATAATAAGGTCGCCTTTCAATCCAGTGCAACCTAAAAATGCTTGCTTACCAATGCTTTTTACACCTTCTGAAATTGTTATTTCCGTCAGTGAAGTGCAGCCGGAAAAAGCACCGTAGCCTATGCTCTCAACGCTGCTTGGGATGATGAGTTTCCCTTTCAGGTTGACGCAATCAGAAAATGCATAGTCTGCTATGCTTTTAAGGTTTTTTGAAATCTTCAGCGTTCCGTCAAGCCCGGAGCAACCGAAAAAGGCATAACGGCCTATGCTCTTCACACCCTCTGAAATTGTTAAAGATGTCAGGTTTTCATTAGAGGCAAACGCTTCTTGTCCTATGCTCTCAACACTGCTTGGGATGATGAGTTTTCCTTTTATCTTGGTATTAAAAAATGCATATGCCGGAATTTTTTTGACGCTGTTTCCGAAAACAACTTCAAACCCGTCATTTGAATTTCCGATAGCTGAAAACGGATTATTGTAAGCAGGAATATCCTTAACACTTTCCGCATTCCAAATAAGCTTTTCAACTGCGGTGCAGCCGGAAAAAGCAGAACTATAAATATTCTCAACGCCCTTTCCGAGCGTTATGGTTTTCAATCCCGAGCAGCCGGAAAAAGCGTTGTTGCTAATACACTTCACACCGTCCGGAATTGTTATTTCCGTCAATGAAGTGCAGTTTTCAAAAGCATAATCATAAATATTCTCAACGCCTTTTCCGAGCGTTACGGTTTTCAATCCCGAGCAGCCGGAAAAAGTGTTGTTGTTAATACACTTCACACCGTCCGGAATTGTTATTTCCGTCAATGAAGTGCAATCCTTAAAAGCGCTGTCACTAATGCTCATAACACTATCCGGCAGCGCAAAAGCTTTCAGTGAAGTGCAGCCATTAAAAGCGCTGCCACAAATGCTCTCAACGCTTTCCGGAATTGTTACTTTTATGAGCTTTTCGCAATCGAAGAAAACGCATCCGGCAATTTCTTTAATGCTGTTTGGAAGAGTCACCTCGGTCAGAGAAGTACCGGAGAAAGCAGAAATGCCAATATTATTTATATTATCCGGGAGCGTTATTTCGGCAAGACTCTTGCAATTTGCAAAGGCACAAGCGGGAATTTCCTTGACCCCGGAGGGTATAGTTATTCCGGTTAACGATTCGCAATTATAAAATGCGTATTCACCAATGCTTGTCAGTTCTGACGGAAGCAAGATACTTTTCAAATTTTCACAGCCGTAAAAAGCAGAATAGCCTATATTATTTATATTATCCGGGAGTGTTATTTCGGTAAAGCTTTTGCACAAATAAAAAGCCTTCGGACCTATATTTGTTACGCTGTCCGGAATGGTTATTTCAGAAAGACTCTCGCAGCCACAGAAAACGCCTTCGGCAATTTCTTTAACGCCGGCAGGAATGTTCACCTCGGTTAACGCTTTGCACCAAGCAAAAGCATCCTTGCCGATGCTTGTTACACCTTCCGGAATTACTGCTTTTGTAAGTTTTTCGCAACAAGAGAAAACGCCTTCGGCAATTTCTTTAATGCCGCTCGGAAGAGTCACCTCAGTCAGAGAAGTACCAAAAAATGCATAATTACCAATACTTGTAACGCTTTCCGGAATCTTTACGCTGATAAGTTTTGAGCAGCCTCGAAAAGTTCCGTCCGGTATTATTTTGACACCATCTCCGAAAACAACATCAATTCCGGCTCCATTCATTCCAAGCCCGGAAAAACAGTCATCATAAATATCTTCAAGGTTTTCCGCATTCCAAATGAATTTTTCGACTGCGGTGCAGCCGGTAAAAGCGGAATCGTAAACACTTTCTATGCCCTTTCCGAGCGTTACGGTTTTTAATCCCGAGCAGCCGGAAAAAGTATTGCCGTTAATACGCTTCACACCGTCCGGAATTGTTATTTCAGCAAGCGAAGCGCAGCCCTCAAAAGCGCTGTGACCTATGCTCATAACGCTTTCAGGAAGCGCAAAAGATTTCAGTGAAGTGCAGCCGGAAAATGCCATGTTTCCAATGCTTTTGAGCGCACCGGTGCCGGTCACGCTTTCAAGCTTTCCGCAGTCCTTGAAAACACCGTTTCCAATGCTTTTGATACCGTCAGGCAATGCGAAACTCTTTAAGCTTGCGCAGCTGAAAAAAGCGCTATCACCTATTGTTTTAAGGCTTTCCGGTGTTGTTATGCTTTTGAGAGCAGCACAATTTTTAAAAGCCTCAACGCCGATGTCAACAAACGCAAAAGCTTGTCGAAGAAAAGCACAAAGAACCGCAAAGAGCATTTGGGGCAGAGATTCAATTTCCCTGATAAGACACTCTTAAGCGGTTCTTTTTTCAATATCTTTAAATAATATTTTTATTCATTATTGATTTTAACATACTCACATGCGGTTTTTGCCGCAAGGGCAGCGTTGTTGAGAACAAGATGAATGTTTGAGTCCAGACTGTCGCCGCCGGTAATGTCCTTGATTCTTGCAAGAAGAAACGGTGTTGTTTCCTTTCCGTGGATGCCAAGCTCACGGCTCTCTTTAACCGCGCGGTCAATGGCCTCATTGATAACATCGGCGTTCATTGAGTATTCCTCCGGAATCGGATTAGTCACAAGCATTCCTCCGCGCAGACCCATATTGCGTTTTGCGGCAAAGGCATAGGCAAGCTCCTTTGGGGAATCAAGCCTGTAATCAACAGAAAAGCCGCTTTTTCTTGTGTAGAACGCAGGCAGTTCCTTTGTCCCGTATCCGATAACCGGAACGCCCTTTGTTTCAAGATATTCAAGAGTGAGTCCAAGGTCAAGAATTGACTTTGCTCCGGCGCAGATGACCATTACCGGAGTCATTGCAAGCTCTTCAAGGTCAGCCGAAATGTCCATTGTAACCTCAGCTCCGCGGTGGACTCCGCCGATTCCGCCTGTTGCAAAAATGCTTATTCCGGCCATCGCGGCAATTATCATTGTTGTTGCAACGGTTGTTGCTCCGTCCTCTTTTTTTGAAACAAGAACGGGAAGGTCACGCCTTGACGCTTTGATAACCTTTGTTCCCTTTTTTCCAAGATACTCAATCTCCTCTTTTGAAAGGCCGGCCTTGAGCTTTCCGCCGATTATGGCTATTGTTGCCGGAACGGCGCCGTTTTCTCTTATTGTTTCTTCAACTTTGAGCGCAGTTTCAACATTTTGCGGATACGGCATTCCGTGAGAAATTATTGTTGACTCAAGAGCAACAACCGGTCTGTTTTCCTCAAGCGCTTTTTTCACTTCAGGTGAAATTTCAAGATATTTATTCATTTTCAGTCCTTCTTTCATTTTTTATATATTAAAAACATCCTTATAAAGATGCATATTGACGGAGTATTTAGTTTTGCAGACGGAGGCCGCGCCTTTGAGCGCAAGCTCAACGCATTCCTCAATCGGTTTTTTCAAAAGCTCACCCATCACGCAGCAGGCAAAAAAGGCATCTCCCGCGCCAGCCGTGTTGACTATTTTTTCACAAAGAGTCCTGCGTCTGACAAATTGCTTTGAATCATAAGCAAGAACGCCGTCTGCGCCCATTGTTATATAGACGCGCCCAACGCCGAAGTCCTTGACAAGCATTTTCGCCGCCAGCATTGCCGAAGTTTCATCCTTCACATCAACTCCGGTGAGCATTGAAGCTTCAATGGCGTTCGGTTTAAACACGGAAACACAGCCAAGGCTGCTTTTGAGTCTCATCACTTTGCCGGCGGAAACGGCATCGGCAAAAATTGGTGCCGTGATGTTTTTGCAAAGATATTCAATGACACCGCTTTCAAGGTTTGTGTCAATAATAACGGCGTCAAAAGATGACAGCCTTTTTAAAAGCGGCTCAAAAAAACTTTTGTCAAGCTTTTTGTTAATCTTCATGTCATTAACGGCGGCGAGCATATCCCCATTTTCGTCCGTAACAAAAAGATAGGTTGAATTCGGTACACCCGGAACGCGCAGACACAAAGAAAGGTCAAGAGAAAAGCGCCTTGCTTCCTCTTCAATTTCAGAAGTATATGTATCTTCACCGAGCGCCGCAACAAAGCTCACATTGGCGCCGAGGAGGGAAAGATTGCGCGCAACATTGAAGCCGACTCCGCCGATTGAGTGTGTGACCGAGCCGATGTTTGAGTCACGCGGTATGAATTTTTGTTCGGGCTTTCCGCAAATGTCAACATTCACGGCTCCGATAACGGCAATGTCCGGCATTCAAGTCACCTCAAAAAGCAATAAGTAAAAACCGCCGCAGACAAGCGGCGGCCTTATCTTGGCGGCCGATACGTTCAAAGAAGGCCGCCGTTATAAATAATTCAGGCTGCGTTGCTGTTCTGCTCTTCATCACCGGAAGAGACTGCCTCGGCTTTGTCATGGAACAAAAGAGAAATGCACCAGATTCCGGCGAGGGCAATGACGGTGTATATAATTCTGCTGATGATGGCGCTCTGACCTCCAAAAATCCATGCAACAAGGTCAAACTGGAAAAGTCCGATGAGTCCCCAGTTGATGGCTCCGATGATTGTGAGCGTCAATGAGATTTTGTCTAACATCCTGTTTCAACTCCTTTTACTCAGGCTGACGAAAGTCAACGTCAGCTATAGTATTGCTAAAAGCAGGGCTGTTATTCAAAACTAAAATTTTTATTGTCTAATTTAAAACTCGCTCGCCATTATGTAACTTCCGAAAAGGTTTGCAACCTTTTTAAAATCATTGCGTTCATAAAAACGGATTGCGTTTTTGTTGTCAAAGCCGCAGGAAAGCATCAGCGAATGGATTCCTACTGAGGAAAGATATTCTTTAAGCTCTTTCATAAGGCGCGAACCAACGCCCTGATGGCGGCAGACATCGGAAAGGTCAATGTGAAGATGCGCCGGATATTTTTTTGAAAACAGCCTGTGAGTTGTAATCTCCCCCATAGCCATGAGAGCATATTTGAGGCCCAGTTTGCGTATTTCCGGCATATAAAGCCCCATAAAAAGTTTATAATACTTATCAAAATTTTTTCCGCAGATAAGATATCCGACCGCATTATCATCTTCATCAGCCGCAACAAAGCATGAATCCGGTTCGGCTTCAATGTAATAATCGCAGTACATGAGCGTGATAAACTTTGCGGTTTTTTTGTTTGAGACATCGAACGATGATGTCTCAAGACAAATTTTCCTCATGTTTTCCTTGTCCTTATCCTTGAATTTTCTAATATTAATCATACTTTCACCCGAAAACTCCAAAATCTAACATCTAAAATCAAATATCCAAATCACCAAAGCTCCTTGCTTGAGGTTGAAACGCCGAGCGCTCCGCTTTCAAGGGCTTTTTCAATGTCCTCTTTTTCACTGATAAGTCCGCCGACAATCACCGGAACTTCAATAACCTCACTGAGCTTCTTTGTGATTTTAGGCATGATTCCGGGCATTATCTCAATGGCATCGGGCTTAATGAGTGCAGAGGTCTTGACCGTTGTTTGAATTGAAAGCGAGTCAATGATAAACAGCCTTTGAACGGTCAGCATTCCAAGCTCTTTTGCAACCTTCAGCTGATTGTTTTTTGTTGAAATGATTCCGTCCGGAGCAATCTGCTCGTGAATATATCGCAGCGCGGTTGCGTCCTTTGAAAAGCCGTCAATCAAGTCAACGTGGATGAAGATCATCTTTTTCTTTTCATGAACTTTTTCAACAATTTCTTTAAGATTAAAAATGTTCCCGCAAAGGAGAAAAATTATCCGGCAATCCGACTCAACCGCGCGGTCAAGATTATCAAGGTCTTTCACCGCCGCGATTATCGGCTCGCTTTTCATAAGTTTTGAAAATGTTTCTTTCATATTTTTTCTTTCAAATTTTTCCTTTCAAATTCACTTTCAGCCAACCGCTTTTTCAATCATGGCGCGCAGTTCTTCGGCTCCGTCACCCTTGACGGCGGAAAACGGAACAACGCCGATATTTCCGTATTTTGTCAAAACAGAACAGATTTTGAGGAGCATATCGCCCCTTTCGGATCGGTTCAGCTTGTCACACTTTGTGAGTGCAACAACAAAGGGAATTTTTCTTTCGGTCAGATATTCAATCATTTCAATGTCCTGCTTTGTCGGCTCATGACGCATATCAATGAGCTGAACCACAAGCTTAATGTTCCGTCCGCTGTCAAAATACTCCTCCATAAGCTTTGCCCAACGGAGCTTTTCGCTTTGAGGAACCTTTGCGTAGCCGTATCCCGGAAGATCGACAAAGCGACAGGAGTCAAGTTTAAAAAAGTTTATCGTTACGGTTTTTCCCGGAACGGAGCTGACTCTTGCGAGCGCTTTGCGCCCCAAAACTCTGTTAAGTAGCGAAGATTTTCCAACATTGGAGCGGCCGGAGAAAGCAATCTCCGGCCGCGTTGACTCAAAAAGCTGGTCGGAAGTTCCGAATGCGGCCTCAAATGCCGCGTTATCAAATTTCATACTTCACCTTTTTCCAAGGCGGCCGCCGCTCCAAAACAAACCGCGGCCGACCCGATTTTATTGCGCGATATTATCGCTCTTTGATTTTTTCTTCTCAACCTTGAACGCAGCGTTGTGTTTAAGGTCAAGCTTTTTTGTCTGCTCGCCGTCAATGGCAGCGTCAAAGACCTCCTCAAGCCTTTGCGCGGTGACAAACTCAACATTTTCCCTGACAACGGGTTCAACGTCATAGAGGTCGCTTTCGTTATCTTTCGGGATAACAACCTTCTTTATTCCGTTTTTATATGCGGCCATCGTTTTTTCGCGCAGACCGCCTATAGGCATCACCCTTCCGGTCAGAGAAATTTCCCCGGTCATTGCAACGCTTTGCCTGACCTTCCTTCCGGTCAGCGCCGAAAGCATAGCTGTTGCAATGGTAACGCCTGCGGAAGGGCCGTCCTTCGGAACGGCACCCTGCGGAACATGAACGTGGATATCCTTTGTTTTGAAAAAGTCATCCGGAATATCATAAGCTTTTGCAACGCTTCTGAGGTAGCTGTGAGCAGCCTTGGCAGATTCTTTCATGACATCACCGAGATTTCCGGTCAGCTCAAGCTTTCCGCTGCCATCCATCACAACGGCTTCAACCTGAAGAAGCTCGCCTCCGACACTTGTCCACGCAAGACCGTTGACAACACCGACAAGGTCTGTTTTTGAAAGCGAGTCCGGCTTAAACTTCACGGGACCGAGCATTTTTTCAATCATAGCGTTGTTCACGGTCACTCGCTTTGTCTCGCCGTCCGAGAGCATAACCGCGCTTTTTCTGCACACGGTTCCTATGAGCTGCTCAAGCTTTCTGACTCCGGCCTCGCGTGTATAGCCATCAATAAGAAGCGAAAGAGCACCGTCTGTAAAGCGAATGTCCGTGCCTTTAAGACCGTGCATTTCACGCTGCTTTTTAACAAGGTGTTCTTTTGCAATGGTGAGTTTTTCTTCCGAGGTATAGCTTGAAAGCTCAATAACCTCCATCCGGTCGAGAAGCGGGCCGGGTATTGTGCCGGTATCATTTGCGGTGGTTATAAAAATGACGCGGCTGAGGTCAACGGGGAACTCAATATAATGGTCGCGGAATGAGTTGTTCTGTTCCGGGTCAAGAGCCTCAAGCAAAGCGGAGGACGGGTCGCCTTTATAGTCGCTTCCGAGCTTGTCAATTTCATCAAGAAGAATGATTGGATTGAATGACTTCGCCTGAGTGAGAGCATTGATAATGCGTCCGCTCATTGCGCCGATATAGGTCTTTCTATGGCCGCGGATTTCCGCCTCGTCACGAACACCGCCGAGCGACATTCTGACATATTTTCTGTTCATTGCCTTGGCAATGGAGCGAACTATTGAAGTTTTTCCGACTCCCGGAGGGCCAACAAGGCAGATGATTTGACCCTTCGCCTTATCCGTCAAAGCGCGAACGGCGAGCATTTCAATAAATCGCTCTTTAATTTTTTTCATTCCGGAGTGATCCTCGTCAAGAATTCTTCTTGCTTTTTGAAGATCAAAGCAGTCATCGGTATAAACATTCCACGGAAGCGCAAGACAGGTGTCAAGATAGCTTCTTATTACATTTGCATCGGGTGAGGTGCCCTGCATTTTTGAAAGTTTGCCGCATTCACGCAGAAGCTTTTCGGAAATTTCCTCGGGGAGCCTGAGCGCGCGGATTTCCGCCTTGTAGTTTTCTGTCTCGTTGAGGACATCCTCGCCTTCGCCGAGCTCGGCAGAAATTGCCTTGATCTGTTCACGCAGATAGTATTCCTGCTGATTTTTGTCCATCTGCTCTTGAACACGTCTGTCAATTTCATTTTCAATTTTGAAAATTTCAATTTCATGTGAGAGAATTGTGCAAAGCTTTTCAAGCCTTGTCAGAGGACGGAATTCTTCAAGAAGGAACTGTCTTTGTTCAAAATCAGTCAGTGCATTTCCGGCAATAAAGTCTGCAAGGTGAGATGGATCATCGGTCATATAGACCTCCATTGCAACATCCTGCGCAAGCTTGGAGGTAACGTCAACATATGCTTCAAAAATGTCCTTTGTTTTCCTCATCAAAGCATCGGCATAATCCATGTCCTCCCCTTTCACGGCAAAGGAGCGGCGTTCTTTGACATTGCAGCAGAGATATTTCTCATTATCAAGATATTCCGTGGCCGAAGCGCGGCAGACACCCTCAACAACAACGCGAACATTCTTGTTGTCCGGAGACTTGATAATTTGCTTGATATCCGCAAGGACACCAACCGAAAAAAGTTCATTCGGTGTCGGATCCTCATATGAAATGCTTTTTTGGGTCACAAGAAAAATCTTTTTGCTTTCTGCAACAGCGGCGCGGAAGGCGGCAATGGACTTTTCACGCCCAACCTCAAAATGAAGCCTCATTCCGGGAAAAATCACAAGTCCGCGAAGCGCAACAGCGGGTATTTCTTTATATATCAGATTAACGGGCATTGTACCATCCTTTTCATCAAGAGCGGCAATCGTTTTTGGATAACCGCCTTATCAATAATAACACCGGTAATTATACAGTATTTTTCAATTAAAATCAACCTTGTTTCCGTTGCCAAATACCGTCAGCTGAACGCTTTTCCCGCTTTGGGCCGAATCATAAGCCGCAAGAAACTCCTCACTCGCCTTTGTTCCCTCAAAAGCATCAATGGGGAAGTGCGCCTTTTCTCTTATGCAGCGGTAAAAATCCTCAATCAAAGCCGCGTGTCCGTTGCCCCAATAGCTTTTTCCGCCGGATGCCGTGCTTTGCCGGCCGGTCAGACGCCTGACCGTTCCGTCCTTTTCAAAGTGATAAAGCTGCGCGCCCTCTATATAAAGCTTATCTCCGCTTTCAAAGTAGAGTTCCATTGAAACATCGGCGTTAAAAGCAAAAGCATTTGTTGCATTCAAAACGGCAATAACGCCGTTTTTAAATTCGTATCTGACAGAGGCGGTGTCCTCAACCTCAATAACACCCTCAAGGCTGTCATTAAAAACATGGCCGCAAACGCTTTTGACCTCGCTTCCGGAAAGATATCTTAGCAGGTCTGCGGTGTGAATTGCCTGATTAACAAGCACTCCTCCGCCCTCAGTCGCCCTTTTTCCGTGCCAGTCATCGGAATAATATGCCTTGTCCCGAAACCAGCTGACACGCCCGCTTTCGGCAACAAGGTCACCAAACTTTTTGCTTTCAATAATCTCCTTTGCTTTTTTGACACAAGCGTTATATCGGTTCTGAAAGCAGACTCCGAACAAGGCGGAGCTTTTTGAGGCCGCCTCTTTCAGCGCGGCAATCTCGCCTTTTGTTATTGCACAAGGCTTTTCGCAAAGGACGTTTATTGAGTTTTTAAGGGCTTTGACGGCCATTTCGGTGTGGAGATAATGCGGAGTGCAGATATGTATGCTGTCCGGTCTGTCTGCGGCTAGCATTGCGTCAAAATCATAAAACGCCCGGCAGCCGTATTTTTCGCCTGCAAGGTCAGCGCGTTCGGGTTTGATATCAACAACAGACGATATTTCAACACCCGGAATGCTTTGAAGTATCGGCAGATGGGTTTTTGAAATATTTCCGCATCCGACAACTGAAACTTTCATCATAGTCTCCTTTTATGCAAGCGAGAGTGCTTTTTCCGCCAGCGAATGCATTGCGTCCGCCGCCGCTTTAAATGATGCGGCGTGGGACGGGTAAGCGTTTTTCGGCATTGTTCTTCCGGACTCAAGAGACGCGCTTTCAAGGGCGCCAAGCCCGTCAAAAACCTGAAGATGCGGCTCAAGTGAAAGGACGATTGAGCGGTTCTGCTTTGCGGCGCGAGTGATTATTTCAAGCACCCTGCCCTCTCCCATTCCGGCCGGAACAACCGAGCCGTTGGCATAAAGAGCATCTTTGATATGAAAATATTCAACATAGCCTTCAAGCATATCATAGGCTTTGACAGTGTCAACACCGCACTGAATGAAGTTCGCCGGGTCAAAAACGGCGCGGAGCTTTCCGCCGCAGCTTTGGAGCAGGTCAAGACACCTTTCGGCAGTATCACCGTAAATGCCCTTCTCGTTTTCATGGCAGCAGACAAGGCCGTTTTCGGTTGCGTAATCGGCCATAGCCTTCACGCGGCGAATAACTTCATCTCTGTATTCGCTATAGCTTTCACCGTTTGTGAAATAAAAGCTGAACATTCTGATATACTTTGCGCCGAGGATTTTTGCAACTTCAACAGTGTTTTTGAAAGCCTCAAAATGCGGTTCAAAATCATCGGTTATTTCAATTTTTCCGTAACCGGAGCCTATGGAGGCAACCGACATATTCTCACGGTCAATAACCTTTTTCATTTCCCTTGCCTGTTCTGTTGAAAGGGTGTTTATGTTAAGCTTTTCACCGAAGCCGCGAAGCTCCATGTGAGTAATACCGTTCTCCTTGCAGGCTTTAATCTGGCCTTCAATACTGTCCTCGCCGGACTCATCGCAAAAAGCAGAAAAGATGAATTTTGCCATTTCTTTTTCCTCCTTAATAGGTTGAGCACATGTTTTCTTCAACCTGTTCGTTAACTGTCTTTTTGAACTTTGAGTTTTTGATTTTTTCGTTGAGCATATCAAGATAAAGATTTTCATCAAAAGGAATTTCAACCGTTTTTTTGAGCCATGAGGAAAGGAAGGCCGCGTTTGAAATAATCAAACCGTTAATACCCTCTGCGCCCTCGGCAACAAGTGGCTCACCCCTGAGAATATGAGCGGCAAAAGCATTGAGCACACCGGGGTGCTGCTCATTTTTTCCGTCCGTTTCAATATCGACCCATTTCCCCGAGAGTTTTTCAAAGCCCTTGTCAGAGGTTCTGATGAATTCCTGTGTGCTGCCGTCAAGCTCATAAGCATACAGTTCAAATTTATCGGTGCGCGGATTGTTTTCGCAGATAAGCTTTGCTTTGTCAAGCGTAATTTCAAGGCGGTTTGTGCCCGGGCAGTCACCGGTTGATGTGATGAAGGTTCCGGTCGCGCCGTTCGGATACTCGGCATAAATTGTCACGTCATCTTCAACCTCAATGTCGTGCCATTTGCCCTCATGGCAAAACGCCCTGATTTTGTCCGGCATTCCGCATATCCACTGCCACAAATCAAGCTGATGCGGACACTGGTTGAGGATAACTCCGCCACCCTCGCCCGACCACGTTGCGCGCCATCCGCCGGAATTGTAATACTGCTGTGTTCTGAACCAATCGGTAATTATCCATGAAACGCGTCTGATTTCGCCATACTTTCCGCCGCAAACCAGTTCTTTAAGCTTTCTGTATACACAGTTGGTGCGCTGATTGAGCATAATGGCATAGGTTTTGTCAGACTTTGCGGCAACGTCAAGAAGCTCGTTCACCTGCTTTGTGTAGACCCCGGCAGGCTTTTCACTCATGACATGAAGGCCGCTTTTGAGCGCTTCAATGGCAATGGGAGGATGGAAATAATGCGGCGTTGCAATGAGCACGGCCTCGCAAAGTCCGCTTTTAATGAGCGATGAAGCATCAGGAAAAAGCGCCGCTTCAGGAAGCTTTTTTCCGGCGGCTTCAAGGCGCCTTTTGTCCGTATCCGCAAGGCAGGTTATTTCAATCTCAGGCATTTTTCCGCCAAGCAGGTTTTCAATGTGAGCGGTGCCCATATTTCCGACACCGATAATTCCAAGACGCACTTTTTTACTCATTGCAAATCCTCCGCAGTTTTAAATTCCCGGCCGAAAACGACCGCCTAAACACTAAAATTATATCACCAAGTGTGTCGTATGGCAAGCACAACAGCGTTTTTTTGAGCGGAATCGGCGCTGAATTTTCCCGCAATTCCCACTTTTGGCGCAAAATCACCTGCGGCGAAGCCCAATTTAACGCATTCAGCATCCCTATGAGAAACTTTTTTGGTTTAACCTATTGTTTTATCAATAAAAATGATGTATAATAATCACCGGTTGTTTAAATATTTTTTGAACGGAGGGTCCGCAATGAAAGACTGCACAAGACAGTTCAATCTTAACCAGAACACACCGAGCGAAATGGAGGAAGTTTTGAAAAGCGTTTACGCCGCTTTGGTTGAAAAAGGGTATAACCCCATCAATCAAATTGTCGGCTACATTCTTTCCGAAGACCCAACATATATCACAACGCACAACAATGCGCGCAGTCTTATCCGGAAAATTGACCGCGATGAGCTTTTGCAGGAGCTTGTCCGCAGCTATCTTCAGGACAAATAATTTTATCTTTAGGAGTAATACTATGGCAGCGAAAAAGAAGAACGAATTTCTCATGTATAAAAACCGTCCGCTTGTCAGAAAGGGAAATACCATTTATTACGGCAGTCTCAGCGATGACTTTGTTTTAATGCTTCAAATTCTCAGCACAAAGGACGTTGACGGAACAGAAATGCCTGACAGAGTTTCCGTTCAGCTCATCAATACTGATCCCAATGTCAGACCGCATGACAGAATTGCACACAAGACCGAAAAGAAAGGCCTTTACAGCGCCCTTGATATCGGCCGAACATGGCTCGAAAGAGCGCTTGCATAAAACACGATATGCGGCAGTTTTTGCTGCCGCTTCATATTTCCGCTCGTGGCGCAGCTGGATAACGCAGCAGATTCCGATTCTGAAGAACGGGGGTTCAAGTCCCTCCGGGCGGGCCAAAAGAAAAAGCCTGTAATTCCTTATGTTTCAAGGGATTGCAGGCTTTTTTCGCTTTCGCTCCCCTCTTGAAAAATATCCGCTAAAATACACAAAAAACGGTGAAAATTGCACAGTAGGTGTGTCAAAGGTGTGTCAAAACCAAGCTGAAGGTGTGTCAAAAAACATTCAAATTTTTGCTGTGGGTGTGTCAAATTTATACCGCTTCATGATCCGAATTATCAGCGTTTTTATTTTCACTAATAAAATTATTGAGCTTACCAACACTCTTCTTTTTATAAAGAGAATCAAGGTGTGTATAGATTCCAAGTGTTGTTTTAATGTCTGAATGTCCCATTAGTTCTTTGGCTGTAACAACATCAATTCCAGCTTTATATAGCATTGAAGCATATGTATGTCTTAGTTGGTGCGGTGTAAATGTTTCAATCTTCATTGGCAAGCCACCCGGTGCAATACGTGATTTCAACATTCCATCTTTTTTGTGAAGATCTTTATCGTTACCGAAATCACCGTACTTCTCATTTAAAATCCTCATGTAACTTTCCCACATTCGGCGAAACGCACCTTCTGTAAGCATTTTTCCATCTTTTGAACACACGAAAAAAGAGGTT
This sequence comes from Ruminococcaceae bacterium UBA6416, assembly GCA_002438505.1. Taxonomy (GTDB): domain Bacteria; phylum Bacillota; class Clostridia; order Oscillospirales; family Acutalibacteraceae; genus UBA6857. The sequence continues at coordinate 820 of DJPI01000064.1, read as the reverse complement.
CTCTTTAACATTTTTAAATAATCAACAAGAACATCTGGGATTGATACAAGTCTCATGCCGGCTTTTGTTTTTGTAGCATGTTTGATAGCTGGAACATTGTTATAAAATTGGACGGTTTTGTTGACAAGAATCGTTTTTTCATCGAGATCAATGTCAGACCAAGTTAACGCAATCACTTCTCCCCGCCTTAGTCCGGCATAAAGCATTATCATTGCTGCTGTTTTTTTTATGCTTTCTTCGCTTTCAACAATCCATTTGATTTGTTCATCGGTAATAGCTTCGCGAGTTTTTTTACCCGTGCCATTAGGTGTTTCAATGGAATAAACCGGATTAAAATCCATCACCCTGTTGCTGATTGCAAGCTTAAAGATGTTATTTGCTGTATTTTGAATATCTCTAAGCGTTTTTTTAGCAAGCGGATGTTCTTTTCTATTCGACAAATCAAGAAGAATGTTCTGAATTTGAATGGGCCTAATTTTTGCAATTTCCAACGGGTACAATGGCTTTAAATGCTTAACCAGAGATTCAACATTTTCAATATATCTTGGGCTTACTTTCGCCTTTTTTATTCTGATATATTCATTACACCATCTTTCAAAAGTATCGTTCTGAGTTGTTAAATCAATACCCTTATTAAGACTTATTTTGGCTTGTTCACACTTTTTTTGCAATTCTTTTTTTGTTTTTCCATATAGCGTTTTATATTTCTTTTTTCCATCACTGTTCTTTCCCAAATATAATCGAAACATATAACGTCCATCCGAACGCTTAGAAAAATTATACATAGACATCTTATCATGTTATGGTACACTTGATGGGT
>DJPI01000006.1 GCA_002438505.1 Ruminococcaceae bacterium UBA6416 | reverse complement strand
TTTGTGACAATCGACAAAAGTAACCCTGCGGAGCATGAAAGCGTGAAAAGAAAGCAGAAACCTCGCCATATAAGGAGACGTAAGAAACGGTCCTTGATTTCAAAAATTTTCTCCGGCAAAATATCCGCCAAACCCTTGACAAACCCTCGTTTTCCGTCTACAATTAATTATAGAACATTTGTTCGGTGTGTATCGAACGGAATTTGAAAAGTTCTGATTTGAAAATGAATTATAAAATAAATCGGTGAAACTGTCAGCTTATGTCTGAGGATGTTTGTGATGGTTGTTTGCCGGACTTTATCAAGAGGATCATTGAGCGATGTGTTAGACGTTCAGAGGAATTTCTAATGTGTTAGGCATATTGACCTCGTCAAGCATTCAAAAAAGCATGAATGCGCAATATTATTAAAGAATACCGGCTGACCTGTGATGAATTTCCGGTCAATGCTTTCCGGATATTCTTAAAAAGATTATCTTCATTTTTCAAAACCGTTCGGAAAACGCAGTAAACCGTACGGAAAACCCTCAAAACCGTACGGAAAACTCCCCAAACAATACAATACAAAACAAGACAAAAAGAAACGAAACAAAACAAAACAAAACCACTCCCTTTGTTCCTGCGGAACTTTGGGTGCTTCCGGAGCGCTTTTGCCAATTCAAACTGTGGACAGTTATGATTACTTTTAAATTGCTTATTTGAAAAAATATAGCTAATATTCGACATTCGTAATTAATAGCTTGTTATTCAGAATTTTCCATGTTTCTTTGAATTAATGTTGAAAACTTTTTGATTTTGCTCAATTTTTCTCAAAAACAGGGCAATTTTTGAAGAAAAAGCCACGTTTAATAAAAAAATCTCTAACGATGCAATGCTCGTTTAAATTAAAATTATCAAACGCAGACGAGAAGTTAACGCGCCTGCTTTCGGAGGTCAAAATGCAGTACGATGCAAAAAATTATGACGTCATTGTTATTGGCGCAGGCCACGCCGGAATTGAAGCCGGTCTCGCCGCCGCGAGACTCGGAGTGTCGGTTGGTGTGTTCACAATCAATATGGACTGGGTCGGAAATATGCCGTGCAATCCCTCAATCGGCGGAACAAGCAAAGGCCACCTTGTCCGTGAGATTGACGCCCTCGGCGGTGAGATGGGAAAAGCCGCCGATGAAAATACCCTCCAAAGCCGTATGCTCAACAGGGGAAAGGGTCCGGCCGTTCATTCCCTGCGCGCTCAGATTGACCGCAGAAGATACAGCGAATACATGAAAAACGTGATGGAATGCCAGCCGAACCTTGAAATTGTTCAGGCTGAAGTCACTGATATTGAAAAGACTGAAAACGGTGAATGGAAGCTGCTCACGCGCCTTGAAGCCGTTCACAGAGCAAAATGTGTTGTTCTTGCAACGGGTACATTTCTCGGCGGAAAAATCTATGTCGGTGATGTTTCTTATGAAGGCGGCCCTGACGGAATGTTTGCTTCAACAGCCCTCGCCGCGTCACTCAAGCGTTTGGGCGTACCGACAAGACGGTTCAAAACCGGAACTCCATCAAGGGTCAACCGGAAAAGCATTGACTTTTCTGCCCTTGAAAAACAGGACGGAGACGAAAAAACCGTTCCCTTTTCCTTTGATACCGAGCACCCGATTGAAAACAAGCTGTCTTGCTATATGACCTATACAAACAGCGAGACGAAGCGCGTTATACTTGAAAACATTGACCGCTCTCCGCTTTACGGCGGAAGAATTGACGGCGTCGGCCCCCGGTACTGCCCAAGCATTGAGGACAAGATTGTCCGTTTTCCGGACAGGGAGCGCCATCAGCTTTTCATTGAGCCGTGCGGTGAACACACTCAGGAGATGTATCTTCAGGGAATGTCCTCATCACTCCCGGAGGATGTTCAGCTTAAGTTTTTGCGCACCATTCCGGGTCTTGAAAATGTTCAGGTTATGCGCACCGCCTATGCAATCGAATATGACTGCGTTGATCCGCTTGCACTTTTTTCAACCCTTGAATTCAAAAATTACCCCGGTCTTTTTGGGGCGGGGCAGTTTAACGGCTCAAGCGGATATGAGGAGGCTGCCGCGCAAGGACTTATTGCCGGAATCAACGCCGCAAAAAAGGTTCAAAGCAAGCCTCAGCTTATTCTTGACCGCGCAAGCTCATATATCGGAACGCTCATTGATGACCTTGTCACAAAGGGCTGCAGCGATCCATACAGAATGATGACCTCGCGCTCGGAATACCGCCTCATTCTCCGCCAGGATAACGCCGACCTGCGGTTGACGGAAATCGGTTATGAAGCTGGCCTTGTCAGTGAGAAAAAACACGAACGCCTCCTCAAAAAGCAGGAGCTTATTAAAAAAGAGCTCAAGCGCATTGAAACAACCGGTCTTGCGCCGAATGAGGAGCTGAACGCCCTCCTTGTTTCACGTGAAACATCACCAATGACGAACGGCTGCCGGCTTGTTGATTTGATACGCAGACCGCAGCTTAATTATGAGCTTCTTGCTCCGTTTGACACCACACGTCCGGATTATCCGCCCGAGGTTTTTGAACAGGTTGAAATTGAAGTGAAATATGAGGGATATATCACGCGCCAGCTTGCGCAGGCAAAGGAAATGCGCAGACTTGAAGGCCGCGTCCTTCCGGAAACAATTCGATATTCAGATATTGCCGGTTTGCGCATGGAAGCGCAGGAAAAGCTTGACAAAGTCCGTCCGAGCAACCTTGGACAAGCCTCAAGAATTTCCGGCGTCAGTCCGGCAGACATTTCCGTGTTGCTGATTTACCTGAGAAAAAACAATCTATAATTCAATGTTTCACGTGAAACACCGAAAAGGAGAAGCTATGTTTATACCGCTTGAAAAACTTGCCGCCTATGCTCAATCATTTGACGTCAGCCTTGATGAAACCGCGCTGAGCCGTTTTGATATCTACGGCAGACTGCTTGCCGAATGGAACGAAAAAATCAATCTCACCGCAATCACAGACCCTGACGGTATTGCTCTCAAACACTTTGCGGACAGCCTTTCGGTGCTCAAATATTGCAGCATTCCAAAAGGAGCAAGTCTCATTGACGTTGGAACCGGCGCAGGCTTTCCCGGTCTTGCGCTGCTGATTGCGCGGCCGGATATCAATTTGACCTTGCTTGACAGCACAAGGAAGAAGCTCACCGTGATTGAAGATATCCTCAAAAACATTGGCCTTGAAGCAGAGCTTCTCCATTCGCGCGCGGAGGAGGCCGGCCAAAACAAAAGCTACCGGGAAAAGTTTGACTTTGCAACGGCAAGGGCGGTTGCAAACCTGCGTGAGCTTTCCGAATACTGCCTTCCGTTTGTTAAAAAGGGCGGAAGGTTCATCTCAATGAAAGCGGCAAAGGCCGATGAAGAAATCAGCGGAGCAAAAAAGGCAATCGCGCTCCTTGGCGGAAAAATTGAAAGAACAAAGAGCTTTGAACTTTTTGACGCGGGGGAGAGAAACATTATTATCATTGAAAAAGTTTCGTCAACAAGCGACATATATCCGCGTCCCTCGGCAAAAATTGCAAAAAATCCGCTCGAATAAGAAAAATCAAAACCGAAGAACCAAAAAGAAGCAAAAAAGAATATCATGGACAAGCCTTCCTTATTGTGATAAAGTTGAGATATACTTAAGGCAACAAAGGGAGGTTTTCATTTTGACAGATGAAAAGCCGCGCACGGCAGGACAGGTTTTGCTGATTCCAAACGAAAAAATCTATCCGAATCCGAATCAGCCGCGCAGAGTGTTTGACCAGAGTGAGCTTGTTAATCTTGCAATCAGCATAAGAATGAACGGAATTTTGCAGCCGATAACCGTTCGGGAAACATCAAAAGGCTATGAGCTTGTTTCCGGTGAGCGGAGGCTGCGAGCCTCGCGGCTTGCCGGAATGGTTGTTGTTCCGTGCATTGTTGTTGACGTGAACGCGCTGAAGTCTGCAATTTATTCTCTCATTGAAAACCTGCAGCGCCAAAACCTCGGATATTTTGAGGAGGCGCTTGCAATCGAGAAGCTGACCGAGCAGTTTTCTCTCTCTCAGGATGAGGCGGCGCGCAGGCTTGGAAAGGCGCCGTCAACCGTTTCAAACAAGCTCAGGCTCCTGACTCTTCCGGTTGAGGCGCAAAAACTTCTGATTCAAAACTCACTTTCAGAACGTCACGCTCGAGCGCTGCTCAGACTCGATAAAGAGGATGTTGTTCCATTACTGAAAAAAGTGATTGAAAGAAAAATGAATGTTGCTCAAACAGAAAAATATATAGATGAATTCATTGCAAAAAAGAATCCGCCAAAGCGGACAACAAAACGTGCGTTCAGCAGCGTCAGAATTTTTCTCAACACCGTTGAGGGTGCAATCAAAACAATGCAGGACTCAGGCATCGGCGCAAATGTTGAAAAGCAGGAAACGCAGGACAGTTTTGTTTATCGGATAATTATTCCGAAAGGCGGAGCGTCCGGAAAGGGCGTCTGAAAAAAACAAATAACAATAATTTTTGAAATAAAAAGGCTGCACCTCACAAAGTACTTTTGCAATGCAAAATGTGAGATGCAGTCTCTTTTGTTTTTCGTTTGCTTTTGGGTCTTGCAATAAAAGGGTGGTTTTTCAATCAGCTTATCCACGCCGTTTTGTAATCAATCTTCCATTCTCCGCCGTGCAGCTTTGCCGTGCAGTCGCTGTATCCTCCGGCGCCGAGCGGACCTTTATACCAGCCGACGGAAAAGGTGTTGCTCTTGCCCTCTTTAACGGAGAGAATGACGCCGTCTTTGAAGCCTTCTTCGCTGACCCTTCCGTCCTTTTGAAGCTCGTCATAGCTTTTGCAGATGACGTTCGCCTCGGTTTTTGTTCGCAGATAATTTGAAAGAACATACCACAAAGCGTTTTTCTGAGGCTCTGTGAGGGTAACGGAAGAAAAGTCAAGCGCAACCGTTTTAAGGTCGGAAAAAGAGCCGCTTTCATCAAAGACCTTTTTGAGCGCCTGTTCATAAAGCGAAATTTTGTCCTCGGCCTCGGAAACAATTTTCACGGTGCGGGCGGACGCAATCTGTGCCGGATAGGTTTCAAGAATGCTTCCGTCATATCCGATGAGAACGCTCATTCCGGCGCTCAGCTTTCCGCTTTCAAGCTCCTTTGAATTTTTGAAAACCTTAACGCCGTCAAGAGAAACAAAGTAAAGGCCGCTGTCTGCGGTGACAAGAAGGTCATTTCCGCTGTTTCTGACAACATAGGCGGAGAGGGTGGTTTCATCCTCGGTTACGCCGGTTGGGGTGTCCGCGGCCGAACCCTTTGTGCAGCCGGTCAAAAGCAGTGAAGAAGCAAGAAGAACGCAGATTAATGTCAACATTACTGATATTTTTCTTTTCATAGGTTTTTCCTCCGGAATATAGATAAATAAGCTTCGGCCGCCCTTTGCGGTCTTACATCTGATTAGAGTAAATTCTCCGGCATTATGTTGCAAAAATTTTCAAAAAATTCCGTCCGATACCTGAAGCTTTTTTGATATGCGGCGGATGTTTGACATTTACGCTTTAATGTGTTAAAATCTCCGAATAAAAGTTTAATGTTACCGGAGATGGAAAAGCAATGGAATTTTCAAAAAAGGAGCATAACCTCGGACGGCTGTTAATTGTTCTGACAGCGCTTTTGTGGGGTCTTGCCGGTGTGTGCGTCAAGTCGATAAGCTGGAGCTCGTTTTCGCTGATGGCGGTGCGCAGCGTAATTTCACTTTTAATGCTCTCCGCCGTTAAAAAAAGCTTCAAAGCAAAGCTTTCAAAGACGAACCTCCTCGGCGCCGCTGCAATGAGCGCAACGGGAATCTTATATGTTGAGGCAATCAAGCTCACAACGGCCGGAACGGCAATCGTTCTTCAGTATATTGCCCCGATTCTTGTCTTTTTATATGCCGTTATTTTTCAAAAAAGAAAAGCAAAGCTCTCCGAGGCGGTCATAACCCTTGCGGTTTTCGGCGGCTGCGTGCTCTCCTTTGCGGACAGCCTTGACCCAACAAGGATTGTTGGAAACATTCTTGGCCTGCTCTCCGGAATAACCTTTGCCGCTCAGATAATCATCATGAACAACGAAAACAGCGATAGTGACGACTGCCTTTATCTCAGCAATATTATGAGCTTTGTAATCTGTTTTCCGTTCATGTTCTTTGACAAGAGCCTTTCCTTTGATTTAAAGAACATTGTCTGGGTGCTCATTCTCGGAATTTTTCAGTATGGACTTGCAAACATTCTTTTCAGCCGCGGAATCAAAAGGGTGGACAAAATTGAAGGCTCGCTGCTGCTCACGATTGAGCCGATTTTCAACCCCATTCCGGTTGCCGTTTTTTGCGGCGAAAAAATGGGAAAGCTTGCAATATGCGGCTTTGCGGTTGTTGTTTTTTTCGTCACGCTTTACGGCCTGCTTCCGGTTCTTGAAAAGAAAATTAAAGGTTTTAAAAATCAACCCTCTGAAAACTGCGCGCCTCAACGGTGACGCCGTTCACGGTGACATCCTTTTTGTTATAATTGACGTAAACACTGCACGAAGAGCCGTATGTAGTGAGATAAACGCCGCCTGCAGCCTTTTTGTGGGCGGTGATTTTTTCGCCTCTCAGGTCTGAAAAAACCGCATTGAGCCGCTCATAATACTGCCGAGCCTCGTTTGCGCCGTTCATATAATAAAAAGCGTCCTTTTTTTCATCCGAGCCAAGGTCTGCGCTGTGCCACTCAAAGGAGGGAACTGCACCGTACTCCGCAGCCTTGAGGAACGCGGTCTCGGTGTTTTTTTCCTTGTTGAAGGCGGTGTGGGAGTAGTCAGTATAGCCATGGAGAACGGACTGCAAAAACGGAACGGCGGTGAAAAGCTTTCCCTTTGCGCAGGCCGCAGAGGAGGGGATGTCCGTGAGAAAACCGGCATACTTGACCGCGTAAAGATTTGCGCCGCACACCATCAGCTTTTTTCCGGCGGAGAGCGCACCGCAATAAGACGAAAAAAGCTTTTTCATCACGTCCCTTTCACTTGTTCCGCCTTTTGAAAAATCGGAAAAGAGAACCCTGCCCGCATCAAAAACGCAGACGCCCTCAACCGGGAGCGAGCGCAGAGAGGAAAGCATCTTCTCTGCGTTTTTTTCTGACTTTGAACCCGGAGAAAAGGTTACTTTGGATTCAGCAAGACTTCCGGAAAAAGACTCGGTCCTTTCCGCTTTTGTTCCGTCAATGGAAAGCGCACCGCCTTTTTCACCGGCGGCGGAAAAAAGGCTGACGTCTGAAAAGACGGCGACGTTCTGGCTGCGCGCAAGGAAGGAGAATTCCTCAAGCTCCTTTTTGCTTCCGACCGGGGAAAACAGATGCAAAGAGGAATAGCCGTTTTGAACAAGACCGCCCTCAAAAAGACCTCTGTATCTCAGATTGATGCTTTTAATTCCCTTTGAGCGCAGGAAGGAGATAATATCCTCTGCCTCGTTCAATGACGTCAGCGTCCTTTGCTGAACGCGTGAGGAGCCGTCCTTTGAAAGGCGTGCGGAGCCAATGAGGGAAAGCTCAAACGGCAGCCCCTCGTTTTCGGCAATCTCCCTTTCCTCCATTTTCAGTGCGCCGCAGCGGATGAGAAGCTCGCGGCAGGCTGAGGCCATTGAAACATAATCTGTATTTTCGCCGGAAAGGAAGCGATAGCTCACGGAAAAAGTTTTGTTTGCGCCGGTTTGAAAAACATAGCTGCCTTTTTCATCGGTAAAGGTTTTGCAAAGGTTTAGCTTTGCATAGACGCGGTTGAAGCCGCTTTTCTTGAGCGACTTATGAGCCACAATTTCCGCGTTTTCCTCTCCGCTTTCAATGAGAGAAAGGAACGCGGCGTTTGAGCTTTTCTTTCCGAACGCCGGAATGCAGGCAAAAGAAGCGGAGCTTTCCTTTGCCGCCGGGTCTGCGCCATAGACGGGAACGGCAACGGGAGAAAATTTTTCCGCCCGCTTTTCCGTGTTCAAAACCGCACCGCAGCCGTCCGGAAGGAGGATGAAGTCTCCCTTTGCGCCGTCAGTGTCCGCGCCGAAAAAGCTCAAAAGGGAGATGCTTTTAATTTTTGTGCTGCCGTTCTTTTCGCCGAATGTAATGGCTTTGCAATCAAGCGTGGTTTTCAAAAGGCCGTCGCTCAGCTCAAAGCGCAGCGGAACGGTGAAGTCCGTTTCGGCGTCCTTTGAAAGCTGTTTTCTGAAGCGGAAGGTCAGGATGAGGACGCCGTTTTCCGTTTTGTACCGAGCATTTTTGAGCGCGGCGCTGTCATTTTGCGAGTCAAGGATATATTCCTTTGAGCCGGAAAGAACATTCACGGAAAAAAGGCAGGCGTTTTCGTTCGTTTCCTTTTCCGGAAGCGAGCGCCAGAGCTTTCCGGTCGCGCCGTCATAAACGCAGACGCAAAAGCTTTTTTCGTCAAAATAAAGTGAGGTCAGCCCCTTGCGGCTGATGAGCTTGAGCTTTGAAAGGGGCAAAGCGGAAAAGGAGAAAGCCTTGTTTTTTCCGGCCGAGGTGAGCGTGACGGGCGCTTCAAGCCTTCCGGTCACATCAGCGCCGCTTTTTTTTGCGCCGCAGGAGGAAAGAAGAAAAAGGCAGAGAAAGGCCGCGGCCAAAGAAGTTAAAATTCGCTTCATTTTGCTATACATTATATAACCTCGCTTAATAGATGTCGTTTACATCATACCACAACCGTGAAAAAATTTCCACCCCCGTCTCTTTTGAAAGGAGGCTGCGGTGTTTATCCGCGCTCTTTTTGGGTAAAAATACCAACAAAAGGGGAAAGGTTCGCCTTCATTAATGAGCAAGTTCACAAAATCACCCGGACGGGAGGACTTTTGAAAAAAGAGCTGTTGACAAACGCTTTCCTTTGGTGTAAAATGAGCAGGTATGCTGTATAGCCGGACTCATGCCCGGCGGCGGTAACACATTTTTTAAGAAAGGAGATGCTATCACTTGCCTACCTTTAATCAGTTAGTTCGCAACGGCAGAGAAACACTCGTCAAAAAGCCGAAGGCTCCCGCTCTTCTTAAGGGTCTCAACTCAAAGAAGAACGTCATGACCGATCATGACTCACCGCAGAAGCGCGGCGTTTGCACCGCAGTTAAGACCGCTACCCCGAAAAAGCCGAACTCCGCTCTGCGTAAGATCGCCAGAGTTCGTCTTACAAACGGAATTGAAGTTTCCGCTTATATCCCCGGTGTCGGCCATAACCTTCAGGAGCACAGCGTTGTTCTCATCCGCGGCGGCCGTGTTAAGGACCTTCCCGGTGTTCGTTACCATATCGTCCGCGGTACTCTTGATACCCAGGGCGTTAACGGAAGAATGCAGGCCCGTTCAAAGTACGGTGCTAAGCGCCCGAAGGCTGCCAAAAAGTGATTTCTGAGCTTTAAATCAGAAAGTTTCCGCAAAAAGGGCGGAATGTTTGAATTGACAAATCTTCTTGCAGGCTGAGCGAATGCTCACGGTGCGAGAGTGTATATATAATTATTTGATTGTATATGCCTCTGCATTGGTGCCAACGGGAATTTGTCACTCGAGTAC
>DJPI01000056.1 GCA_002438505.1 Ruminococcaceae bacterium UBA6416 | reverse complement strand
TTTTTCAAGCTTTTCGCTCATTGCGGAAAGTGAGCTCACAACGTCCTGTCTTTGTGCGGTTTGATACTGAGCGTTTTCAATCCTGCTTCGGCTGAATTCATCACCGATTGAAGAGTTGATTTCCTTGAGAGCGGCCGAAATTTTCTCACCGTTTTTCTCCTGCTCGGAAAGAACGGCGGAATATTCTTTTCGATTGTTCTTTTTGATGATTAAAATTAAAAGAATTACGCTTATAATAAACTGAACTGAGCAAATTGCCAACATTAATTTTTCATCCATTGCATATACCTCCAATTTTTTTGATTATACCATTATTAAGACACATTTAGATTACATCATGGAATTTTAATTAAAGGACTGACCGAAGAATGAAAAAATTTATTTCTCTAATTCTTGTTTGTATAATAATACTTTGTACTTTCTCTGCCTGTTCTTCAGACGGAACGGGGCAGCAGATTGTTTTCCCGATTGATAATGAGCCGCAATATCTTGACCCACAGATTGTTTCCGACCGCGGCGCGGCGAACATTATTGCAAACTGCTTTGAAGGGCTTGTAACATATGACGAAACCGGTGCTATAGTTCCGGCCGGATGCAAAAAGTATGAGGTTTCCGCTGACGGGCTGACATATACCTTTACTCTCCGCCAGGACGCAAACTGGCTTGTAACAAGAGCCGCAAAAACGCTTTTTTCGGAAGGTACGGCAGATAAATTTGATACCCGAGTAACAGCTGCGGATTATGTTTTTGCCTTCAGGCGCGTTGCGGATGCCACAACAGGCTCCACTGCTTTTTCATATGTATCAAGCGTTAAAAACGCTGTGAAAGTTCATTCCGGAAAACTTCCGAAAGAAAGCCTCGGTGTGCACGCTGAAGGGGATTTCACTTTTGTTATTGAACTTGAGCGTACCGATTCTGATTTTCTTTATGCTCTGACTTTGCCCGCGTTTGTTCCTTGCAATGAAACTTTTTTTGAAATGACAAAAGGACGTTACTGTCTTTCAACCTCAAATATTATTTCCAATGGCCCGTTTTATATTTCCAACTGGTCAGACAAAACCGCAATTACCGCAAGAAAAAACGAGTCCTATCACTCTGTTTCTGCCGTTGCTCCGTCTTCGGTCTATTTCTCTTTTAACAACGAAAAGGAAACAAGGGGAGAAAAGGTTAAAAGCGGAATCTATGAGCTTTCGCCGGTGAACGATGAGCAAGCCGCAATGCTTTCTCAGGAAAAAGGTATAGGCATTAAGAAAATTGATAATTCATATTTTTCTCTCATCTTCAACTGTTCAGACTCTGTTCTTAAAAACGCAGACCTGCGCCGCGCCCTTTCCTCATCGCTTGAAAAGAAGTATTTTTTTGAGAGTACCGGAGCTGATGAAATCGCAGAAGCTTCCGGAATTATACCGTCCGTCTGCCGTGCCGGCGGAGCAGCTTACCGCTCCGGAGTCGGAACGGTCTCTCCGTCCTTTTCCGGAACGGAGGCGGCAATGACCTATTTTGAAAAGGCAAAAACCGCTCTTGAAAAAAGCGGGGTCACTCTTAATGTTCTGTGTACTCAGGAAAACGAGCTGAATGTAAGGAAGGTTATGCAGAACTGGCAGACTGTTCTCGGCGTAAAAAGCAGCATTACGGTTGAAACCGTTGATGCGCAGCAGCTTGAGCAAAGAATAAGCAGCGGTGATTTTCAGCTTGCGTTTTCAAATGTTCTGCTTGACAGCGATTTTGCGCTGGGTATCCTCCTGCGGTTTTCAAAAAGCAGCGGCGACAACTTTTCAAGATTTGATTCGTCAAAATATGAATCGCTGCTTTCTGCAATACAAAGTGCAAAGACCGGGCGCGAATATCTTGCTGCGCTTAAAAAGGCTGAGCGTTTTCTTGCCGATTCGGCTGTTTTTGTTCCGATACGCAGCGAAAGCGGATATTTTGCCGCGGCAAAGGGTGTTTCGGGAATAATTTTTTCTCCCGGCGGAGAATTTGTATACTTCAAAAACGCCGTGAAAAAGTGAACATGAGAGATTCTCGTGATTTGGAGCTTCTAATCTATAATAAGCAAAAACAGCCGTTGGACATCGTACGCCAACGGCTGTTTGATTGTCAGATTATTTCTTGAGATATTTTTCAAGAGCTTCAATCAGTTCGTCAAGAAATGTTTTGAGATATTGGAAGAAAGCTCCGAGATCAAAATTACCCATGTTTATTCTCCTTTCGCTCTTTTTTAGGAAAATTATAGCACTTTTTCTGAAAACAATCAAGTAAAAATAAAGATTTTAATTTCCTGCACGTTCCGACTGTTTTCGCCGGGATATTTTTTTATAATGGAGGCGGTGATGGAAGTGACGCAGGTTGTGTATGCCGACATTCTTTTTGTTATTAACGCCTATGTGACCTATGCGCTTTTGCGCGCAACAAGCCTTGTCTGCCGCGTCCACACTCCGCGCCTGCGCACAGTTTTGGCGGCACTCCTCGGCGGTCTTTGCTCGCTTGTTGTCCTCGTCCGCGGGATGCCGGATTTTGCTCTTACACTTTCAAAACTTGCTTTTTCGGTCGCACTTGTTTTTGTCTGCTATTTTCCGTTTGACAAAAGGAACTTTTTCAGGCTTTTCGGCGCATTCTTTCTTGTGAACTTTGTTTTTGCCGGGTTAATGTTCGCACTGTGGTATTTTGTGCGGCCCGGCTCAATGCTGTTTTTTGCCGGCATTGTGTATTTCGATATTGATGCTCTGACGCTGATAATTTTCACCGCTGTGTGTTATGGCGTCCTGAGCACTGTCAATGCGGTTCTGAAGCGGAAATCGCCGGAAAACTGCGTGTTTGAGCTTGAAGTTGAATATCTTTCAAAAACCTGTAGCTGCCGTGCGTTGCTTGACACGGGAAATTCACTTTATGAGCCGTTTTCTTCGCTCCCCGTCATTGTCTGCGAAAAAAATGTGTTTGGTGACGGTTTTGAAATCCCGGCAGAGAAGCTGCGCCTTATTCCGTGCGGCTCGGTATCCGGCGAGAGTGTGCTTGAAGCGTTCAGACCCGATTCGGTTGAAATCAAAAGTCCGTCTGTCAGTAAAAAAACGAATGCGGTATATATAGCTTTGACGGAAAACAGAATAAGGAACTCCGAGTTTGGCGCACTGCTGCACCCGGATTTGTTCAATGACGCAAAGGTTACTTAAGAAAGGAAGAATAATTATGCTTTCAAAACTGAAACTCAGTCTTTTTTGGCTTAAACGCCGCTTTATGATATTAGTTGGAGCCGAAAGTGAGTTTTTCTATGTCAACGGCTCTCAAACGCTTCCGGCGCCGCTCGGAAAAAAGCAGGAAAATGAAATTCTTGAACAGATTGAAAACGGTGATTGTTCAAACCGGGATAAACTCGTTGTTCATAATCTGCGCCTTGTTGTCTATATTGCGCGCAAGTTTGAAAACACCGGAATTGGCATCGAGGACTTGGTGTCCATTGGAACGGTCGGACTTATTAAGGCGGTCAATACGTTTTGCCCATCGAAAAAAATCAAACTTGCAACCTATGCATCGCGCTGCATTGAAAACGAGATACTGATGTATCTGCGGAAAACCGCCAACAGGAAAAATGAGGTTTCGATTGAGGAACCGCTCAATGTTGATGTTGACGGAAACGAGCTGCTTTTGTCAGATGTCCTCGGGAGTGACAGTGACGCCATTGGGCGCGATCTTGAAACAAGGGACGAACGCAATCAGCTTCTTGCGATTGTTGAAAAACTTGATGAGCGAGAGAAGGCTATTATGACAATGCGCTTCGGTCTTTTCGGCTCAAAGGAGTATACTCAAAAGCAGGTCGCGGATATGCTCGGAATTTCACAAAGCTATATTTCGAGACTTGAAAAGCGAATAATTGAGCACCTGAGAAAGGAGCTTGAAAAGGTTGGATGAATGCGGTCGGATTATTTATTATTTGTTTAATTTACATATAATAAGCAAATTTATAAAAAAGGTTGACAAATAAATATGGATATGATATATTAATTACAGTAAAGTATTTGTATGGGGCTATCAAAATGAAAATTAATACTCTTATCATTTTATTCATATCTAAAATGTCATCTCATACAACAATAGGAGTACGCCTGATTTTTATTAAATAAAGCGTGTGGGAGAATTATGTTCCCACACGCTTTTTACTTTTGATAATATTTTAAATTGAAAGGATTAGTATGAAAAAAACGTGTAGTGTCATTATTGTTATCTATTGTCTTAGCATTTTCTGCGATACCTTTTACTGTATTTAGTTCCAATTTTAATTCCGGTGTTGATATTACTGACTATATGGATGACAGATTAAATCTTTCGGAATATACAATAGATGATATATTGAGTATGTATTCCCAGAAGTTTTACTCATTAGTTAGCGATTTTGAACGCATTTACGATTCGTTTAATTCATACATGGAAAATGGTGGCAGTTATGATGTTTCAACATATGGACATGGTGGCTTTCGTGGGGCAGTTTCTCCATATTGGACTTCTGGTGAAATTGATAAAGATGGAAAGTGGACTGAAGCAGGTAGCCATGAATACATAACCATGACAGCTTGCAATATAATTATAAACGATAAAGGCTTCTTTGCAAAAAAGGAATCAGATGCGGTTGTTATTGCACTTCTTATAAGTCTCAGCTCATTATTACCCGATAAGGATGAAAATGAGAATATATTTGCCGGACATTTCTATGATCCAAATACACAAAAAAACTACATTGGTAAAACTGATAACACGGCCAGAACTAATGCAACAAAACACTATAATTCCGCTGTTCATTATGCAAAAAACGGGAATATGCAGTCAGCTTATGAGTATATTGGCAGATGCCTTCATTATCTACAAGATGCTTGTGAACCGCATCATGCATCAAACATAATATCTCTTGGTTATACTTCGCATTCAGTTTTTGAAAGTAAGGATAATTCAAATATTGATAAGTATTTTAAGAATTTTAATTCTATATCTGCTGGAATGTATGTTGCTGCAAAAAACACTACCGTTTCTGAATTAGCCCATATTTCTGCCGGGATCGCATACAAACATAAAAATTCTGTAGATAATTTGTTGAATCAAAGCAAGTGGGATGATGTGGCGGAAGAATGTATGCAAATGGCATCGGAAAGGAGTGCAATGGTTTTATATAAGTTTGGCTTATATTCATATGTGCCGTTCTATAAGAACTGAAAATGGGGGCTGTCAATAATGAAAAAGACGTTCATAATAATTACCGGTGAAATTGTTCTTTGTGTTTTAAATTTATATACTGCCTTGTATCTTGGCTGTGAAAGTATAATGCCGCTATATCATTTAATTTATGATAATCTCAAACCGTTTTATAAGACGTTTTTAGATTTTAACGGAGGTTCAACAAACAATATGTTGCTGCATTATGTTCCGCTTTTGGTGACTGCACTTCTTGTTTATGCAGCACTAATGTTTGTGTATATAAGGCAGTACAAGAAAAATAAAATGTTATCATTAAACTTTTGGAGTCTGGCATTGTCAATTATCCCATACATATTTTGGCTAGTATTCGTTTCAAAGGTGACATTTAACCTTATTGAGTGGGGCAATGCGCAAAATAATATATATTGGGTGTTGGTTTTGTTCTTAACTGCCAATATTGTTTCTTCAATAAAACGGTGCTTAAAAATAAAAAAACTCTAGTTAAACAGCCTTTTGCTTTACGAGCTGCCATGTTATGGCGGCTCGTAAAGCCATCAGTGGTTGCTCAAGCCTTAAAAATGTAAATCACTCTAAATTGCAAGATCAAATAGGACACTTTGAAAAATAAAATCAGAGCAACGGTAATTGAAGATTTTTCGAGGCAAGCTGTTGAGCCAATTTTTGACATAAGCTATTTATTCATCAGAAATATGCTCAAACGATTTTTCCTTGGGAAAGAACCGGCGAACAAGTGAATTTTGTTTTTTGTTTGTACCTCTTTCGTAAGATGAGTACGGATGAGCATAGTAAACTTTTGTTGATTTGGGCAGGTACCTGCCCAAATCAATAAATTCGCTGCCGTTGTCACTCGTAATGGATTTAAATACAAACTCA
>DJPI01000044.1 GCA_002438505.1 Ruminococcaceae bacterium UBA6416 | reverse complement strand
TTTCAAAAAGAGGGCTTTCCGGCTCCCGCGAGGGCACCATTGCATATTCGATTCTCAACTCTCACAGCGTTAAAAAAGACGAAAAGAAAATGCAGGTTCGTTTTGATTCCCTCATCTCACATGACATCACCTATGTCGGAATCATTCAGACCGCAAGAGCCAGCGGACTCAAGGAGTTCCCCGTTCCTTATGCGCTGACAAACTGCCACAACAGCCTCTGTGCCGTTGGCGGAACAATCAACGAGGATGACCACGTTTTCGGCCTTTCGGCTGCAAAAAAATACGGCGGCATTTATGTTCCGGCAAACCAGGCGGTCATTCATCAGTATGCGCGCGAAATGATGACAAAATGCGGCAGCATGATTCTCGGCTCGGACAGCCACACCCGTTACGGTGCAATGGGTACCATGGGTGTTGGAGAAGGCGGCCCGGAGCTTGTTAAACAGCTTCTCAGAAACACCTGGGACGTCACGCCCCCACAGGTTGCTCTGATTTACCTTGAAAATGCACCGAAAAAGGGTGTCGGCCCCCACGATGTTGCAATCGCACTTTGCACCGCAGTGTTCAAAAAAGGACTTGTTACAAACAAGGTTCTTGAATTTGCCGGCCCGGGCGTGAAGAATCTTTCAATGGATTTCAGAATCGGCATTGACGTAATGACAACGGAAACCGCCTGCCTTTCCTCAATTTGGGAGACGGATGAAACCGTCAAAAGCTTCTATACCGTTCACGGCCGCCCGGAGGACTTCAAAGAGCTGAAGCCGGAAAAGGCTGCAAAATATGACATGGCAGTCAGAATTGACCTTTCAAAAATTGAAAGCATGATTGCCCTCCCGTTCCATCCCTCAAACGGTTACTCCATTCATGAACTTCAGGACAACCCGTCAATCCTCAAAGAGGTTGAAGAGGCGGCCAAAGCTCAGTTTGGTGACAAGGTCAATTTCTCGCTCAAGGATAAGGTTAAAGACGGAAAGATTTTTGTTGACCAGGGTGTTATTGCAGGCTGCGCCGGCGGAATGTTTGAAAACGTCTGTGAGGCTGCCGCCATCCTTGAAAACGGCAGCACCGGAGACGGCTACTTCTCACTTTCCGTCTATCCGTCAAGTGTTCCGGTCAACCTTGCGCTCATCAAAAACGGAACCGAACAAAAGCTGCTTGAGGCCGGTGCAGTGTTCAAGCCCTGCTTCTGCGGCCCGTGCTTCGGCGCAGGCGATGTTCCGGCGAACAACGGCCTTTCAATCCGACACACAACAAGAAACTTCCCGAACCGCGAGGGCAGCAAGCCCGGCGACGGCCAGCTTTCCTGCGTTGCTCTTGTTGACGCACGCTCCATTGCGGCAACGGCGCTGAACCACGGAGCTCTTACTGCGGCAACTGACGTTTCCATTCCCGAATATGACAAAACATATACATTTGATAAGGGTGTTTATGACAGGCGCGTTTATAACGGCTTTAAAAAGGCTCAGCCGGATTACGAGCTGAAGCTTGGCCCGAACATCACCGACTGGCCGTCAATGTATGAGCTTTCAGACAATCTTCTTCTTAAGCTTGCCGCCGTTTTGCAAGATGAGGTCACAACCACCGATGAGCTGATTCCGTCCGGTGAAACCTCAAGCTACCGCAGCAATCCGCTGCGCCTTTCGCAGTTTGCTCTTTCGCGCCGCGAGCCGATGTATGTTAAGCGCGCTGAGGCCGTTGCCGCCGAGGAGGCAAAGCGCAGAAAAGGCTCAAGCGAGGAGGTTCTTTCCGTTCTCAAAAAGGTATGCTGCAACGCCGAGGAGACAGAAAAGAACACCCAGTTCGGCTCCTGCGTTTTTGCAAAGAGACCGGGTGACGGTTCCGCAAGAGAGCAGGCCGCGTCCTGCCAGAAGGTGCTCGGCGGCTTTGCAAACATCTGCTACGAGTTTGCAACCAAGAGATACCGTTCAAACTGCATCAACTGGGGCATTCTTCCGTTCACGATTGACAGAAGCACCGCTTTTGATTATGACAACGGAGATTATGTTTTTGTTCCCGGAATCCGCGATGCAATTCAAAACGGAAAAGAGGAAATTCCGGCAAAGGTCATTGCAAAGGACGGCGTTCATGACATCACGCTCTTTGTTAAAGGCCTCACCGATGAAGAAAAGCAGATCATCCTTGACGGCTGCCTGATGAATTATTACAAAAATAAGCATTGAGCCGCTGACTGAACAAAAGTTAATATAAGGCAAAAAGCTATAACCCGTATTTAAAACTGCGGATTATAGCTTTTTTTGGTCTTTCTTGAAACACACGGCGCACAAAAAACCACCGGCACATTTCGCGCCGGTGGTTTTAATGAGTAATATCTGATTATTTTGCAAGGTCTCCAACCATGAGCAGGAAACCGCCAAGCTGCGCGCCGAATTCAGGCGCACCATCCATGATGAGCTTTCCGCTCTTTGTGGACTCAAGCATATCATCCGTTCCGAGAAGCGTTCCGAGAGCGCTCTTGAAGGAGTCAAAGCGCAGGGTGAAGAAGGGCATTGCCCTCTTATATTCACCCCTTCCGGCTCTTGTTTTTCCGGCCTTAACGCGGATATATGCCGCAACCTCCGGGTGATCGTTAACCGCAAAAGCGTAAACACGGTCGGGGCTCTTGAGCGCCCATTCGTGAATTTCCGGATGACCCATCTTGTTGAGCTGGCTGATGCCGCTTGAAAGCAGATAGAAGAAGCACTTAACCATAAGTCTCTGTGTTTCCTCATCCTCCGGCGCCTTGTCTGCGCCGAGGAGGGAGGCCATTTTGAGAAGCACCTGAACAAAGGCAACCAATGTTCCGGCCTTTTTGATTCCGTGAATCTTCGGGATGGCGCCAAGGGTGATGTTGCCCTTGAAGAAGCCGTTGAGGGCTTCAACGCTCTTGAACTCAAGCTCTATGTGAGGATCTTTTGTCAGGCAGGTGTGAACGAGCCATTCACCGCTGTTAACAACAAAGTGCATTCCAACCTTTCCCCCGGGAGCCTCCGGGTTAAGGCAGCTGACTTGAATAACGGCGTGAGCGTGTTCAAACTTTTTTGCAAGCGATGGAACGTCAGTTGCAATGACCTTGACAAGAGGAAGAGCGGCGTTCAGAAAAATCTTATTTGAATATAATGCTTCCTGAGGTATTGACATTATATTTGCTCTCCTTTCCTCTCAATTAAAATTCGTCGTCCCAGTTATCGTCTTCTTCAAAGTCCTTGTGCATAACCTCACGGACCGCGGCGATGATTCCGTTTGCGTCAATTCCAACCTCGGCCATGATGTCCTCATGAAGACCGATGGGAGCAAACTTGTCCGGGTGTCCGAGCATCTTGAAGGCGCAGGCCTTTCCGGCTTCAACAACAACTTCAGAAACGGCTGAACCGAGACCGCCGATGATGCTGTGATCTTCAACGGTGATGATTCTTCTTGTGTCCATAACAGCCTTGATGATTGCTTCCTTGTCAATCGGCTTAATGGTGTGCATATTGAGAACGCGAACCTTGAGTCCATCTGCGTTCTCAAGGAACTCTGCGGCCTGCTTAGCCTGGAAAACGCAGGAGCCGCAGGCAATCACGGTGATGTCCGTTCCGGGATTGATTTCAACAGCCTTTCCAACTTCAAAGCCGTAATCCATGTTCTGATAAAGAACGCGGTCAAAACCACGGTTGATTCTGATGTAATAGGGGCCAAAGCTGTTGTATGCAGCGTTAACGGCGTTTGCGGTTTCCATTCCGTCCGCCGGAACAATAACTGTGAGGTTCGGCATTGCCCTTGTGATTGCAAGGTCAACGATTGCGTGGTGGGTTGAGCCCGCCTGGCCGAAAGAAGTTCCTGCGTGAGTAGCGATGATTTTTGCGTTAACATTCTGATAGCAGATGTCGGTGTGGAGCTGGTCGCAGGCTCTCATTGAGGTGAAAGCGGAGAAACCGGAAAGGAACGGAATGCAGCCGGCTCTTGCCATACCCGCGGCAACGCCGAACATATCCTGCTCGGCAATACCGACGTTGATGACTCTCTCCGGGCAAACCTTGAGAACGTCACCGAGCTTTGTTGATTTTGCAAGGTCTGCGGTGATTGCAACAACCTTGGGGTCTTTGAGAATTATGTCAGCCAGAGCCTTACCGTAAATTTCAGCGGTTGCAACTTCTGTCTGGTCGATTGCGTTATAAACAAATCCGCCTGCCATAATTATTTAGCCTCCTTTTCTACGCGAGCAACACGTTCGTTGTAATCCTCTTCAAGTTCCTTCATGTACTTGTCGAATGTTGCGTCGTCAAGAGCCATGTAATGGCAATGATAGTCGCCTGCAATATCCTTGATTCCGGCACCCTTCTTGGTGTCCATGATGATGCAGGTTGGAGCGCACTTTTCCTTTGAACGCTCAATAGCCATGTCGATAGCGTCACAGAGAGCGCCGATGTTGTTTCCGTCAACGGTAACGGTGTTGAAGCCGAAAGCGACCATCTTGTCTGCAAGCGGTTCAAGCTTCATAATTTCCTCTGTCGGGCCGTCAATCATGCAGTGGTTGCGGTCGATGAAAACGATGCAGTTTGAAAGCTGATAGTGGTTAATGGTCATGAAGCCTTCCCAGTTTGAGCCTTCGCCAAGCTCGCCGTCACCGGTGACAACATATGTAAGATAGTCCTTGCCGAGGATTCTTGCCGCAAGGGCGGTTCCGGCTGCGATTGAAACGCCGTGGCCGAGTGAACCGGTTGAAGCGTCAACGCCGACAACCTTGTTTGAGTCAAGGTGCATACCCATCTTTGAACCGGAGAGGTTGAAAGTTTTGAGCATTTCGGGATCATTGAAGCCCTTGTCGCAGAGAACGGGAGCATAGGCGATTGCCGCGTGACCCTTTGAAAGGATGAAGCGGTCTCTGTCTTCCCATTTCGGCTCGTCAACTCTGATGTTGAGATACTTATGATAGAGGACCGTGAGAAGGTCCATAACGCTCATACCGCCGCCGATATGACCGCTGCCTGCCCAGGCTGTTGTTTTCATGCAAAGCTGACGCAGCTCGTAAGCTTTCTTTTCAAGGGCAAGCCATTCTTTTTTTGAAAGTGGCATAGTTTTCTCCTCCGTATAAATTTGTTTTTATAACTGAGAAGCCGGGAAAAGGCAAAAAGGCCGGGGCAAACGGCGAACCGTCCGCAAACCGCAAGATACAGTCAGATGCTAAGGCGGTAAGGTGCATTGAAAGCTTTCCGTTTCACGGGCGGCTCGCCGTCCGCCCCGGCCTTCAACTCCATGCTTTTCCGGTATCTCTTAATTACCGCAGTTTCAGAAAAGCTCCGGGTGGTTCTTTTCAAGGATCTTGAAGCATTCCTCGCCGACTTCGATCGTGTGCTTGATATCCTTGTCTGAAAGTGAAGCGTTGATGAAGTGGTTGTGATGGCTTGCAAGGAAGATTCCGCGCTTAACCATTTCAGCAACCCATTCCTGATGAAGAACCATGCTGTCATCGTTTGCTATTCTGAGATAGAACAGAGCCGGTGCGCCGGAGGTGACAAGGTCAAAGCCGTGTTCCTCACCCGCAAGCTTAAGTCCTTCGGTGAGCTTTGTTCCCTTTTCAAAGAACATCTTCGGGGTGTCAAGCTTCTTCATCTTATTGATGCAGGCAATGCAGGCCGCAAACGGAACGGCGGAAAGCCAGTAAGAGCCCGTGTATGAAAGAGAGCTCATTGCGCTCTTGAGGAATTCCTTGCCGCAGATTGCAGACATATTGTAGCCGTTGGCAAGAGCCTTGCAGAAGCAGATGAGGTCGGCTTCAAAGCCGAAGTAATGGTCGGAACCGGCAAGGTCAAGGCGGAAACCGGCGCGAACGTCGTCAATGATGAGGACGATTTCATTCTTTGTGCAGATTTCTCTGACCTTCTTCCAGAAGCCTTCAGCCGGGAAGGAGTTGTCATAGAAGTTACCGTGGTCATACGGCTGAGCGATGAGGGCGGCAATTTCATTCTTGTTTTCCTCAATAACCTTTTCAAGGGTGGGGATATCGTTCCAGGGGATGACGATGTTGTTGCAAACATCCTCTTCAAGAACGCCGGGATAGTCCTTCTTCATGCACCAGGGTGAAACGCCGTGATAATATCCGCGGAACATGATGATCTTTTTTCTGTGAGTGTGAGCTCTTGCGCACATGATTGCACCCTGAGTTGCGTCATTGCCGTTCTTTGCAAAGAAAGCCCAGTCGGCGGTGTTGACGGTGTCAACAAGAACCTCGGCGCATTCAAGCATAACCTTTTCGGGAGTTGTTGTGCAGTTGCCGAGGGCAATCTGCTTCATTGCGGCGGCATCAACGTCATCATCGCAGTAGCCGAGAACATTCGGACCGTATGCGCACATATAGTCGATATATTTGTTGCCGTCAACGTCCCACATATAGGAGCCCTTTGCTTTTTCGGCAAAGAGGGGCCAGTTTGAAACGGGGATGAACTGGCCTTCTGCGGGGCCGAGGTGGCCATAGATGCCCGAGGGGATGATCTGGGTCGCCCTCTGGAACATCTCTCTGCTTTTCTGATGATTTTCATAAACCGGAAAATTCATTGTTATACCCTCCTTATGCCAAGTAAAGCGCAACTCTGTCGAGTATTCTGTTGAGGTTGTCTATCATATTGATAAGGCCGGACATTGTCACGGTGCCCTCACCAATGCAAGCAACGGCGTTGACCTTTCCGTCAAAGAGGTCTCTTGCAAGCTTGATTGAGCCGAACTCCATCTTTGAGCGGTAGCTTTCAGGCTTCTGCTTGATTGTGACAAGGTGATGATCCTTGACGCGGATTGTTGCGGCAACGGAGTTCTTGATGCTCATTTCAATAATACCGTTCGGGATATAGCTTGCGGAGAAGCGGCCGATTTCATCGTTGTTGCCAATTTGGGAAAGAGCAACGGTGATTAAATAAAACATAAGCTTTGTGCTTGTTTCAAAGAACTTTTCATCCTTGAGGTCTTCCTCGGTTGCTCTGAGATATTTTGTGAGGATATCGGTGAGCTTTGTGAAGTTGTTGAGAAGAAATCCGATCTTTGAAAAGCCCTTAACGGGGATGGGAGTGACGGTTCCGTCAATAAGTCCGTTGAACTTTTCGCACGATGAGAAGGGAAGAAGAACATTGCAGTCGGGGGCAACGCCCTGTTCCATCCTGCACCTTCCGTTTTTGAAAGTGATTGTTGCGTCCGGGCCGTTCTTAACGCTGAAAGCGATGGAGAGCGGCTTTTTGACGTTTGCGAGTTTGCTTGCTTCTTCGTCAAGTTCGCAAAGGTTTTCCAAAGTGCCGAGAACACCGTAAAGGTTGATGTACGCTAAGGTTTTTGCATCTGTCATGTGAACTCCTCCTTATATGTCTGCGGCCGACCGGTCGCGGCACGGCACACTGATTTTATTGTAAATATTCTACCAAAACGGCAGCGCTATGTCAATGCTGTTTATTAAAAATAACAAGTTATTAATAAAATTTGACAGCTGTTTCGGACATTTTTCCGAAAGCTGTCGATGTATCCGCTCAAAAAAAAGCGGCCGCGATGTTGATTTTTCGGCCGCTCGGTGATATTATTGCAGCATAAGACAGCCGCGAATCCGGCGGATGTATGCAAGGAGAAGATAAAATGCAAAAGGTGATTTATTTTGACGAGGTCGGTGATTACTCCGATTATATTGACCAAAGCATAATAGATTATATAAACGAAGGCCAGATTGAAACATTTGAAAGCTTTGACACCTTTGACCTCATTGCTTTTGACTGGTATGACCTCAAAAACGCCGGAACGGCACCGGCTCAGATTCTGATTTATCTTGACGCAGACGATATCTTTTATATCTGCGAAAACGAGATATCGTACTCCGTCAGCAAAAAGCTTTTTGCCCGCGGTGAAACCAACGAGCAGGCAATGTATCTTTTCTTCCGCAACCTTTTTAAAGGGAGCGGGAAATACCTTGAAAAAATTGAAAACCGCATTTCCGCCCTTGATGACAGCGTTTCAAACGGAATCAAAAACGGACAAAAGGAGGACATTTCCGCCGTCCGATATGAAGTTCTTCACATCAAAAAATATTTTTCTCAGCTTGAGTTCCTGTTTGATAATATTTGCGATAATGACAACGGCCTCATCAGTCAAAGCTGTTTGAAATATTTT
The DNA here is from genome assembly GCA_002438505.1 of Ruminococcaceae bacterium UBA6416. Lineage (GTDB taxonomy): Bacteria > Bacillota > Clostridia > Oscillospirales > Acutalibacteraceae > UBA6857. The sequence goes on along the minus strand of DJPI01000044.1, from coordinate 20,816 downwards.
GAAATTCTTCACAACCGCTCGCTGCGCATCATTTCCGAGCTGACCGCCTTGCGTGAATACATCACTCAGGTCAAGGAGTCCTATCTTGACCAAATCGGCATTGAGCAAAATGACCTTATGAAGGTTTTCACAATGGTCACCTCCATTTTCCTTCCCCTGACCCTCATCGCCGGGTGGTACGGAATGAACATCAAAATGCCGGAATTTGACTGGGAGTTCGGCTATCCGTTTGTTATTGTTCTGAGCCTTGTTGTCTGCATTTTGTGGCTCATCCTTTTCAAAAAGAAAAAGTGGCTGTGATAAAGAATGCCGCACACCTTTTCCTTTCCGGAAACGGGCGTGCGGTTTTTTCTTTGATTTTTTGTTTTTACTGTGCGCTGCTTTCTGCGGAGGAGTTTGACTGCGCCGAACCGGGCTCTGCGTTTGAGCTGCTTTCTGCCGGTGTGTTTGCCGAGGTGCTCTCGGTTGTTCTTTCGCTTGCCGAACTCGAAGCCGAGCTGCCCGAGGAGGCGGACGGCATTGAGGTCACGTCACCGTCCGAGCCGCAGCCGGTCAGAAGAAAAAGAGAAAGCGCAAGAACGCAGGCAAGAATTGCCGAAATGATTTTTTTCATGTTAATTGCTCCTTTAGCCGGTATTTTTCCGGAAATACGCCGGGTTCGGAAAACCAATGGTATCCGGGTTCCCAAAGCAGTATTCCCGACCCTTAAAGTATTATTCGGAAAGGAGCGAAAAAATGAATTTTTCCGAAAAATCGTTCAGCTTTTCAAAATCCATGCTTTGAACATAAAGCTTTTCAAGCTCATCATGAACCGCTTTTGCCTTTGAAAGCATTTCAACCGCGCTTTGAGTGAGCTCGAGCGCAAGGCCGCGGTTAAGGCTCAGCCGCCTTGAGCGCAGGGCGGCGCCGTCCTTCAAAAACCGGCGCGCATGAATCATCCGGTCAACCGCAAGCTTCACGTTGTGAACGCTTCTGAGTGTTACAAGGGCAAGGGAAAATTCCGGAATTATCAGATGTTCGCAGTCCTCCTTCGGCCTCATCGGACAGCGGCAGAAAATCACGTCATAGCCGTTTTTGACCGCGCAGGCGCCAATCTGCTCAAGCAGTCTGCCCGAGGCAAAGCCGTACTCATCCTCAATTCCGATAACGCGCGAGGCATACGCTTTCACCGTTTCGTCAAAAAAGACAATGCCCTTCGGCGTTATTCCGGAGAGTAAGCAGACACTTTTTTTGCCCGGCGAGCAGTGCTTTTTTCTCGGCGTTTCCCGCGCGCAGAATCTTGACGCAAAACCGGAGAGCTTATCTTCAAGAATGTTTGGCGCAAGCAGACGCTCGTTTTCCTGAAAGAGCGCACCGGCTGCGGAAAGGAAGCGCGAGGAGCGGCGGTGGAAAATTGAATTTTCAAGGCTGAGCGAGCGGATTTCATCGCTTTTTTGAAAAAGCTCTTTTTCGTTCCAAAATGCGCCGAGGTTGATTATGTTTTCAACCGCGCCGGGAAACTTCGGCTCAAGGATGTGCGGCGCCGTTCCGTCCGCAATGCTGACGGAAAGCGAGGGAATCATCACGCCGTCGAGACTGTCCGGGTCGCTGCTGCAAAAAACGCGCGTAACGTCATGACCCTTCTCCTGAGCGGCAGCGGCAACTTTTTTCATGAAAGATGATTTTCCCGTTCCGGGTCCGCCCTTGATAATGTATGCACGGCAGCTGCGATAAGGGTTATAGAGTTCATCAAAGAACGAGACAAAGCCGGACGGACTGTTTGCCGCAAGAAAAATTTTCTTTTCAAAGCTCATCTGAGCACCTCCGTAAAAAATCAGATCGAATGCTTTTTTGCTTTTCCTGCTTTATACTATTCCCTTTTTTCGCTTTTGCTACCATTGTGACTTTTTTATTAAAACCGTTGACAGAATTCTTTCCGGCAATATAATAGATGATACTTAACACCAAAGGAGGAACAGCGTATCCAGCCGAAAATCACAGACCCAAACACAACTTCAAGAAAGGAAGCCTTTGAGCTTTGGATGAATGCGCCGAGCCCGATGGTGACCTTCTTCAAAAAGCTTGACGTAACGCCGCTTGTGAAGCTCAGCCAAAAGAAAAAGCTCAAATTCAATATGCTTTTGTGCTATTGCATCGGCAAAGCAGCAAGCGAGGTTAAAGAGTTTTATCTGCTTCCGGTTGGAAAAGAGCTTTTTTCCTATGACTCAATCGCCGTGAACACCATTGTTAAAAACAAAAAAGGCGAGGTCAGCTCCTGCGACATTCCGTTCACCTGAAGCTTTGAAAAATTTAAGAACGACTATCTGAGTCTCACGCGGCAGGTTGCCGAAAAATGCGAAAATCATGACCTGACAGAGAGCATGGTTATCGGAACCTCCGCCATTGTTGACACGGAAATTGACGGCGCCGTTGGAATGAACAGCGGAATTTTCAACAATCCGTTCATGATCTGGGGAAAAATCAAGCTCCATACCGGCTCCGGGTCAAGCCCGATGTTTGGTATGGAGCTTTAAAAATTGAGGTCGGTTTTGTTGACCGGAGAGCCGCCTGACGGCGGCCGCTTGTTTTTTCAGCTTGTTCTTTTTTTATTTTTCAAGCTCTGCTCTGATGGCCTTGATGAATTCTTCGGTTGAAAGCGTCTGCGGCTTTTCACCCTGCCAAAGAAGAGCAAGATCCTTTGTCATTCTTCCGCTTTCAATGACGTCAAGCGAGGCTTTTTCAAGTTTGTCCGCAAAGCTCATAAGCTCGCCGTTTCCGTCAAGCTCACCGCGCTTTCTCAGTGCGCCTGACCAGGCAAAGATTGTTGCAATCGGGTTGGTTGAGGTTGTTTCGCCCTTGAGGTGGCGGTAATAATGCCTTGTTACGGTTCCGTGTGCGGCCTCATACTCAAAGTTTCCGTCCGGGCTGACAAGGACGCTCGTCATCATTGCAAGCGAACCGAACGCGGTTGAAACCATGTCGCTCATAACGTCGCCGTCATAGTTCTTGCACGCCCAGATGTAACCGCCCTTTGAACGGATAACTCTTGCAACGGCGTCATCAATGAGGGTGTAGAAATATGTTATTCCGGCCTTTTCAAAGGCTTCCTTATATTCGTTTTCATAAATCTCTTCAAAAATGAGCTTAAAGGTCTGGTCATACTGCTTTGAAATTGTGTCCTTTGTTGAAAACCAGAGATCCTGCTTGGTGTCAAGCGCATAATTGAAGCAGGAATGGGCAAAGGAGCGGATGGAGCTGTCCTTGTTATACTGCGCCTGAAGAACACCGCCGCACTCAAAGTCATAAACGGTTGCCCTTTTTGTTTCACCGCTTTCACCGGTGAAAAGAAGCTCGGCCTTGCCCGGCTCGGTGACGCGGAATTCCGTTCCCTTATAGACATCACCGTAGGCGTGACGGGCAATGGTAATAGGCTTTTCCCAGAATCTTACGGCAGGCTTCACGCCGCTGACAAGAATCGGGGCGCGGAAAACGGTTCCGTCAAGAATGGCGCGGATTGTTCCGTTCGGGCTTTTCCACATCTCTTTAAGGTTATATTCCTCAACGCGCTGCGCGTTCGGAGTGATGGTTGCGCATTTGACACCGACATGATATTTTTTGCAGGCCTCGCCGGCGTCAATGCTGACCTGATCGTTTGTTTCGTCTCTGTGCTTGAGTCCGAGGTCGTAATATTCGGTGTTCAGCTCAACGAACGGAAGGAGAAGCTCATCTTTAATCATCTTCCAGATGATTCTTGTCATCTCATCTCCGTCCATTTCAACAATTTTGTTCATTTTGATTTTGCTCATTGTTAGTACCTCGCTTTATATAAGTTTGATTTATTTACTCTTTTCATTAATGATTTCAAGAACCCTGTCCGGATTCCTTGAGGTGATGTTGTCCGGTGCGGCGGCAAGAACACGGTAAATCTCATTATATCCGTCAACGGTATAAACGGAAACGAGCATTCCCTTGGTGTGAAAAAAGGTGCAAAGCTCCTTTGTGACCGCGCGTTTATGCATATTGATTCCAACGGCGCCGCAGGCAATGATTTTGAGCGCAATGCTTTCAAGGTAGTCCGGGTCGGAAGCCTTCCTTTTGCTGACATCAACATTGAGATAAAACGGAATGTCCGGGCAGTCGCTTTTGACCTTTTGAACGTCGCCCTCCTCAATGCCGGTGAAGAAAATCTGATTTTTGACCCCGAGCTTTTCGGCAAGTGCCTTGACCGCCGGGAGATTCTCAGTGCTTTTTGCGTCAACATTGGCGAGCACAGCCGGGTGTTTTTTCAAAAACTCAAATGCTCTTTCAAGCGTGACCTCGCCTCCTTTTGGAGCGTCATGGGAGAGGACGGGATTTTTTTCGCCGTCAAAATTCAGGTCAAATTCAACAATCTGCGCTCCGGCCTTGACCGCGGCTTCCATCGCTTCAATGGAGTTGTCCTTTTCGCCCATGCAGCCGGTGTGGCCGGTGACGGTGAAATCCTCAGGAAGGGAAAGGGGCGCGTTTTTATATTGACGGCTCTCTTTGGCGTATGAAAAAAGGAGCACAGCCGAAACGGCGGCCGCCGCGCAAAGAATGACGGCAACAAGCGCCGCAATGCGTTTTGATTTTTTCATTTTTTAATTCCTCCGAATAAAACTTTCTTTCAATCTGTCTCTGACATTTTAACAGACATCGGCGTCAAGGTCAACGAGAAAAGGCAAAAAACTTACGTCAATGCCGCACAAATTGCAAAAGACATCCGGCCTTAAAGAAACCCGGTACCGAGCCGCAGCCCGATACCGGGAAAAAGTTACTTAAGTATCCAAAATTATTTCATGAGCCTTCTGATAACCGCTTCGCAGTCTGCGGCGTCCATGATCTTCGGAACGGGATAAAGGGGATTGGCCTCCTTCAGAGCGCGCTTGACAATGGTCGGGATATCCTCTTCCTTGATGCAGTCAAAGCCGTCGGGAATGTTCATGTCCTTGTTGAGCTTTTTGATTGCCTCAATGAAAGCAACAGCCTTTTCGCTGTCGGTTCCATCGGTTTTAACGCCGGTGATAACGGCAAGCTTTGCAAGGCGCTTGTGTGCCGTTGTTCCGTAATACTCAAGAACGTGCGGAAGAATGACAGCCATTGCAAGGCCGTGCGGAATGTGATAGAAGCCGCCAAGGTTGTGACCGATTGCGTGAACATAACCAACATATGCCCTTGTGAAGGCCATGCCTGCGTAATATGAAGCCTTGAGCATATTGTTTCTTGCTTCAATATCCTTTCCGTTCTGATACGCCTTTTCGATATTGGCAAAAATCATGCGCGTTGCTTTTTCGGCGTAAGCCTCGGTTGAGCGGACGTTGCTCTTTCCGATGTAAGCTTCAACGGCATGGGTCAGTGCGTCCATACCGGTTGTTGAGGTGATATGAGGCGGAAGGCCGACCGTAAGCTCCGGATCAAGAACTGCATATTTCGGGCGCAGTCTCGGGTCATTGATTGCATTCTTTTCGTGTGTTGCGGGGTCAGAAACAACGGCGGCAAGGGTGGTTTCGGAGCCGGTGCCTGCGGTTGTTGGAACGGCGAAGAGCGGCGGAAGCTTGTGGTGAAGCTTGAGAACGCCTCTCATCTGCTTAACGGAGAGCTTCGGGTTGGTGACTCTTGCGGCCGCGGCCTTTGCGCAGTCCATCGGTGAGCCGCCGCCGAAAGCGATAACACCCTCGCAGTTATTGTCAAGATAAAGCTGACGTGCGTCCTCGATGTTGTCAATTGTGGGGTTGGGCTGAGTTCCGTCATAAACAACGTATTCAATTCCGTCCCTTTCAAGAGCGGCAAAAAGGCCGTCAAGAATGTGAAGGCTCATAAGACCCTGATCGGTAACGATGAGGACTCTTTTAAGGCCTTTGGACTCAATGAGTGCCGGGAGACGGTCAATCGCTCCGGGGCCTTCAAGAAGCTCAGGCTCGGACCAATCGAAGGCATACATGGCGATCTTCATGATTTTTTGAAAAGCTCTGTAATATGCTTTTTTAAGCTGCCACATGGAAAAACATCCTTTCTTTTCCGGAATACACCGGAGTTTAATCTATGCACAGAATATATTACTATTTTTTTCCTCTCTTTTCAAGTCCTATTTGTGAATTTTCTCATCAATCGGAACATTAAGGGAAAGATAAAAGGGTGCTCTTGTCATCAATCCCACGAAAGCTTCAGTTGCTTTTTGTTTGCTGCGCAATCGGAAAGATACAAATTGATTAGCGTTTGATACGGAATTTTGCAGATTTCAGACTGTGATTTAAAATATTCGATTGTGTCATTGTCAATATTTATTGTTATTTGTTTTTTTAATTTTTTTGCATACGGATTTTTCCGTGCGTTTGAAAAATCATACTCTGATTTCATAATTTGTCACCTCATTCGTCCCATTCAAATTTTATTGTATCCATAATTATATTATAATTATTAAGTAATTATTGCCAAGTGAAAAAGGAGAATTTTTATGCCGCAAAAAATTGCAATAACAACCGAAAGCGCCGCAGACCTTTCAAAAAAGCTTCAAAAGCAGTTTGATATTCATGTTATGCCAATGACTGTCATCATTGGAGAAGAGGAGTTTAAAGACGGCGTTGACCTGACAACAAGGGAGCTTTTTGAAAAAAGCAGACTTTACTCAAGCATTCCGAAAACCTCCGGAATTTCTCCGCATGAGTATAAGCTTGTTTTTAAAACGCTGACGGAAAAGGGCTTTGACGTTGTTCACGTTGCACTCGGAAGCAGGATTTCCTCCTGCTTTCAAAACGCGCTTTTTGCCTCCGGCGGTCTTGACAATGTTTTTGTTGTTGATTCCGAAACCCTCTCCGCCGGAACGGCAATGCTTGCCCTTTTTGCAAGCCGCTTGCGCGAGAGCGGAGAAGCGGCGCGGGAAATTGCAAAAAAGCTTGAAAGCAAACGGAAAAAAATCAGCACAAGCTTTATCCTTGAGGACACGGCCTTCCTTTTGCGCGGCGGCCGCTGCAAAGCCGGGGAAAAGCTTTTTGCCGACCTGCTTTCGCTGAAGCCGACAATAGACATAATTGACGGCGAGCTTGTTCCGGGAAAAAAATTCCGCGGAAAGGGGCTTGACGCAATGAAAAAATATATTGCGCATAAGCTTTCGGAAAAAGCCGAAAAAGACGACCTTTGCCTGCTCAATTACACCGCGCTTTCAAAAGACGAGGTGAATGAGCTTTCCGCCTTTGCAAAGGCAGAGGGCGGCTTTGAACTTGTCATTGCCCAGGAGGCCGGCTGCTGCATTGCCTCCCACTGCGGAGAGCGCTGCATGGGCGTGATTTTTGAGCGCTCAGGGGGCTGATTGCCCCTTTTTTTCTTTCATTCGGCCGCGATACGCCGGTTTTGTTTGACAGCAAAAAACGACTGTGATACAATGGATAAAACACAAAGCAGGCGTCCGCATATTCTCTTCCGGCGCCGGACGAAAGGAGAAGTCAACATATGAAATGTCCGTTTTGCGGTTATTCAGAAAGCAAGGTTATTGACTCACGGCCGACGGACGAGGGCGAAAAAATCCGCAGAAGGCGCGAGTGCGTCTCCTGCGCAAAGCGCTTCACAACCTATGAGATTATTGAAAGCGTTCCCATCATCGTTGTTAAAAAGGATAAATCACGCGAGGCTTTTGACAGAGTGAAGCTTTTCAACGGAATGCTGCGTGCCTGCGAAAAGCGCCCGGTTTCAATCTCTCAGATTGAAACCGCTGTTGCAGACATTGAGGCCGAGCTTCAAAACTCGCTTGACCGCGAGGTCACCTCGGTGCATATCGGCGAGCTTGCAATGGACAAGCTCAAGCTGCTTGATGAGGTTGCTTATGTCCGCTTTGCCTCCGTCTATCGCCAGTTCAAGGACATCAACACCTTCATGGAGGAGCTTGCAAAGCTGCTTGGCGAAAAATGAGGCAAAGGCTTGAAAAAATCTCAGTTTTGTGTATAATCAAGTTGGCGGATTTTTGCGCGCGGCGCAATTTTCCTCCGGCCTTCACGGCGGAAACATCCGCCGAAAATTTTCAAAAGAAGTGATTAATAATGTCAAAAATTTTTGCCCACAGAGGCTTTTCGGGTAAGTATCCCGAAAACACAATGCTCGCTTTCCAAAAAGCGGTTGAAGTCGGTGCCGACGGTATCGAGCTTGACGTTCACCTCACCAAAGACAATGTGCTTGTTATCATCCATGACGAGGACATCAAGCGCACGGCGAACGGCCAGGGTCTTGTCCGTGACATGACGTTTGAAGAGCTTAGAAAATTCGATTATTCCGCAGGCTTCAAGGGTGTTTACGGCTTCAACGCAATTCCGACTCTGCGCGAATATTTTGAGCTTGTCAAGGATACCGACATCATTACAAACATTGAGCTGAAAACCGGAATTTTTGAATATCCGACGATTGAACAGCGCGTTATTGACATGATCCGTGAATTTGGGCTTGAAAAGAAGATTATCCTTTCCTCTTTCAACCATTACTCGGTTCTGCGCTGCGAAAAAATTGCGCCGGAAATCAAGCGCGGCTTCCTTTCGGAAAGCTGGCTCATCAATTACGGAAAGTACACCGCGGAAAACCGCGTTCAGTGCTGCCACCCGATTCACTGCTTCCTTTCCCCGGAAACGGTGAAGGAAATGCATGACGCCGGATGTGAAATCAACACCTGGACCGTCAATGAGTATGACGACATCAAGCGCCTTTCCGCAATGGGTGTTGACGCCCTCATCGGAAACTTCCCGGACAGAATGGTTGAGGTTCTGAGATAACAGTCAAGCCAAAAAGAATAATTTTACGGGCGTCTCAAACGAGGCGCCCGTTGCTTGTGTGTTTTAACTTTTGAATTGTTCGGTCTTTTCATGAAGGCATTATTCGGCAGAGACGGCCTGCTCTTCCTCAAGCGCGTCACGCCTTTCCTTCAAAAGGCGTTCAACCTCGGCAACGTGCTCGCGGTCATCCTTGAGGAAAAGGATTGTGACAAGATAAAGGGCGGAGCCGATAGCGGGACCGAGCATGAACTGATGCCAGCGATATTTGAAAAACGGCGAGCTTTTGCTCTGGGCGCGGATGAGAGCCGCGCCGCTGAAGCCTTTAATGGTTTTAAAGCCCATGAATTTGAGCATATAGCCCTGAATGAGCTTTGAAACCGCGCTGCTGAGCTTGGAGATGAAGTTCTGCATTGAAAAGGCAATGCCCTCCGTCCTCTCTCCCGTTTTCAGCTCAACCTCGTCAATGGAGTCGCAAAGGAGGGAACGGTGCGCAATGTCCTTCATTCCGACCGGAATGTTATAAATTGCAACAAGAACCCAAATCACGGCAAGAGTGCTGAAATTGAGGAAGCGGTTGTTGTTGCCGATTGAAAAGGCAATCACACGGCAGATTATCTGAAGTACCTCCGAAAGAACAAGAAGATTTTTCATTCCGCCGATTTTTTTTGCAAAGCGTGTTGTGCAAAACAGCATCAACGCGCCGGGAATTCCGGGAATGAGACCGTATATGACCTGCATTGTTCCGCCGGAAAGGACGGTTCCGAAGATGCTATACTGCACGCCGTCCGTGTCAAAAAAGTATTCCCACGGAAGAGTGAGCGAAAGTCCGCTCAAAAACCGCGCAAGGCAGATGATGATGAGCGTCTTGTTGTGTCTGAGGCTTTTGAGGCTGTCAAAAACATTGACCTTCTTTTCCTGAACATAGTCAACCTTTTCGCGCATACGGTAGGCAAGAAGTGAAATGAGCATTCCGCCAAGTCCGAATAAAATTGCACCAAGCAGATATGCGTTGTTTTCCGTAACGCCGAGGTTATCAACAAGAATGCTGCGTATCGATGGGAAAAGTCCGCCGATGGCTCCGCCTGCACCGGCGCCGATTGATACCCACTGGGCAACCCTTGAGCGTTCCTCTGAATGCGGACTTGAAAGGGCGAGAAGCCCCCACATTGCAACGTCCTGAACGGAATATAAAAGGTCATACACAAGATAAATCGCAAGAATGAGAAAAACCGTTGCCTTAACATTGAGGTGGAAGTCTGAAAACATCAGAACGGTGAGGACGCCTATAATCGGCGATGTATAAAGAATGAGCGGCCGCATCTTGTTTCCGGGGCGGTACTTGCGTGCGTCAATGAGCGTTCCGATGAGCGGATCGTTGACCGCGTCCCAAAGGGTGCTGATTCCGGTGATGAGGCCGGTTGTTTCGGAGGGAATGCCCAAAACGGTGTTCAAAAAGACGAACAGGCGCTGAGAGATAAAGCTATAGTTGATGTTTTGGCCGGTCAGGCCGGCAGCATAGGAAAGCAGGCGGTTGTTTGCAACCTTTGTTTCGCTTTCCTCACGGGAAAAGAAAAACTTGAACGGATTTTTCATTGAATCTCTCCTTGATTGTCGATTTAATAAATTATATAACAGTATCAACAAAAAATCAACAAGATTTAAAATACAACTGTAAAAAATGATGAAGCTTTGGCCGCCCTTTTTTAAGAATTCTGAAAACGCCGGACACGTCCGCTTTAAACCTTGCGCACCCTTTTGATGTGTGATATAATTTTTGAATGCAAACCGGAAAAGCAAACGCAAAAACGGAGGCGTATTTATGACCGATAACGAAAAAATTCTTCACAGCGGAAATCTGTATTTCCCGGAGGATGAGGAGCTGATGAAGGAACAGCTTCTCTGCCTTGAAAAGCTTTATGACTATAACGCAACAAGACCTCTTGAACAGGAAAAGCGCAAAAGGCTGCTTTCTGAAATGTTTGCCGAAATCGGCGAGGGGTGTTATATTGAGCCGCCGTTCCACGCAAACTGGGGCGGAAAGCACGTCCACTTTGGAAAAGACATTTATGCAAACTTCAATCTGACGCTTGTTGACGATACTCACATCTATGTTGGAGACTGCACAATGTTTGCGCCCAATGTTACCGTTGCAACGGCCGCCCACCCGGTTCTTCCGGCGCTGCGCGAAAAGGCGTTTCAGTTCAATGCTCCCGTGCATATCGGAAAAAACTGCTGGATAGGTTCCGGCGCCCTCATCATGCCCGGCGTGACCATTGGAGAAAACACCGTTATCGGCGCAGGCTCCGTTGTGACAAAGGATATTCCGGCGAATGTTGTTGCCGTTGGCAATCCCTGCCGCGTTATGAGGGAAATCGGGGAGCGTGACCGTGAGTTCTTCTTCAAAGACCGGCGCATCCCGAAAGAGCTGCTTTCTGAGTGTGAATAAGCTGCAAAAAAGGGCGCCTCACCGGGCGCCTGAGCTGTTGTTATAGAAGTTTTACTCGTCCTTATACATTGTGTACTGCTTGTAAAGGTCGCTTTCACGCTGCATTTTTGAGCCGAAAGCATATGTGTAGCTCAAAAACCTTGCCATATCCTCCGGCGGAATTTTCATTCCGTTGTTCATCCATTCAAGTATTGTTGCAAGAATTCCGGAGAGCGCAAAGGTTGTCAGATAATTGCGCGGATCGTTGTCCGGATAATACTTTGCGGAGTCCGGAATCACACAGCGCACGGCAAGCTTGATTTTTTCCGCAAGATGGTTGTTGCAGTCATTGCGCGTGATGAAGCGGCAGACCTGATAGTTCTCCTTGCAGAACTCAAGGAAGCGCGAGCAATATGTCACAATGCTTTCAATGTCAGTGAAGTCACTGCGGAAGCGGACAACGGTGTCAACAAAGACGGCATAAATCTCCTGCTGGATTTTTTCCATCATATCAAAGATGTCATTGTAATAAAGATAAAAGGTTGAACGGTTGACGTCCGCAAGGGTGGTCAGCTCCGTCACGGTGATTTGATTAATGCTCTTTTCTTCAAGCAGAGCAAAGAGACTGTTGCGCAAATTGGTTTTTGTCCGGCGGACGCGTCTGTCCTCAATTTTGTTTTGATTGCTGAATTTCTCTGACATTTTTACCTCCGGTTTTCAACAAACATTGAACGCCGTGTTGTTTATCACACAAAACAGCCGTTCAATAACGATTGAAAAAACATTAAAAACGTGTATAATTTGACAGGTGTCAATGAAACCACAGCTGTTGAAAAAGCTGTAGCTTTATCTTATAACACTTTCCGAAAAAAATCAACAAAATTTTGAAATTTACAGGTGAACTCAATGCTCAGGGAAAATTTGCTCACTGCAACACTTAAAAAAAGGAAGGCTGCGTTTTGGCTGTTCATTGCGGCGGCGCTGTTCTTTTCTGTTTTTGCTTTTCTTGAAAATCCGCTGAAAAGCACGATAAGTGACATCGGCCGGACAAGGCTCCCGCTTCTTGCCGTTTATTGCATCATTCTTCCGCTTTGTGACATTGTTAATGTTGAATATATGCTGCGCGCATTTAAGCTGAAGGCGCCGGTTCTGCGGACGCTGTTTTTTGTTTCAAACGTCTGCGTCGGCTTTGTTGTAACAACGCTTATGCCCGCGTTTCCGGAAAAGACGGTTTCAACCTTTTCCGTTCTTCTCCACTGGCTGACCGGATTCGGAAACATTGTTCTCAACGCAACGGTTGTTCTTGTTCTCTGCCTGCGGCTTTCTCAGCGCGAAAAAAGCAGGAAGGGGAAGGCTCTTTTCATCACCGGAACGGCGCTGTGCATTGCGGATTTGCTTTTCTTTGTTGTGATGTCTGCCGTCATGGGCGGCGTTAAGGAGGGAAAAAACGGCCTTTATGAAATTATCCCCATTGTTGCAACGCACATTGTTCTTTTTGCCGTCAACCACACGAATCTCTTTTCCCCCAAAGCTCAGCGCGATGCTGAGGAGGCCTCAATCAAAGCGCAGGACACAAGCGTCTTTTCCGCGGTTTCATTCTTTTTTCTTGCGGCGGCGTGGCTGTTTTTCACGTTTTACTCCTTTGTCAGGAACCCGGTCTCTTACACAATCAGCATGACCGGACTTGACTATCCGCTCGGTTTCGGTGTGACGTGCTTTTTGATAAGCATCGGCCTTTCCCTCAACTTCATTCTTGCGTTTTCAAGAAGCGGATATAAAAATGTTCTTGCATACATTCTCGGAGTCGGCGGCTCGCTGGTTCTTCTTGTCTGCGTTTTTGCTCCGACAACTCACAGCGGAACAACGCTTGACCCCGTTCATTCGGCGGCGGCCGTTCTGTTCTTCATCCTCATCATGGCGGCGGTTTTCCTTTTCTGCTTTCACAAGCGCAGGGAGAACAAGGCGTATCTTCCGCTTGCGTTTTCAATGCTTGCAATTCTTGCAATGACGCTGATAGTTGCATACATCATGAACATTCTCCTTGACCAGAGATACGGCCGAACCGGCCTTGTTGAGGTTGTTCCGCTCCAGTTCATTTTCTTCTTCCTCTTTTTTGAAAACTATACCGATAAACTCAAGAGCGAAACACATGAAAAGAAAAAGATAAAAGCATAAAAGCTAAGAGCATAAAAAAGCGCCGTCCGGGTTCAATCGGGCGGCGTTTGGTGTTATTGTTATTACTTATATTTTTCACGAATTAACGACAATCGTTAATCCTAATCGTTAATTCGTGGCGGTCTATAAAAGATGGGAAGCGCAAAGCCTTCCCGAAAATTATATCAGCCCGGAAATTTCGGCTGCAATTTCAAAGGCGCTTTTGTCCGTGGTGAGGATTGAAACGCCCTCAAATTCCGCGCGCTGTTTTGCGTTTTCGTCAAGCGGCGCGTTTTCCGTGAGAACAATGCAGGCGCAATCGGTCAGAACCGCAACCGCAACGGCATTGATGTTGCCCATAACGGTCAGCCAGCAGTCGCCCTCCTTTGCCCTTGACATTACCCAGCTGAGCAGGTCTCCGCAATAGCAGCCCTTGACTTCCTTTTCATCGCCGCCCGTTGTGAGCGCTGTGAGCGAAAGCGCGGCTTTCAAGTCTTTAACAAGCATAATTGTTCCTTTCAATTAATCATCTTTGAGAAAGTTTTCTTCAAAATCGTTTGAGGTTTCCGCGTTCGGCTCAACGGCGTGCTTTTCCTTTTTTCTGAACGGAGCTGGGAGGATATCCTCGTTCTCGCTTTTTGCCGCCCAAAAGATGCAGTCGTCCTTTTCCGCGTAGCCTCTGACAATATCGTCCGCAAGAGCGCGGCAGGACGGAGCGCCGCAGATTCCGCAGTCAAGGCCGGGCAGCTCGGCTTCAATCTTTTTCAGCTCGCCCATCATCTGCATAGCCTTGATGACATTGTCCGCAAGCTTCATTGCCGGGGAGGGAGTGAGCTCATGAGTCCAGCCCAAAAGGTCAATGTGAAAATCCTCCGGAAGTCTGTTGCAGGAAACGGGCATGAATTTCCTCAGCCTTTGAATTCGCGCTTTGGCAACATAGGGGTTTTCAACCGTGAGAACTCCGCCAACGCAGCCGCCCGTGCAGCAGTTCAGCTCAATAAAATCGAGGTCATTGAGCTTTTCGTCCTCAAGCTCTTCAAGAACATTGATAACATTTTCAATGCCGTCTGCGGCAAGATATCGCTCCTTGAGCAGCCCGGCGGCCTCTCCGCCGCTGCTTGCCCAGCCGACTCCGATGATTCCGGAATCGTTCAGCGGTTTGAGCTCGTCCGCTTTCAGCTTATCCATTGTTTGAACAAGAACGGGATAGATGTCTTTGATTGCAAAAGCGCCGTTGATTATTCCGCCGTCATAGCAGAGCGGATTGGAAATTGCCGTCCGCTTCGCCGGGCAGGGAGAGATGAAAAAAACGCCGATGTCCTTGTTTTCAAACCCGGTTTTTTTCCGCGCCGCCTTTCTTGCAAGCCTTGCGGCAAGGTCAACGGGCGTGAAAAGCGGAAGAATGTTTTTGATGAGATTCGGAAACCTTGTTCTGATGAGCCGCAGAACCGCCGGACACGCCGAGGAAATGACGGGTTTTGTGAGCGTTTTGCTCTCAATCATGCGGCGCGAGGCGTCGCTGACAAGCTCCGCAGCGCGTGAGACCTCAAAAACCTCGTCAAAGCCCATGCGTTCAAGGCCGTTGAGAACGTAATCAACATTGTCAAGATTGTTGAACTGGCCGTATAACGAGGGAGCCGGAAGCGCAATGCGGTATTTATAATGAACAAGCTCGTTGAAATGCTCGCTGACGGCATACTTTGCGTGGTGAGGACAGACCCTAATGCATTCGCCGCAGTCAATGCAGCGGTCGGAAATTATGTAGGCCTTTTTGTTGCGCACCCGTATGGCCTGGGTCGGGCAGCGCTTGATGCAGTTTGTGCAGCCCTGACATTTTTCATCGTCAAGCCGCACCGAATGAAAAATATTCTCCATTTTTTCTCCTTAAGGATATCTCTTGTCTGTGTATCCGGATAACAGGACGGTTACAGGTTTCGCCCTGAAAAATGATTGACGTTTTGAGGTGTTTTGCGTCCGTTCACTGCGTAATATGAACTTTAAGTTTGAGCGTTGTTCCAACACCAACGGCGGTGTCAATGGAAAACTCATCGGTATATTTTTTAATGTTGGGAAGCCCCATTCCTGCGCCGAAACCGAGACAGCGGATGTTGTCCGGCGCGGTTGAGTATCCCTCTTTCATTGCAAGCTCAACATTTTCAATTCCGGGGCCGTGGTCGGAAAGGGTCATTGCGATGTTTTCTCCGTCAATTTCAACGTCAATTTCCCCTCCGCCGGCGTGGATGACCATGTTGATTTCACCCTCATACATTGCAACGGCAACATTGCGGATGACGCCGGGTGAAATTCCAAGCTGCTTGAGCGTTCTTTTGACGTCACCGGAGGCCGCACCGGCTCTTGTGAAGTCATCTCCGGGAACGTCATAGTGAAGCTTTATGGACTCCATTATGCTCCGCTGCCTCCCCTCAGGCCTTGGGAATAAAGCCTTCCGCAGGCTGTGAACATCTCCATCTTTGTGCAGAGCATAACCATGTCCCGCTCCTCTGCAAGCTCGATCATTGCAAGGCTCGGCCTTTTTCCGCGGACAAAAACAATGCAGTGCATATCCATCATTTCCGCCGTCCGGACAACCTGGGGATTGACAAGCCCCGTGAGAAGAACGGCCTGCTCTTTAACAAAGGCAAGAACGTCACTCATCATGTCGCTGCCGCAGGCGGTGTGAACCTCCGTTTCAAGCAGATCGTCCCCGCAAATAACCTCGGCGTCAAGAATTTCCTTAACCTGTTTGACTTTCATACTTTTCCTCCATATTTACAAAACGGCGAAAGAGCATATAAAAAGTCTTTCGCCGCATATTTTTTTTGTTAACACCGATTGATGTTGATTTTCTTACAGCGCAAACTGCGCTTTTTCAATTTCGTCCTCAATAATTTTGCAGGCCGTGTTCCAGATTATCCTTCCGGCCTCAATGAAGCTTTCGCTGTTTTTGCTCACCGAGCAGAGCATTGCAAACGCCTGTCCGATGTCGGTTTCAAGGTCATTGCCCTTTTTCATTGCAAGGTAATAAAACGTGAACGCCGCCCCGTCTGAAATGTTTTTATAAAAGGCGGAGTGTTCCTTGCGCAGCGTGTCATGCATTGCGTTGATTGCGGTTGTTGAAAGCTGCTCGGCCGGAATTTTGAGCTGAAGCAGCGATTCCGCCGCAAAGACAAGCAGAACCCGGATTTGAAAAAGAATGTCCTGTGACTGAAACTTGGGCGCAAGAAGCTTTTTGAAGTCGATTGAAAGCTCGGTTTTTTCATTCCCGTCAATGAGTGGAGTGAGACCGGCGAGCTTTTTTCCAAGCTCCTTTGCCTTTTGAAGGTTGCCGTTAAGGCGGTAGGAATTGAGCGCCTCAATATCCGTTGAAAGATTGGCTGAAAAATCAAGCTCTTCCTTTTTGCCTTTATATATTCTGACATCGTCCGCCATAAGGATACCTCCGTTTTGAAAAAATTATTTTGCCTGCTTTTCCTCAATCTCTTTGATTGCGGCGGCTTTTTTCTGTTTGCGCTTCATTTTTGCCTTGTAGCTTATGAGAGCGGAAAGGGCATCCTCATCCGGGCCGTACTGGCCGAGACGGACGGGATGGGCGTTGTAGCCGCCGTGGAAGTCGCTTCCGCCGGTCATCACAAGCTTATGCTTTTTGGCCTTCTTTTTAAGATACTCCTGCTGTTCGGGAGTGTTTTCCGGGTGCCAGACCTCAACGCCGTCAAGGCCGAGGGGGATGAGCTCATCCAAAAGCTCAAAGTTGTCATAAAATCCGGGGTGAGCAAGAACGGCAATGCCGCCCGCGTCATGAATGGCCTGAAGCGTCTCCTCCGGAGAGGGGTAGGTGGCCTCAACAAGAACGCAGTTTTCCCCGCCCTTTTTGAAAAGGGAGTTGAAAAGCTCTCCGAAAATTGTTGTTGTGAAGCCGCTTTCAAGAAGAGCCTGCATAATGTGCTGCTTATAGATGTTCGTTGAGCCTGTTGCGCATTTAACAATGAACTCCGTTGAAACCGGGAACTTCTGAGTGACCTTAACGGCCATGACCTTTCCGGCGCTTTTTCTGATGAGGGAATTGCGCTTGCAAAGGCCCTCAAGTCTGTCCGGGCTGTCCGGAAAATAGCAAAGCATATGAGCCTTTCCGCCGCGCTTTTTGTCCGTGCAGGTGAGCTCAACCGCCGGAATAACGGTAACGCCATATCTTTCGCCGATAATTTTGGCTCGAACGGTACCGGCAAGGCAGTCGTGGTCGGTGATTGCGAGGGTTGTTACCCCGCTTTTTTTTGCAAGGATGATGATGTCGTCAATACCCATCGTTCCGTCTGAAAGCTTGGTATGACAATGTAAATCTGCTGACAAGTTTATACTCTCCTCTCCCCTTTTTAAAAATCTTCGTCTTTCAAAAATCTCTCTTAAATAACTTCCGAAACGCGCAAAATATATGTAAAAAAGGTCAAATTACCGCAATAATACTATATACAGTTATATTATAGCACTTTTTTCCGTTTTTTCAAGGGGTAGAAAGAAAGTTTTTTTCGCGGGGCGGGGAAATAAAAGGGCATCCGGTGATTAAACACTGCGGCGGTCAGCAAAGAAAAACCCTCGTATTATAAGAGAAAGCAAAAACCCGTGTTATTTCAGCGAATCAAGATAAACATTAAGAAGCCTGAGCGCAGTCTCCTTTTCGCTTCGGGTGCAAAGGCTTAACCTTTTGATTATTTCTTCTTCAAGAACAACACTGTCTTCGTCATCGACAGTTAAAATTTCATTGGGCGTAATGTTCAGCGCATCACAGATTTTGAGAACTGTTTCAATCCTCATGTTGACTGTGCCGCGTTCAATGTCTGCATAGGTTCGGTCGGATAAACCGGCTTTTTCGGCAACCTCGCTTTGGGTCAGCCCGTTCTTTTTTCTGAATGTCAAGAGTTTATTTCCTATAAGTCTGAATTCATAAATGAGCATTATTCTTCCTCAATTCTTAATATTTTTACACATTATAGGAATTTTACTTCCTATTTCTCTTGACAAACAGGAACTATGATAGTATAATCATAGGCAGAAAAGTTCCTGTTAAACAAACTTTTCATTCGGTTGCATGATTATGTAACCATAAAAATCGAGGAAAGGGGGAAATCAACATGGCATTTCTTGCATGGTCAATCGCATATGCCGGAGTTACCTGCGCCGCAGCATGGACTATGGGCAGAGCAAGTAGAAAGAGAAGATAACCTCTTTTTGCACTTAACCCCGTGGAGCCGCTTGTCTTTTTGGGGCACAGCGGCTCCGTTTTTATACAGGAGGTAAAAATGGTTGAGATTTTGAATCTGAGCAAGTCGTTTTCAAAAAATAAAGTAATTGACAAACTTAATCTTAATATTGAAACCGGAAAGATAACTGCGCTCGTTGGAAAAAACGGAGCCGGAAAAAGCACCTTAATAAGGCTTATATCCGGTATCCTCAAACCGGACGGCGGAGAAATACGTCTTGAAAAAAACGCCGGCATAGGAACCTTGATGGGCGGTGACATTGCCCTTAATAATTATCTGAGCGGAAAGGAAATAATAACCTTTTACGGTCAAATCAACAATCTTAGCCGCAGTGCTATTGAAAAGCGTATTGATGAACTTGATGAAACGCTCCACTTCAAAAGCTTTTATTGCCGCCGCTCCTTTCAGTATTCACGGGGCATGAGACAAAAAATTGCGTTTGCAAATTGCCTCATTTCCAACCCGGATCTCCTCCTTTTGGACGAGCCTTCAACGGGGCTTGATCTTGAAACAGCCAACGATGTGATTGAGTTTATTAAGTTTTTAAAGAGCAAAAACAAGTCCATTCTTGTTGCAACACACAATATTTTTGAAATATCGGACTTGAGTGACAACATTGCAATTTTAAAGGACGGAAAAACAGCAGAGTGCTTTTTAACGGCTGATTTTTTCAAAAACAGCAAGAGTGATGAAAAAAGTAAATGTCTTATGTCTGCGCTGAATTAAGGAGAGCAAAAGCAATGAAAACAATAGGAATAATAGCTGCCAAGGAAATCAAGGAAATTATCAGAAACAAATATTCAATCATAATAATGTTAATTCCGCTTTTTATTTATCCTCTGCTGTCACTCGGATTAAACAGCTTAAACGCTTCTCCCTCCTCAACGGCAAAAATTGCGGTTGTTTCAGACAACGGTTATATAAACAGGGTTCTGGATGATTATATCCGGCGGAATAAAAGAACCTGCCTTTTTGATGCGGAAAATGACGAAAAAGCGATTCAAAGCGATTTGCAAAGCGGCAAAATTGACTTTTTATTAAAGATAGAAAACAGCTCAATCAATCTTATCTATTCCTCGCGTTCATATAAATCTCTTCTTGCGGCAACAAAATTCGGAGAAAGCTTTTCTGCCTTTTATTCAGAAATTTATAAAACAAAACACAGTGATTTTTTTAGTATGAATATGCTTGATGAAGAGGGTAAAACACCCTCGGCCTCAGACTCGATTTCGGATTTCATAATGCCGGTTTTATTGATATCTCTGATTTTTCAATCAACCGCAGGTTTTGCCAACGATATGTTTGCCGGAGAAAAAGAGCGGAAAACTTTGGAAAGTCTGCTTCTGACCGTTAAGCCGCGGAGAAAGATTTTTTTTGGAAAGGCACTGGCCTTAGCTGCCGTTTCGGGAATATCGCTCTCCATAAATGTTATATCGTTTTTCTTTTCTCAACAGCTTGGTGAAAATGCACCGTATTTCGCCGGTATGCTCCGTTCACCGTGCACTGTGCTTATACTGATTGCTATACTGTTAATTTTGGCGGCACTTTCGGTAACCGTATCGCTGACGGTTTCACTTTTTTCTCAGAGTCTTAAAAATTCGCAGTTGTTCAATGAATTGCTGTTAGCATTTGGAATTTTTCTTTCCGGCTTAATTTCGTTTGGCTTTTTTCCAAAAAATGTGCCGGTTAAATACATACCGTTAATAGGGCTGTTTTCGACGTTCAATGATGTTATCCATCAGTCTTTTATTGGAAGCGAGCTTGCTGTTTCGGCTTTGTCAACAATAGCGCTAATCGCTTTGATTTTCCTGTTTGGTATATGCCGACTTAAATCGGAAAGGGTTATAACACAATAATATATTCCTCAGATATAATTGACCGCCGGTTTTCAGACAAAAGTCTGAACGGCGGTCAAAGATGTTCTCGTCCCTCTTGTCCTTTTTTGAACCAAAGCAAAAAAATAAAAGCTCCGGCTTAATTGACCGAAGCTTTTTTGGCGCGCCAAGAGGGACTTTATCCCGGCGCTGCTCGCGCCTATCGCCTCGCATTGCTCGTTGCCCCGTCGGCAAAAACAGTCCACCGGACTGTTTTCTTCCGTCGCGTTGCTCCTCCCTCCTTGTTCTCGTCCCTCTTGTCCTTTTTTGAACCAATGCAAAAAAATAAAAGCTCCGGCTTAATTGACCGAAGCTTTTTTGGCGCGCCAAGAGGGACTTTGTCCCGGCGCTGCTCGCGCCTATC